>DATNFX010000289.1:0-12101 GCA_035606195.1 Pyrinomonadaceae bacterium
CCGAACGAACTCGACCGCGAAACTACTTTCATCGGCTACAACCTCGATTGGACACGAAAGGGTTTTGCACTCGATCAGATCGAGCTGCGCGAGTTCGAAGCAGAGAACTCCACCGCCGCACTCGATCTGCCAAACAATCGCCAGAGTCTGGACAACATTCGCCTGTGGGACTGGCGCGCACTCCAGGACACCCTGCGCCAGATTCAAGCTATTCGCACGTATTACGACTTCCCCGACGTAGACGTCGATCGCTATGCCATGGCAGGCCAGACGCGGCAGATGATGATTGCACCGCGCGAGATCAACGACGATAAGCTGCCTGCGTCATCACGTAACTGGATCAACGAGCGATTGATCTACACGCACGGATACGGCGTGACGATGAACAGCGCCAACGGATTTACACCCGAAGGACTGCCGCAGTTTGTTTTGTCGAACATGCCGGTTGAAGGCGAAATCAAGGTTACAAGACCCGAGATTTATTTTGGTGAGACTACAGATCGTTACGTCTACGTTAAGACTAGACAGCAGGAGTTTGACTATCCGCAGGGTGATACAAACGCCACCACCACGTATCAGGGCACAGGCGGCATACCGATTGGAAATCGTTTGCGACGCATGTTGCTCGCATGGGGAGTTGGGGATCTCTCGCGCTTGCCGTTCTCGGATGCGGTCACGAATGACAGTCGGGTTCTCATCAATCGAAACATTCGCGAGATCGTCAATGGCGTCGCTCCATTTCTGACTTACGACAAGGACGCTTATATCGTAGTTTCCAACGACGGCCGTCTTTTCTGGATGCTCGACGCATTTACCGAGTCGTCTTACTTTCCTTATTCAACGCATCACGACGTGGCCGGCAATACGGTCAACTACGTTCGCAACAGCGTCAAGGTTGTTATCGATGCTTACAACGGAACGGCGAGTTTCTACGTCTTCGATAATCAGGATCCGATCCTCGCGGCGTATCGACGCATCTTCCCCGCTCTGTTCCAGGATGCGAGCCATATGCCTGCCGATCTTCGCGCGCACGTGCGTTATCCCGAGACACTGATCCGCTCTCAGGGCGAAGTCTACAGTCTCTATCACACGCAGAATCCGAAAGTGTTCTTTCAGCGGGAAGACGCGTGGAGCATCGCGCAACACATCCGGATCAATGACAAGGGTGAAAAAGTAGGTGAACCGATTGCTCCGTACTACGTGTTAATGCAGTTGCCGGGCGAGCAGCAGGCCAATGAGTTTGTGATAATTTTGCCGTTCACGCCTTCAAATCGAAATAACATGATCGGCTGGATGGCCGGGCGCAGCGACGGTGACCATTACGGCAAGCTGCTGGTCTATAACTTCCCGAAATCACGGGTGATCGATGGACCAGTTCAGATTGAGGCACGCATCGATCAGAACGCACAACTGTCGGGGCAGTTTACGCTTTGGAATCAGCAGGGATCGCGTGTGATTCGTGGGCACTTGCTGGTGATACCGATTGGACGTTCGTTGATGTTCGTCGAACCGATCTATCTGCAGGCCGAGCGGAGTCCGATGCCGGAGCTCAGGCTCGTCGTTCTGGCAACACAGGAAAAACTCGGCTACGGCCAAAGCTTCAACGAGGCGATGAATAGTCTCTTCGGCGAAGCCGCGACTAAGCCTACAGCGCCACCCGAATCTACTCAGGCTCCTCAACAGCCCACACCACCGACAGAAGATCTACAACAGCTCGTTAACCGGGCCATCCAGGAATTTGAGGACTACCAGCGCCTAACCTCGCAGGGCAAACTCGGCGAAGCCGGTCAGAAACTCGAGCAGCACAAGCGGACGCTCGAGGAGATAAAACAGAAAACGAGCCACAGATAACACGGATCTAAGATCCGGATTTCTTCCGCGTTAATCCGCGTTACAACTAGCTCTCAGCTTCAATTTTCTCCAGGAGTTTCTTCGACTTCTCCACCGCGACTTTATGCTCCGCCACATACTTCGGATCGGGAGTGGCCGACATTACGGTTTCGATCTGTTTCTTTGCCTCCGCGTTTCGCCTGTCCACTTCATATGCTTCAGCCAGATGAAATCGCATAACCGTGTTGTTGGGATTCAGTTTGACTCCTTTTTCGAGGTACTCAATCGCTTTCTTGACGTCGCCGCCCAGTACTCTCGGAGCCTGTAGATACAGTCGCCCAAGTCCAAGATAAGCACTGTAGCCTTGATACGATTCGTCGAGCTTCAGCACCGCCTCCATCTCGCCTTTGATGTCCCGGAAAGTCGAAAGATTGGAAAGCGTACTGTGTGCGGCTCGACCACCGTAGTTCGCGCCCAGCCAGAAATGGCCTTCGGGTTTGTTCGGCTGTAGTTGTGCCGCAGCTTTGCCGGCCTCGACTCCCTGAACAAACATGGCATCCTGTTCCGTAGTGTTGTCAGTCCGGTCACCTACGGAGAAAGCCGCTCGTGAGAGCTTCCAGGCAGCCTCATAGTTGCTGTAATCAGCGGCGTGCGCCTGCCGCAGGACGGTAACGGCTGTTCTAGCCTTAGTCAGGTCCTCGCGACCTTCATAAAAAGGTTCAGCCTCTGCGATCTTGTCGGCTGCCATCTTTGCGTCAGCACCACCCGTGCTCGACGGGCTCTGCGATGCCCCGTTATTGCATGCGATCCCGCCTATGGCGAGCGAAATTAGTGCGGATGTGACCATTGCAGATCGCAAGATTTCGCGCTTTTTCCTAAGATTTATCATCAATTGACCTCGGATTGTCTAGAATCGGCATACAGTATGTAATACTTTTGCTTCCGGTTATATCAAAAAGGTTCGAATACGGTATAGTGACTTCCCATTCAGGCCGATCTCGGCCGCATGATCGCGAAAAGTTAGCTGGAGGAGAGCTTGGCAGGGGCAGCATTCTACGATCTCGAGGGAACTTTAGTAAGCACCAACCTCGTGCACACGCTCTCGTTTTATGCAAAACGCCAGCAGGGGTTAATGGCGAGTTTTACGAAGAGCGCGACGACGTTTCTGAGCCTTCCCGTCTTCGCAGTGACGGACCAGTATAGCCGAAAAGTCTTCAATGACCTCTACTTCAAGCGCTACAAGGGGCAATCCGAGGATCGGCTGCGCTACTTTGCGCAGGATCTGTTTGAAGACGTGATTAAGCCGGCGGTCTTTCCCGGCGCTTACGAGTTGATTGAGAAATCGAGGAAACTGGGACTACGGCAAATCGTGATCACCGGCGCCCTCGATTTGTCAGTCAAGCCGCTCATGCAGCACCTGGGGATTACGGAATTCGTTACTAACCGTCTGGAGTTTGTGAATGGAGTGGCGACGGGGCGTTTATTGCCGCCGGTGATGGCAGCGGCGACCAAGGCTTCGTGGATTCGAACTTATACCGAACGCGAAGGAATCAGCCTGAGCGATTCATATGCTTATACCGACAGCATGAGTGATCTACCGATGCTCTCGATCGTCGGTCACCCGGCAGTGGTGAATCCGGACATGCGTTTGCGACAAACGGCACTTCACCATGACTGGCCCATACTAAATCTGAAATGAGCCACAAAAAGGCAGAAAAAGCACAAAAGAAGAAATGGCACTTCAATTAAGAAGAAAGACACACGAATCGGTGGTCTACATCGATCGCGACAGCGCGCCGCGCATCATGCCGTCCGGCGAAGACTTCATCCTCGAAGACCTGCCGATTGGAACGCGTGTGCTCTACCCGAATCCATCGATCAAGGGTCTTCCCAATCGCGAAGCCGCCATTCGTTATGCTTTGAATCATCCGCTCGGTTGCGATCCGCTGTTTGCTCAACTCGAACCGGGGATGCGTGTCACGGTCGCCGTCGACGACATCAGTTTGCCTCTGCCGCCAATGGCCACGCCTGACATTCGCCAGACGATCCTGGAGATCGTTCTGGACATGCTCGCCGGACACGGCGTGGACGACGTCCACATCATCATCGCCAACTCACTTCATCGGAAGATGACTGAGTGGGAAATGAAACGGATGGTTGGGCCAAGAATTTTCTCCGACTACTACCCGGATCGTTATTACAACCACGACGCCGAATGGGCCGAGGGTCTCATCAAGATCGGCGAGACCAGGCACAAGGAGCCGCTCACGCTCAATCGCCGTTGCGCCGAAAGCGATCTGCTGATCTACGTCAACATCAATTTCGTGCCGATGGACGGTGGTCACAAGTCGGTTGCAGTCGGGCTCTGTGACTACGAGTCGCTGCGCGCGCATCACGATCCGCAGACGATTCGCGATTCAGACAGCTACATGGATCCGGCGCGCTCGGCGTTGAATCACAAGGTCATACGGCTCGGGAAGATCGTCGACGAGACATTGAACGTTTTTCACATCGAGACGGCCATCAACAATCGCATGTACGGCGCGGACATGGACTTCCTGCTGCGGAACGAAGACGATTTCAGCGCCTTCGATCGTATGAAGTTCGAAGCTATGCGCTACACGATGAGCAAGTTGCCGCGTGCTGCGCGTCGCAAGCTGCTTCATTCGCGACCCGCACAATACGAGATGACCGCGTGCTATGCAGGCAAGACGGATCTGGTTCACGAAAAGATCATCGCCAAAGGAATGGAGCAGTACCTGGTTCCGATTCGCGGACAGGCGGACATTCTGATCACCGGCATTCCCGATATCTCGCCGTACAACGTCTATTCGATTTTGAATCCGCTGCTGGTCCAGGTGATGGCGCTCGGCTATCACTTCAACTTCTATCGCAACAAGCCGCTGCTGAAGAAGGGCGGAACGCTGATCCTGCATCACCCTTGTTACGACGATTTCGATCACAACTTTCACCCGAGTTATATCGAGTTCTTCCATCGCCTGTTACCGGAAACGCGCGATGCGTTCACGTTGCGTGAGAAATACGAGCGCGAGTTTGCAAATAATCCGAGCTATATCGAGATGTACCGCCGCGGCAATGCGTATCACGGCGCGCACCCGTTCTTCATGTGGTACTGGGGCGAGAATGGTCGCCAGCACGTGGGGCATGTAATCGCGGCCGGGGCGGAAAATGCGCACGTGCCCGGAATTCTCGGTTGGGAGCGTGCAGACAACTTGACTGAAGCTATTGCGATGGCGCGCAGCTATCAGGGCAATTCCGCCGAGATCACGATGCTGCATCAGCCGATGATCGGCATCGCCGACATGGAATAACACGGATTAAGCGGATTTTTTTATGGATCTACACAGATGAAGCTATCTCCTACTGAAATCTATAGAGACCGAAAGATTTTTCTGATCGGAAGCACGGGTTTTCTCGGGAAAGTGACGTTGAGCATGTTGCTCTATCGCTTTCCGAACATAGGCAAGATCTATCTCACCGTGCGCGCGCGTTCGCAGGAAGAGTCGGAGAATCGATTTTGGAACAATATCATCACTGCGCCTCCGTTCGATCCACTGCGCGAACGTTACGGCAGCGCGCTCGAAGGGTTCGTCAACGATAAGGTAATCGTTAGGGGCGGCGACATTGCCGAGACAAACTTTGGCTATTCCGAAGAAGAAGCACAGGCGATCGCCGGCGACGTCGACGTCATCATCAACTCCGCCGGCAACGTAACTTTCAATCCCACACTCGAGAGCGGACTGCGCACGAACGTAGTCGGAACACAGAACGTCATTGCCTTTGCGCGACGTATGAAACGTCCGGCACTGGTCCACGTCTCAACCTGCTTCGTTGCAGGCAATCGCTCGGGCGCTGTTTGGGAAAACGATCCGGTCATCGGCTATTTCCCTCGCCGTCGTGAACCGGAAATGGAAGGCGTGAAGTTCTCGGTCGATCAGGAGATCGCCGACTGCGCCAAACTCGCCGACCGTGTCAGAGATGAAGCGCGCGACGCAATGATGGCGGCACGCTTTCGTGAGCTCGCGCGCAAACGACTCGCCGAGGAAGATCGCGACGTCGACGATCCCGACGCTCTCGGACTCGCCGTCGCGCGCGAACGCAAAGTCTGGACGCGCACTCGCCTTACGGATCTCGGTGTCGAGCGCGCCGCGTACTGGGGCTGGCCCAACATCTACACGTATACAAAATCACTCGGCGAACAACTCGTCGCAGCGGAAACCAACATGGTCCGCAGCATTGTCAGACCGAGCATTGTCGAGTCAGCGATGTCCTATCCGTTTCCGGGTTGGAACGAGGGTTTCACCACCACGGCGCCGATCATTTTTCTGATTCGCAAGGGCCAGACTCAGATTCCAGCCGATCCGAAACTGATTCTCGACATCACCCCCGTGGACCAGGTCGCATCAGTGATGCTGGCAGTGTCAGCACAAGCGTGCGTCGAAACGCCGGAGCTTGTCTTTCAGGCAGCCACGGGCGATGCCAACGCCAACAATATGGAAAGGATCGTCGGGCTCTGTGGACTCGATAAGCGCAGGCACTTCGAAGAGAAGGATAGCGGCGTCAAGATTCTGAACCACATCGCGGCGCGCATGGAGCCACGAACGGTTACAGTCTCGAAATTCGAAAACACGTCTATGCCGATGTTCAACTCGGCTGCGAAGAAAGCGTCGTCGTTATTGGATCGTGTGCGACCGCGTTGGGGCGGCGGCCGTGTCGGCGAGGTGATCGACAAGGTCAAGTCGAGTGTCGAACGCGTCGAAGAGTTCACACGCGAAACCAGCGAAGCTTTCGACATGTTTCGCCCGTTCACTGTTGAGAATGCGTACGTGTTTCGGTCTGACAACGTCCGGGCACTCTTCAATCGCATCAGTGAAGACGAACGAAACCTGATCACGTGGAATCCGGAAATGTTTGACTGGTACGACTACTGGCTCAACATACACCTGCCCGGACTCACCAAGTGGGTATTTCCGACGCTCGAAGACGAGATGCGCGCACAGCCGAAGCGCGTCTACACGTACCGCGATCTACTCGAGTTGTTTGAAACTGCGACCAAGCGCCATGCGACCAGGGTAGCGATGCGTATCGAGCGAGACGGTCGCAAGGAACAGTATACCTATGCGGATCTTCGCGAGCTTGCGACGCGCGTCGCCGGGTTTCTCGCAAGCCAGGGTATCAAGCACGGCGATCGCGTCATGCTGGTCAGCAGCAACGCACCCGAGTGGGGCATGAGCTATTTCGGCGTGCTCAAAACCGGCGCCACGTGCATTCCGTGTGATCCGGAGAGTTCGACCGCTGAGATTCTTAACTTCGCGCGCGCGGGAAATGCCGCAGGTGTGATTTGCAGCGAAGCGGTTCTCAACGAGCATCCCGACTTACAAGAGCTTTTGAGTCAGCAAGGCTTGGCGCGAGTCTGGACTTACGACAACGTGTTCGCGTTACCGGACGAGCAAACCGAAGACGAGCGCATCGCTCTATTGCCGCAAAAGGTTCATGCGCAGAGCGTCGCATCACTGATCTTTACCTCCGGCACGACGGGCCAGCCAAAAGGCGTGATGCTCTCGCATCGCAATCTGACGAGCATGGTCTCAATGCTGTCGTCTGTCTTCGATATGACCACGCATGACGGCGTGCTATCGGTATTGCCGCTTCATCACACATTCGAGTTCTCGACAGGCTTTCTGACACCACTCAGTCGCGGCGCGCAGATTACGTACTTGCCCGAGCTCACGAGTGACGCACTCGCGAAGGCAATCAAGAACGGTCACGTCACCGGCATGGTCGGCGTTCCCGCGCTTTGGGAACTCCTGCACCGCCGTATCAAGAATCGTCTCTACGAACGCAGCGACTGGATCGGCAAAACTGCCGACAACCTGATATATGCAAACGCCTGGCTGCGCGATAAGACACCGCTGAACCTTGGCCAAGTCCTGTTCTATCCGATTCACGAAGGACTCGGCGGGCGCATTCGCTATTTCATCAGCGGCGGCTCCGCACTGAGCGAAAAGATTCAGCGTGACTTTCACGGTCTCGGATTCACGATTCTCGAGGGCTATGGACTGACCGAAGCATCGCCGGTTCTGACTGTCACCAGACCTGAAAATCGCATGCTCACCGGAACGGTGGGTAAGCCTCTACCTGGTGTCGAAGTGCGCATAGCCGAACCCGACGCGAGTGGGGTGGGCGAAGTTATTGCTCGTGGTCCAAACGTGATGCTTGGTTACTACGAAGACGAAGCTTCGACGCGCAAGACGCTCGTGGATCGCTGGCTCTACACGGGCGATCTCGGTCGCGTCGACGACGACGGGAATCTCTATCTCGTTGGACGTTCGAAAGAGATCATCGTCGATACAAACGGTAAGAATGTTTATCCCGACGAACTCGAAGAGGCCTATGGCGACTCGCCTTACGTCAAAGAACTGAGCATCGTCGGCTTGCCTGACGGAATCGGCGAGAAGGTCGCGTGTCTCGTCGTCGCTGACGATGAATTCGACATTTCATTGTCACGAGCAGCGCTGCACAGACTGGTTGAAGAGCACTTCCGTGAAGTCTCTGCTTCCCTGCCATACTACAAACGAATAAAGGTTTTGCATTTCACGGATATCGAACTGCCTCGCACAGCCACGCGGAAGGTGAAACGACGCGAAGTAGTCCAGATCATGGAATCGCTCGAAGAGAGTCAGAGGTCAGGACGTCGCGGTAAAGCTCCGGAAAGTGCGAATGCCGATTCGACATGGCTGATGGGCGTGGTGGCGAGCGTTGCGAATCGTCCTCGCTCCGAAGTTTCTATTGATACCCGCCTAAGCGATTTGGGATTTGACAGTCTGATGTTTGTAGAGCTTGCGACCGCAATCGAAGGGGCCGGCGGTTCCATTTCAGCGCCGGAGCGATTCAATGAAGTTCAGGATGTGAAAGAGTTGTTGACCGTGGTTGCGCGTCAACCTGGGGTGTCGACGAAACAGGAAACGCGCATCGAGGACCGAAGCAAAGAAGACGAGATTCACATTCCTTCTTTCGTGCGCACGGCGGGCAACAGAACCGCTGATTTTCTGCAGCGCTTCCTCTATGAACAGTTCCTGAGCACACATTACGAAGGGCGCTCGAACATTCCGCCGCACACAAATTTCCTTGTCGCGGCAAATCACAGTTCGCACCTCGACATGGGTCTGACGAAGATGGCGCTCGGTGAATTCGGGAAAGATTTGGTCGCACTCGCAGCGGCTGATTATTTCTTCGACACGAAGTACAAGCGGGCGGTGATGGAGAACTTCACCAATCTGGTGCCGATGGAGCGCACTGGCTCCCTGCGACAGTCGCTGCGTCACGCGAAATCGTTTCTCGATCGTGGTTACAACGCGCTCATCTTTCCGGAAGGCACGCGCTCGATGACGGGCATCATGGCCGACTTCAAACCGGTCGTTGGCTATCTCGCGCTACACGCGCGTGTTGGAATCCTGCCGATGTATCTCGACGGCACTTACGCAGCGATGCCAAAAGGAACGACTTTCATTAAGAACCGCGAAGTCAGCGCGCGTATCGGACGCTTTCTCGAGATCGAGGAGTTGGAAGAGATGACGAAAGGCCTGCCGCGTACTGAGGCATACCGGCTAATCGCTGCGCGCGTGAGACACGAAGTTGTAAACCTGCGCGATCGCACGCGCCATGAATTTGACGCGAAAGGATTGCGGAAGCTCTGGAAAAGTGAGCGGAAGAAGGAGATCGCGATTGAGGAGGTTGCTGTATAGGTCGTATAGGACCTATAGGACCTATTATGCCCTCCAAGACCTCCGGCAAACGAACGGCTCGCATGACTCCCGTTACCGCGGGCAGCAAACGACGCGCGGCAATCGAAAAGCGACAGCGCGCCGTGACCCTCATCACCGGCGGCACGGGTTTCCTTGGCTCACATCTCGTTCGCCAACTGACTGAAGACGGCGCCAAAGACATTCGCGTGATGGCGACTTCGATTCCCGACTGGCTTGTGGATCTCGGAGTCGAAACCTTCGCCGGTTCGATCACAAATGCCGACGACAACAAACGCGCAGTCGAAGGCATCAGCGAGATCTATCACCTCGCCGGAAAAGTCTCACGCGAACGCGAAGACGCTCGTGCGATGTACGACATTCACGTCGAAGGCACACGTCTTTTGTGCGATGCCGCAAAGGCCGCGGGAGTTAAAACGATCGTGCTCGCGTCAACCAGCGGCACGATTGCGGTTACTAAAGACGGCGACGTTGTTCCCGACGAAACCTATCCGGTTCCACTCGACATCACTTCGCGCTGGCCGTATTACGCGAGCAAGGCGTACCAGGAGATGGCGGCGCTCGAACGTTTCCAGGGCAAAGGACTGCGCCTGGTGATCATGAACCCGAGCCTGCTTCTTGGGCCCGGTGACGATCGTCTCAGTTCAACCAAGGTCATTCTCGACTTCATGGCGCGGAAGATCGGCGCGGTGCCGACAGGTGGAGTGAGTTTTGTCGACGCACGCGATGCTGCTCACACGTTTCGAGTGGCGATGAAGAAAGGACGCCACGGCGAGCGCTATTTGCTGGGAGCCGCAAACTGGACGTTCTCAAAATTCTTTGGACGGCTCGAGCGTCTTACGAAGATTTCTGCGCCGTGGTTGGCGCTACCCTCGCGATTCGCGATTACGGGCGCGAGTCTGCTTGATTCACTCTTCAAGCAGTGGGACATGGCCTCGCCGGTCGAGCCGGGCGCGATCGAGATGGCCCAGTATTTCTGGTATCTGAACTGCTCCAAAGCCGCCCGCGAACTATCCTTCAAGCCACGTGACCCCGGCGAAACTCTCCAGGATACCGTCGCCTACGTCCGCGAGAACTTCCTCGGCAGCAACGCGTTTGGGAAGTAATCACAGATTACGCAGATTTAGATAAATCTGTGTAATCTGTGGATTGCTTGGGGAACTATCTGCGCGTTTCCGGCGTCTTAGCACAAGCTCTATCTTTCCGACAATCAGGAGATACTCCCATGGGCAGACTTCGGGTGCTGTTTCTTCTTCCCCTCCTCGTTTGTACCTCGCCGACGATACACGCGCAGGGTCCACCGGCGCCGCTGCAGATGGGCACGCCGATCGACCGGACGCTCGCTGCGGGTCAGACACACGAGTTCACTGTCACGCTTGAAGAAAACTCCTATATTCAGGTGGTGGTCGAGCAGAAGGGTATCGACGTGGTCGTCAAAGTCTTCTCCCCTGAGGGCAGGGCTATGGGAGAGTTTGACTCACCAAATGGCAATGATGGGCCGGAGCATGTTTCCTTTACCGGCACGGCTGCGGGTGTTTACCGCATCACGGTTGGTCCGCTCGATCCTGCTAATTCGCCGCCGGGTAATTACCAGATAAAGATCCTCGAACTGCGACCGGCAACCGAGCAGGAAATCAAAGCAAGCCGGAATATGGAGGGCGTTAAAGCAAAAGGAGTCGCTTTACTGCTGGATCTGGAAGAAACAATTTCACAGATTCAGTCGCCGCTGACGCGCATCAATGCCCAACTGCTCGCCGCCCAACTCCTTTGGGAACCAGAGCAAAAGCGTGCGTCGAAGTATTTCACTGATGCCGCTAACGGAGTGAAAGAACTCATCGCCTCGATCGACGGGAGCAATCCGAATTACTCGCAGCAGTTTGGACTCATCTCGCAGTTGCGTTTCGAGATAACGCGCCTGCTCGCACAACGCGATCCCGAGGCGGCTCTTAGTTTCCTTTACTCGACCGTTCCGCCCCCCAATCCATACAGCAATCGACGCGAACAGGCATCGCAGGAAAGCATGATGGAACTCGCGCTCGCGAATCAGATCATGCAAAAGGATCCGTCCCGGGGCCTGGAGATTGCGCGCAAGAACCTCAAGACCAGACTCTCCGCCAATCTACTGAACACCGTTTCTGTTCTGAGACAACAGAATCCCGAGATGGCTGCCGAGCTCGCAAATGAAATCGCGGGCAAAGTTCTCCAGGAGAAACTTCTTAAGAACGCGGATGCGGCCAATCTCGCGATTGGCTTGCTCCGTTCAGGCATGAGGCCAGAACGACGGTCCTTCGGGTCCGATCAATACAACTGGACGCAAACGAGGGTACCGGCGTTAATACCTGAAGCACAGTATCGCGAGCTACTCCAGAAAGCGCTGAGCGAAGCGTTGTCTTTCTCGCCGGCGTCGCCTCAAGCCTACACTCCGGAACGCGAGGCTGCCTCGAACTTGTTAATGGGATTGCGGCAGCTCGGTTCTGAACTCAATGC
>DATNFX010000290.1:0-8608 GCA_035606195.1 Pyrinomonadaceae bacterium
TTGGCTGCGCGTCGTGGAACTGTTCTCCCGGCGACATGAACCAACGAGCGAAATGCCGGATCAAGTCAGGCGGAAAGAAAATAAAAAGCGCGCCCAGCATTAGCCATGGGAAGATGCCGATATCGAAGATCGTGGCGTTGATGAGATTGAATAGAACCGCCGCTCCGAATCCGATGAGGCGCGTGCGTCGCCACAGAAGCAGCGGAACTACCAGCAGATCGATCAGCAACCCGCCGATCACGAAACTGTAAACCACCCAATCGGCCGTGAAGATCGGGCTGCCTCCTGACACTTTAGTTAAAGGACGTAACCATGAACGCATTGGCTCGCCGCCGCGTATCCAATCGCTATTGAGTTTGGCAATGCCGCCGTAAAAGAATGGTATGCCGACTTGTGCTCGCAACAGCCATAACGTCCACGCCGGAACGACGTCTGTGCGGATCTTCGGCCGCAGCAATGCATCGATGGAGAAAGCTCGTTCTGCCGGGAGGAAACACATCAGAAAACTGATCAAACAGACCAGGTAGAAGTGATTCATATAACGCGTTTGGTCGAGGAGAAAAAAGTATGTGAAAGCAAGAAAGAATACCGGCGCGGCAATGCGGTACAGAAATCCCGCCATCACGCAAGCGGCAGCCAAACCAAGCACGACGAAGTGAATGTACATCCCACGCCCCGGCCACGGTTTCACCCAACTGAACCCGTAGTAAGTAAAATTGACTGTGGGTTCGATGAAGTAACGACTGATCCAGCCGTGAGAGAAGTAGCGATAGGTTTCCCACAGCATGATCGCGCCGAAGAGGACGCGGAAGAACACGAGGAATGAGATGTCCACCGGTCTGAACAGAGCCACACACACGCGTCGGAGGAAAGTTTGCATTTCGGCCAATATAGCCACAAAAGGCACAAAAAACACAAAAGGCACATAGGGGCAGAAGAACCCTTTTGTTCTTCTTGTGCGTTTTGTGCCTTTTGTGGCTTAGCGCCGCTTCAGACGCGCGCGCTCAGTAGCGAGGCGTGAGAGCTTCTTCCATTTTTTCTTTTCGACGATTTCTGAGAGCTTGTCTTTTCTTCGGGCCTGGTATTTTAACTCTTTCTGTAACTTCTCATAGCTCTGATACCGCCCCGCGTCAATTGTTCCGGCAGCCAGAGCCTCACGGACGGCACACCGTGGCTCGTCCTGATGCTGACAGTCGCCGAAGTAGCAAGTGCCGGCGAGCTCCTCGATATCGTCAAACACCAACTGCAAACTCTCATCGCCATCCCACAACTGCAATTCACGCATACCCGGCGTGTCGAGAACGAGTCCTCCCGCCGGTAACAAAATCAGCTCGCGATGAGTCGTCGTATGTCGCCCGCGATCGTCGTGCTCGCGCACTGTTTGAACTTTCACGAGATCGACACCCGCCAGATGATTTATCAGACTCGATTTACCCACGCCCGATGAACCCAGCAGCGCAACCGTGTGACCGTACTGGAAATACTGCGCGATGTCCTGCACTCCGTCTCCAGTGACAACGCTGACCGCGTGAATAGCCACTCCAGGAGCAACGAATCGCACCTCATCGATCGCATCAGCTACGCGATCACACAAATCCGACTTGCTCAAGATGATGCTCGGAATTGCGCCGCTCTCCCACGCGATAAGAAGGTATCTCTCGATCCTCCGCAGGCTGAAGTCCTGATTCAGCGACGTTAGCAGGAAAACCGTGTCGATATTCGCGCCGACAATCTGTTCTTCGGTGCGTGACCCGGCCGTCTTGCGTGCAAAACTGGTCCGCCGCGGCAGCACGGCATGGATCATTACGCGATCACCTTCCGGCCGCGAGCGAACGACCACCCAGTCTCCCACGGCCGGCAGGTCACTTCGATTCACCGCCTCGTGCCGCAGCCTGCCCGAAAGTTCGGCGAGCGACTCTCCGTTGTCGGTGTAAACGCGATAGAAATTTTTGTGTTCGAGCGCGACTCGGCCGGCTGTGTAGCCTTGTCCCTCGTATGGCTTAAAACAAATCTCGAAAAACTTACTCCAACCAAAGCTTGTTAGATCCATGATTGTCCTCTCAAGAAAAAGCGATGTACTTGGAAGGCTGCGCACCCACCCGCTACCGCGACGTGGTTCTGACTGTGTCCAAGTGCGACGACTGAGATTTGGGATGGAGGAGTTACTGCGTTGAGTGTGAAGACACTGCAAAGGTCACGCCGGATGCGCGTTACGCTTCACAGAACGGCAGCAACTTTTATTAACGGACAATCATAGGCCTGCGGGATTGTAGCATTTTTTGCGTGCAAGCCGGCGCGCCCTCGCGCGTTCACGTACTAGTTCAGTTTGAAAATACGCCGAAGGCGTTGGCTAATTTCAGCCCAGGGTTCGAGCACAGCGAGAACCCTGGGTATGAAATTCAAATACACGCTAAACCCTGAAAAGGTTAGACAATTGGCGAACCCTTACAGGGTTTCAATTTAATGTTGGGGTGACAAACCCAGGGTTGTCGCTGGCGCTCCAACCCTGGGCTAGGGATAGCGAGCGCCTTCGGCGTATTTGAAACTGCGCCAGTACCCGCGTTCATTATCAGCATCACCACTCTCCTGCGTTCGCTCAAACATAAACGGAAGAAATGGGCTGGTTATACGTCGAATAAAAGGAGAGTTTCTTATGAACAACACTGCCACGGATCTTTTCAACGTGCGTTCGCACAATCCGTCCTTTTTTTCGGTTAAAGAAAGCGCTGTTTACAAAGGTCCACTGCTGGACTTTTGCATACCAGTGAACCTGCACTTCCCTCCACCGCAAATGGTCCAACGCATCACCGAGCGTTTACCGGAAATTCTAAGGTATTACCCAGACTATGCTGAGGTCCATGCGAACCACATTGGGGAAATCGCCGGACTTCCACCCGAGTGCATCGTGCCCGCAAATGGATCTACAGAAATCATCACGCGCCTGTGCCATCTCACTCGTGGACCGATACTCACACCTATCCCTACGTTTAGTCGCTGGACCGATCTGCCGAACGAACTGGGCATTCCACTCCATCTGATCAAACACGACGTCCGGAAGAATTTTCGTCTCGAGGTTGCAGAGTTAATCACGTGTGCGAGCGAGTTGGACGTGAGAATGCTGGTGATTTCAAACCCAAACAATCCAACCGGCGCGTGGTTCGAACCTGATGAGATCGAAGAGCTCGTACTCAGTCTGCCCGATGTTGAGTCGATTGTGATTGACGAATCGTTTATCGACTTCTCGGGTCTCGAAAGCGCAGTGAACCTGATACCGAGAGCGAAGAATCTCGTGGTGGTTAAGAGCCTTGGTAAGTCGTTAGGCTGGCATGGAGTTCGACTCGGTTATGCGGCAATGAATTCCCGCGCTGCCGGTCTGCTCAGATCACAACTACCGTTCTGGAACATCAACGGCCTCGCCGCTTACATTCTGAAAAGCGTGTCGGAGTTCAAAGACGAATTCCAGCAAAGCCTTGCGCTCGTCGCCCAAGACAGAACGTACATGCTGAATCAACTCGAACTGATTCGCGGCTTAAGAGTGTTTCCCTCAAAAGCAAATTTTCTCTACGTCGAGTTGCCGGCCAACGTGCCGGGCCGAAAGCTTAGAGATCGTTTGCTGGAACACCACGGTTTGATGGTGCGGGAATGCAGCAACAAGCTGGGCTCCTCCGAGCGCTACCTCCGCCTGGCAGTTCAAACCAGGGAAGCAGTCGATCTCCTGGTCCATGCGCTGCGCCACGAACTGGGATCACAGCGGTGCCTTAAGCTTGAACCCGTAGCACCTTTATAATAAGGTTCCACTCGCCCACAAGTAATACTTAGATTGGAGACCTCATGTCGGAAGCAAACAAAGCATTAGTTCAACGCTGGTTCGATGAAGTTTGGAACAAGGGACGCGCCGAGGCGATCGAGGAGATGTTTGACGAATACGGAATCGCGCACGGCTTGTCGGAAGATCCTGCAAATCCGATTACGGGTCCGCGGGACTTCAGACCGTTTCACACATTGTTCCGTGAAGCCTTCCCCAACATGATGATCGTTGTGGAGGACATGATAGCGGAAGGTGACAAAGTCGCTGCACGTTGTTCCGTGCATGCCAGGCACGAGGGAGAGTTCCTCGGCAAAAGTGCGACTGACTCGCCCGTCGAGTTTACCGGCATCACAATTGTCCGCATCGAAAATGGAAAGATCGTCGAAGCGTGGAATAACTTCGACTTCATGACGCTGCACAGGCAGGTTGGGCTTATCTGACTTTACCGAAACGTTACCTCACGTTTACAGCAAGATTATGACTGTAAATGAACGCTCCACTATTGTCCCTGTTCCCAATTAAGGGAGCACTACAAGACTGAAAGGACAATTTAATGAAGCGTTACCTATCTAAGTTCGGCTGGAGCCTGATGGCTCTAGCGCTAGTAGGGGTTATTTCCCTCAAGGCTTTCGCGGCCCCGAGGCCGTTCCACCTTGTGGAGCACGGCGTGATAACAGCAACTCCGCGCGATGGAAGTGGCACCGTGTTGGATGTGGTTGCCAGCGGAGTCGGTACGGCAACCCATCTTGGTGCAATTACGGTCGAGCGCACGGCCACTCTGACAGCAACAAATACCCCTGGGATATTTGCTTTCAAAGGAGATGCGATACTCACAGCGGCTTCGGGTGAAAAGCTCACCACAGAGATCGATGGCACGTTTAATGCCGTCACCGGCCACGCGGATCTGGTTTACGAGTGGACTGGCGGAACGGGCCGCTTTGAACATGCAACCGGCGTTACTTTCTGGTCGGTCGATGTTGCCAACGGAGAGTACGACGTAGTAGCAAACGGGCAAATCATTTACTAAGAATTAACCACAGATAAATGCGGATGAGTACAGATCAAATCTGACTGTGCGCATCCGCGTCATCTGTGGCTAAAATAGGAGTAATGAAATTTGCTTTAATCACAGTAGTCTTGCTGATTTGTTCCCCGGTTGCCACCCAAGCCCAGTCGTGTCTTACACAGGACGACGTGCGGCAGATGCTTTCACGGATAGATTCTTCACCACCAGCTACTCCAAACAAAAAGCTCAAACAAGAACTGCTAAAAATGTCGCTGAAGCAACAGGAGTTGCTGCAGCAAGTGATCCGGCAGGATCAAACAAAGAAGTCGGACCAGGAGAAACTACACAAACTATACGAAGCGGATACCGTCAGGCTTTGTGAAATCTTGAAGACTAATGGCTGGCCCACCACCGCTCTCGTTAATGAGGAAGGTGTCTTCGCGGCTTTCCAGATTCTCAAGAATGCCGGCGCTTTCGAACTCCAACGCGACTTGCTGCCCGTAATCGTTGCCGCAATCAAAAAGGATCCATTCCAGAAGCGCGAGTTTGCCGGATTATATGACCGGCTTCGCGTGAGCGTCGGAATGAAGCAACTCTTCGGCACACAGGCAGTCAGCATAGGTGGCTTCCTGGTTCTTTATCCAGTTGAGGATCCGGCAAACCTCGATGCGCGCCGCGCGGAGTATGGACTGTCGCCAATCGACCAGTACGTCAAGAGTCTCGAACGCACTTTTGCCAGACCGCTCGTCAAATCGCGGCAACTGCCCCCCAGCCAACTCTCAAAACAATTAACAGATTCAGTTGCGAAAGCAATCGACGCGACCGACCTTGGTGCGAAAGATGTCGATCCGGGCGACGTCATCAAAACAGAAACGAACCTCGTGAATCTCAACGTCAGTGTCTTCAATACCAAGTTGAAGATGTTTGTCGGTTCGTTAACGAAAGAAGACTTCCGCGTACTCGACAACAACCAGGAACAAACCGTCACTTACTTTTCTTCGACTCACGTCCCGTTCGATCTGGTCTTAGTGGTTGACTTGTCAGGATCCACCTCGGAGAAACGTGACTTGATTAAAAAGTCAACGCTGCGCTTTATCGAGGCGGCGCGCCCGGACGACCGGCTCGCCATAGTGACTTTCTCTGATACCAATAATGTCATATCGCCGCTCACGCTTGACCGCACGCAACTCGCCGCCAACGTCAAGAACATGGAAGGTGAAGGTGGATCACATGTGTGGGATGCGGTGAAATTCGCGCTCGATAACGTCATTGGACCAAAGACGCTGGAACGACGCCGTGCAGTCGTGCTGATGAGTGACGGTGTCGATGGCTCCCTGATGGGCGGCACGTACGGTTCAACGACGAGCTTTGCGGATCTGGTCGAACAGATACGGCAAACTGATACGCTTATCGTGCCGATTTTTCTGGATACGCAGACGGGTCCATTCGAAAAGCTGGTATACGACAATGCGCGCCGTACACTTAACCTGCTCGCCTCGGAGAGTGGCGGTTCTTATTACGAGGCAAAGAAACTATCGGACCTTAACGGGGTCTACGAGCAGGTAATCAATGATCTCGGCAAGGTGTATAGCCTGGGGTACAAGCCGGCGAACTCGACACATGATGGCAGTTGGCGCTGGGTAGCAGTTTCGATCGGTAACCGTCCGGACCTGGTGGCCCACACTCGTCCCGGCTATTATTCGCAGTGATGTATCTCGTCAATCGTGTAATCTTCGTAATCTTGTGACAGGATTTAGCAGGATTAACAAGATTGACAGGATTCAGTATGAGGAGAAAACTCTTGCTCAATTCATTCTTACGAACCGCTCTGGTCCTACTTGCACTGATCTCGATCTTAATACCATCACAAGCTCAACAGCAGTCAACACCGGAAGACGTGGCGCGCGGGTTTTATTCCTGGTATTTGCATCAACTCAGCCAGGAAAACATGAATCCACTCAAACAGAAAACGACTGCCTTGAAGTATTTGACGCCGCAGCTCTATGCAAACGCGCCACGGCTGATCCGTCGCATGGACGCGGACATATTTATTTGCGCACAGGATTGGGATACCGGTTGGGAAAAGAACTTCACCATCAGCACACCACAGATCAAAAACAGCAGCGCCACTGAAACAGTGACGCTGCCTTCAGGTGAAACGGATAAGATCAAGATCGATCTAACGCTGATCAAAACTGCTTCCGGCTGGCGAATCAATAAAGTCGCCTGCGCGAATTGATCGTTTACTATTCCTCGGTCGCGCCGGTAACACGAGATAACACGACCGCCCTGGCAGCGCCAAAGTTGGCTACCCAGAGTACATCATTCTCGTTTACCGCCAACTGATGAGCTTGAGCATCCTGCACGATGCGCGTCAGCACTCTCCCCTCAATCACGTCACCCGTTCGCACCACGAGCTGAAGATCCTCGTCTGACGTGCCAATCCAGATTCCCATGTTATTCGAGGCGTTCACGCCGCCCACACCGGGCGTCAATAAGGCTATGAACGCGACGCGGCCATCATTGAGAAGTTGCAAGTCTCGGAACGCAGCAAATGTTCCTGTTGTTCCGGGCGCGTTGGTTCCAGTGAGTGCGATCGCAACCGTGCGCTTGCCGTCACCACGAAAGATACCGCTTGAACTGGTCCCGCCCGTCAATCGTGCGTCGAAAGCCACGTCGCCCTGGTCGTTGAATCTGGTCGGAGCAACAAACTGGCCTTTATAGTTGCCGCCTTTCGGAGCCGGTTGGCCCTGGAGAGCAATTGTGACCGTGTCTGTCCCATTGCCAACGTAGATACCAATGTCGCTATTGCTCAATGATACCGTCGTCGCAATCTGGCCGTGATTGTTGATAACCGGATTACCAAAGTCTGCAAATACTTCACCTCCCGGCCCGGTCTGATTGGTGACGAACACCGGAGTGAGGTCACCACCTTCTCCGCGGAAGATGCCAAGTCGGCTGTCCCGCCCGTCATGTTTGAGTAGAACGCGACTTGCCCGCGATCATTAATGACAGTGTTACCTAATATCGTGAACGCGCCGCCGGTCGGCGGGGCTATGTCATCGCGAGCGATGGCGATCGTCTGTCCTTCATCGCTGCGGAAAATTCCCTGCGTGGCAGTTGAGTTGTTCACAAATGCGCTATAGGCAATCGTGCCGTTGTTATTCGTTTCGCGTAGTTCACCCGATGGAGTCAATGTTCCGCCGCCGGGCGCTGGGTCTCCGCTCCGCACAAGAGGAACGATGGATTTTCCGTTGTTCTTGTAGACGTCCGAGTTGTTGACGTCAAACACGACGTCGCCGGTTGGAGTGATGAACGGATTACTTGCGAATCCGAGCGAAGTGGTCGAGATAGTCTTGCCATCGCTCACGAAGACACCGGTCGTGCCGCCGACGCTTGCGTCGAATGCGACATCATGCCGCGCATTCAAGCTGACGTTGGAAAATGAAAGATAGTTCCCGCCTTCGGGAGCCGCCTCACCCGTCGCAGCGATGATGGTATGACGGACCTTTGAATCGGCGGCCGATGAGATCTGCAGCGAAATGGATGTAATTACAGTAAGAATACCCAGGAATAAAAACACTCTCTTCATGATCTGCTCTCCTGAAATCTAGTGTCCTGCTAATTCCTATGTGTTAACTAGAGCAGTCGTTGTTTTATTCCGTCGCGAGGAAATTTTGAAAGATTAAATCCCGCCAACGACAGTTGGCGGATTATTCAAGTCCTTTCTACACCCCGAGTCTAAATGAAGTTTTAATCCCGCCCACAGCAGTGGGCGGATCGTTCAAGTCCAA
>DATNFX010000291.1:0-10534 GCA_035606195.1 Pyrinomonadaceae bacterium
CACCGCTCGTACTTCGTCACCGATGAAGTGACTGCTCCCGCAAACTGGAAGAAGTCCCTCGCGATTAATGCTGTTGGTGCGTTGGCGACGTTTGTCGTGCTTTGTGTCTTTATTGCGACCAAGTTCATTCACGGCGCCTGGATTGTCGTCGTTGTGATTCCACTTCTCGTGTTGCTCTTCAAATCAATTCACAAGCACTACGTGATGGTTGCGAAGCAGCTTTCAACTGAAGGGTTGGAGCAGTTGCGGCCGATCAAACATACGGTCATCGTGCCGATTTCAGGGATACACCGCGGTGTCGTTTCGGCGCTTCAGTATGCGCGCTCGATCGCGTCCGACCGTGTGCAGGCCGTTTACGTTGACTTCGAAGAAGAGGCGACGGCGGCTTTGAAAGACAAGTGGGATCGTTGGGGCGCCGGTGTGCAGCTCGTCGTACTGCCGTCGCCGTATCGCGAGCTGACGCGCCCATTGCTTCGACACATCGGGCGTCTCGCTCGAGAGAATTCCGACACGATCATCACGGTAGTTCTTCCCGAGTTCATCCCCGCGAAATGGTGGCAACACATCCTTCACAATCAAAGCTCCCTGCTGTTGAAGGGTTCGTTACTCTTCAAGAAGGGCGTGATTGTTACGAGCGTCCCCTATCACCTCGAACATTAGCCACAAAAAGGCACAAAAGACACAAAAAGCACAAAAGGATCAAAGAGCTCAAGTCGAGACTGAATTAAAATGATCACGTTTGTGGTTTTTGTTCCTTTTGTGCTTTGTTGTGGCTATGTACGAGCTTGTGAACGAAACTCCGGACCAGCAACTCAAACGCTACAAGACCGTTTCTATCGGGCTCGCGGCGCTCGCGTTCTGTATCGGTGGTGCTGCGTTACTGGGATGGATCTTCGACATCGAGGTTCTCAAACGTATCCATCCTACGCTCGTCACAATGAAGGCAAATACGGCCGTTTGTCTCATGCTGGTAGCCCTCTCCGTATTCCTGCTCCAGGACAGCTCGGCCTCGAAGTGGAAACGAATCGTCGGTCTTCTTTTCGGAGCAATCGTCGCGAGCGTTGGACTAATCACTCTGAGCGAACACATCTTTGGTTGGAACACGGGACTTGACCAGTTGCTCTTTTATGAGTCGCCGAAAGAAGCTGGTCTTTCGTTTCCGGGGCGCATGGGTGTGGCGGCGTCACTCAATTTCTCATTCCTTGGAATCGCTCTGGCTCTGCTCGACGTGCGTTCCGCACGATGGTTTCGTATCTCGAATGTTTCAGTGTTAGCGGTCGTGACGATTACGCTCCTCGTCTTCCTTTACTATTTCTACGGTATCGAACAGGGTGAGCGAATTGCTGCCTACTTTACGATTGCGTTGCACACGGTGGTTGCTTTCCTGAGTCTGTGCGGCGCCATTCTGTTGGCAAGGCGAGACCGTGGACTCACGGCTGCACTCCTGGGAAACAGTTTAGGTGCAGTAGTGGCGCGGCGAATGCTGCCCGCATTCCTGGTAGTGATCTTGCTGGGCTGGATCCGAACTGTAGCACGCAATGCAGGTTTGACCAGTCCAGGTTTCGCTACGGCTGCATTTGTTGTCGCGATACTTCTACTCCTTGGCGTATTGATCTGGTTGACGGCGTTGTCGCTCAATCGCACTGACAGAGAACGGCGTCTGGTAGATCTTGCACAACGGCGTGCTGAAAATCGACTCGCAGTGCTCTTTCGCATTAGTGAGTTGATAAGAACGTTGCAAGATCCGAACGAGTTGTCATACGCAGTGGCTGAGCAGGTTGGCATTCATCTCGATGTGCGGCGCTGCTTGTTCAATGAAACCGACGTCGAACGCGATCTTGAGATTGTGCATCGCGATTACTGCGATGGCGTTCCCTCGGTTGCCGGCGAGCATCGGATTTCCGAATACAGTAGCATCACGTCGCATGAAATGGAGTTGGGGCAAACAGTCGTTAACAACGATTCAAAAACTGATCCGCGCACTGCCGCCGACTATCACAGAAGTTACGAACCAAGTGGCGAGCGTGCGTATATCGCCGTCCCGTTGATGCGAGAGGGAAAGTGGGTGGCTTCGTTATGGGCCAGTGTCGATCAACCGCGTGAATGGACGCGAGAAGAAGTGGGGCTGTTGCAAGCTGTTGCCGAGCGCACCTGGACCGCGATCGAGAAACTGCGCGCCGAAGCGGAACGTGAACGATTATTGCAGAGCGTCGAAGAAGCACGCGACGCAGCGGAAAAAGCTAATCAGCTCAAGGATGAGTTTCTGGCCACGTTATCACACGAGTTGCGCAATCCTCTGAACGTCATCCTTGGATACTCGGAACTGTTGTTGCGCATGAGCGAGATCGAACAGTCGCCGCGGCTGGTACAGATGGGAGAAGCGTTGCGACGAAACGCTCAGTCGCAGTCGCAGTTGATAAACGATCTGCTCGATCTGTCGCGTCTGCAACGAGGCAAGATTTCGTTGAACCAGGAGACGGTTTCACTGCCGGCGATTATTGATAACGCCGTCGAGACGGTTCGCGCAGACGCCGCGACAAAAGGTGTCGAGATTCGTCTTAATCCGAGCGAGCATCTCCTACTCGTGGAAGGCGATCGACTGCGACTACAGCAGATAGCGTGGAACCTTCTGAATAATGCCGTGAAATTTACGCCCTCAGGTGGGCGCATAGAGATTGGGTTGATCAACGAAGGAGTTACGGCGGCGTTTGTTGTGAAGGATACAGGGCAGGGAATCGATCCGGGTTTTCTGCCGCATGTCTTCGAGATGTTTCGCCAGGCGGATGGTAGTAATCGCCGGCGGCATGGTGGATTGGGTATCGGTCTCGCGTTGGTGCGACAACTGGTCCAACTTCATGGCGGAACGATCAGCGCCGAATCGGAAGGACCAAACAAGGGTTCGCGTTTCACTGTGCGACTGCCGTTGCTACGTGAAACCGCGTCGCTCGCTGTTTCAGCGACGGCGGCTCCCGAGTTGAATGTGTTCTCGGAGACGAGTTTTCTCGTTCTTGATGATTCAGAAGACTCGATAGCGATGATGGCGGAACTGCTCCGGCTTGCGGGAGCGCAGGTGGTAACGGCGACGAATGGCGTCGATGCGCTGCGAATCGTGAGTGAGAATGAGTTTGATGTGATTCTGTCGGACATTTCGATGCCGGAGATGGATGGGTTTGAGTTTTTGCAGCGGCTGCGAAAGATTGACGGGCGGCAGGATGTTCCGGTCGTGGCGATCACGGGTTTCGGGCGCCACGACGACGTCGAACGCGCCCGCGCCGCGGGGTTTTATTCACATCTCACGAAGCCCATAGACCTGCAGGCGCTCACGGACGTGCTCAAGCAACTCGCGAAGAATGGCGCAACCCGAGGTGACACGGATATTGATTACGACGTGAGCGCCGGCCCCGTTTGTTGAGTCCTACGGAACGTACTGTAGGGGCGGCCCTCCGTGGCCGCCCTCGGTTGGAATGGTGTTCGCGAAACCCCAGACTGTCGATTCTTGAATTCCGTGCCAACCGAGGGCGGCCACGGAGGGCCGCCCCTACAGTACGTTCCGAGATGAATTAAGTTAGTACAAAGCAGGATTGAAACAGATCGCACAGTCGCTCTCACGTCCTGTGTTTCCAGGCGTACATAGCTGGCACCTTGCTTGCACCTCACAGGAGCATGAAGAAACGCAAGTATCTCAGCGTCGTACTGTGCGCGCTGCTCGCAACCACAGCCATCGCGCAAAACAAATCGGCCCTCGCGCCGCCAGCTATTTCGCCGGCGGACAAAGCCGCAATTCAGACTTTCGAAAAGCAGGTGAACGACTACATCAACCTGCGCAACAAGCTCCGCGAGAACGCGCCGAAGCTCTCGAAAGATAGCACGCCCGAACAGATTCACGCCTACCGCACAGCGCTCGAACAATCACTGCGCTCAGCACGTGCAAATGCAAAGCGCGGCGATCTATTCCGTCCCGAAACAGCCGACTACATTCGTCGCACCTTGAAGCTCGAATTCCAGGGCAAAGATCGACAACAACTGCGCGACACGATCTTTGAGACGGAAACACAAGGCGTGGTCCTGCGAGTGAACTATCCATACGCGCAATCGGCCGAGTTCTCGGAAATGCCGGCGACGCTCCTGGCAAAGTTGCCCCAACTGCCGAAAGAAGTCAGATACCGATTCGTCGGACGAAACATGTTGCTGGTTGATCGCGAGAGCAACGTGATCATCGACTACATGCCCGACGCTTTACCATAGGGATCGAAACCATGCGAAGAAACTTTCTACTTACACTCCTTATCAGCGCAATTCTTCTCATCCCGGCATCAGCACAACGGCTCACCTTGCCTGTGAAAGACGGGTCGGTTCGCTTCGCAGTGATTGGCGACACTGGTTCGGGTTCTGATAAACAGCGAGAGGTGGGAGAGATGATGGCCCAGTATCGCGCGGTCTACCCGTTCGAGTTTGTCCTGATGATGGGTGACAACTTATA
This sequence comes from Pyrinomonadaceae bacterium, assembly GCA_035606195.1. Lineage (GTDB taxonomy): Bacteria > Acidobacteriota > Blastocatellia > Pyrinomonadales > Pyrinomonadaceae > PSRF01. The sequence goes on from DATNFX010000291.1 coordinate 4,481, forward strand.
CGGCGGTGAAGCGCCGAAGGATTTTGAGAAGAAGTTTTCCGAACCATATAAGGCCTTGCTCGACAACAAGGTAAAGTTCTATGCCACTTTGGGAAATCACGATCAGGCGCTGCAAGTGAATTACGCCAACTTCAACATGAATGGGAAGGAGTATTACCGGTTTAAGAAAGGCAACGTCGCTTTCTATTCTCTGAACAGCAACTACATGGACAAGAAGCAGGTAGAGTGGTTGGAAAGTGAGCTATCCAAAGACACGTCGGACTGGAAGGTCTGTTTCTTTCATCATCCTCCGTATTCGTCCGCAAAGAAGCACGGCTCTGATCCGCAACTCCGAGAAGTTGTCGAACCGATCTTTATCAAGTACGGCGTGAACGTGGTCCTGACCGGCCACGATCACGTCTATGAACGTATCAAGCCGCAGAAAGGGATTTACTATTTTGTCTCGGGCGCAGGTGGACAACTCAGAGCCGGTGACGTTAAAGAAACATCGGCCCTCGTAGAAAAGTCTTACGACCGCGACAATCACTTCATGCTGTTTGAAGTAGCCGGAGACCAAATGTACTTTCAGGCGATTTCACGAACAGGTGAGACGATTGACTCAGGCGTGATTGCACGGGTAAAGCATTAGCCACAGATAACAGGGATTTAAAACAACTTTAGATTTACACCGATGTTGGGTTCTACTCGACGTAAGAGATGTTCGCCTTCATTCTTCACGTCGTTCACTTCGTAACTTACTGCATGGCTACTCATCTCTGATGCAGGAAACGGCATCAGGATCTCTTTAAGCTCGGGCTCCCGCGAGTCTTCGTTAAGCCAGAAGTCATACAGTTCGGGCGGCAGGATCACAGGCATGCGCGTGTGAATTGTTGACAGCAACTCGTTTGCTTTCGTAGTGATGATTGCACAGGAAGTGATCACGCGATCGTTCGCGCGCCACTTGTCCCAGATGCCTGCGAATGCGAAGGGTTCTCCATCCTTCAACTGGAAGTAGTAGGGCTGCGAAATCTTGCCGCTTCTTTCCCACTCGTAAAATCCGTCTGCAAAGATCAAACATCGTCGCTTTTGAAACGACTCGTTGAAGCTCGCCTTCTCGGCAATCGTCTCGACGCGCGCGTTGATAATTCCTTTGGGCTCCTTGCTCCAGAACGGGATCAATCCCCACTGAAGCATCCGCGCTTCACGATTCGTCTCGCGCTGCACGACCGAAAGAACGTCCTGGGTCGGCGCGATGTTGTAGCGCGGCGGCAAAGTGGGAAGATCCGACTCGTCCTCGAAATTGATGACGTTGATCCGGCGTGGTTGCTTGAGTGTAAATCGGCCGCACATGTCGTCACTCATTATCCGCGAAGAGCGAACTGCGGAAAAGCGGCTGGCCCGCAAGTGACGTATAGAAACCAAAACCCACGATCGCGAGACCGATGATCGCGGCAAGGACAAAATCAGCAGCGTACCACGCGGAGAGGTCAGACGTGATTGGATAAAAGATCGTCAGGTGCACGAAGAAGATTGTTGAGATTAAAGCCAGCAAACCGTAGCGATACAAAGCCCAGATTATCAGTAACACTGAGATGCACGCGAAGGGAACACCCGCGGCGGTTTCATGCGTCAGGCTCAGCGCGACCGCCATGAGCACCGACAACACTACGGCTGCGACGCGTTCCCGCCGCAAAATTATGTACAGCAAAAACAGAAAAAACAGCAGGATGAACGACTGCAAGAGAGCGCCAAAGATTTGTTGGGTAATGCCGAATACAAACGAGCGAATACCGAGTAACTGTGTGGCAGGAAAATCCATCCACGGAATCTCGGCCGGATAACCGAATAGCCTCGGCACCGCGTTCGCAAGATAGAAGTTGCAGATCACTACGCCCAGACCAAACACTGCGCCGATGAGAATGTCGCGTCCCACGAGTGGATCGCGGAAGCCGCCCGCCAGCAGACGGCTCCATGACACGATTCGGTCCGGCCAACGGCGTCTCACAAATGGTTCAAGGGCGAGATAGACCACCCAGAAGAAAAACGTCCAGGCTAAGATCTTCTGAACTCCAGTGATGAAGTTGAAGGCTTCAGCCTCGGTCGCTACGTGATGCGACCAGAACAACCAACGCACCAGGAATACCGCTGACATGAAAGCCGCAAGGCGAAACGCTCCTTTGCGATCCCCGCGACCGAGTTTCACATTTCGCAATGCCAGCACCGCGCTGCCGACAACTACGGTAATGAATATCGTGAGCAGTAAGACAAACAGCACGCGTTGGCGAAAACGCGAAATTGAAGCCTGTACGTCTTGTGGCTGGTCCCACGGGTCGAAAATTTCGAAGTAAACAGGTTTGCCGTCAAATGCTCCAGCCTCAATGTGGATCTTGAAATCGGGCGCGTCGGGATATGAGCCATCCCACGCTGCGCGTTTAGTGGTTTGGTACGGTGGCGTCCAGATGCTCGGAACTGGTTGAAACTTCGCTTGGTCCAATCCGCTTTCCACGAACAATGATGACCAATCTGGTTCAGGTTCAGCAGTAGGAACTGAACCTTTGTCAGGCGGCACTACCACGAGAGAACGAAGACGCCCGAAGGTGTCGAGAGTCACAGTGGTCATGCCGGGTAGAACTCGTGTTGGTTTGTCTTCAGTAAGATCGGCGCTATCGCCCACATCAAACGAACGCGGACTTTGTCGATACCAGAAATAAATCGCTGCTGGTTGTCCACTGCGCAATCTGTTCCAGCGTCCCGGCGACTGATCGTTATCGCGGACGTAATCGAGATAACCCTCATCCAAACCCATGCCGTATGTCGAGTCCACGGGCGGCGTTGTGTATCCGAACTTTTTTACGAGTTCCGTGGCGCGATCTCGTAAGACTTCAGGCGACTTGTTCAGTGGAACTTGCTGGTACAGCGTCACCTTGCGCGATAGCAGGGAGATTGCGACGAGCAGGACCACTGCTGAAGCAAGTAAGGAAATTGCGACCGCAGGTTTTAGGCCGCCTTGTTTCGGCGCTGCGGCAACCATCTCGGGCGATGGAGTCTCGCCGGCGGCAAGCGCCGCCGCGAGTGGATCGCCTCCGGGTAGTGCTGCTGCAACCTGCAGCGTGGTTGCCGGTCGTTTTATCGGGTCTCTTTCGAGGCAGCGGAAGATTACTCGCTCAATCAACGGGTCGAGTTCCGGCACATACTGAGCGGGACTCGTAGGAGTCGAGTCGCTGCGTCGCAGTCGCAGCAAGTCCTGCATACTCGAAGCCTCAAAGGCTTTCTTGCCGGTGAAGATTTCGTAAAGGACAAGACCGAGCGAATAGATGTCGCTCCGTGGTGTTAACTCGCGACCGTCGAGTTGTTCGGGCGACATGTAAGCGGGCGTGCCTGACATCTCGCGACGGTCCTCACTCGCGAGCGCGGCGATGCCGAAGTCGGTTACGCGTACTTCGCCTTGCTCGTCGAGCATGATGTTTGCCGGCTTCAGGTCGCGATGAAGCACGCCACGTTCGTGAACCGCGGCGAGGGCGGCGCAGAGTTGTCGCGCTACGTCGATCGCTTTGTCCTGAGGCAGACGGCCGATGCGTTTCAGCAGCGATGAGAGCTCTTCACCACGAACATATTCCATCGAGATGAAGTGCTCTCCCTGGTATTCCGAGACGTCGTACACACGGCAGACATGGCGGTGTGAAATCTGACGCGCGACGCTCACTTCTTTGTAGAAGCGTGCGAGTGCCGCGCCGTCGGCGCTGAGTGAAGCGGGAAGAAACTTGAGCGCTACTGGCTGTTTGAGTTTTAGATCGTCAGCACGATAGACCTCGCCCATTCCGCCGCGTCCGAGTAGTCCCACGATGCGATAGCGCGCGAGGAGGACGTCGCCGGGGACGAATCTCGCGTCGTCGATTGAGTCTGAAGTATTTTTGAGGCGTGGCTGTGTAATCAATCTCGCGGCAACATCGAATACGTCAGTCTTGATGAAGTCCTCTGATTGCTTTTCGAAGTCGAGCATCTTCTCGACTTCGCGTCTAAGATCTTTGTCGCTGCCGCACGCCTGATCGAGGAATGAGGCGCGACGGCCTGGCTCGTGTTCGAGCGCGGCTTCGAAGAGTTCATCGACTTTTCGCCAGCGGTCGGGTTTCATCCTCGGTTCCTTCGGAGATCATTCGGTAGAGCCATGCTTTCGAGCGCTGCCACTCGCGACGCACAGTTCTCGGTGAGACGTTGAGTACTTCTGCTGTTTCCTCGATGCTCAAACCGCCGAAGTAACGCAGCTCGACGATCTTGCCTTTCTGCGGATCGAGACTCTCGAGCTGGCGGAGTGCTTCATCGAGAGCAAGGATATACGGCGCCTGGTCTTCCGCTACTACGGCAACTTCGTTCAGTGAGACCTGAATCGCGCCGCCGCCACGTTTGTCACGCGCATGAGCACGCGCGTGGTCGATCAGGATGTGGCGCATCACTTGGGCGCAGACGGCGAAGAAGTGTGCGCGATTTTGCCATTCAAAACTCTGCTGCCCGACAAGCTTCAGATAAGCCTCGTTCACGAGCGCGGTCGCCTGCAACGTGTGTCCGCCGCGTTCCTGGTTCATCTGGCGTTGAGCAATCCGCCGGAGTTCCGAGTGCACAAGAGGAAAGAGTTTATCGAGCGCTGAGCGGTCGCCTTTACCCCAATCGGCAAGCAGCTGAGTGACCGAGACGTCAGGCATCGCGCGAGATTCTGCCACAAAAAAGCACAAAAGACACAAAAATCAACTTCGCGAACCGGGGGTTGAATTCCGCCAACGGTAGTTGGCGGATGGTTCAAGTCCTTTCTATAAACCCACGACCTAACGAATTTGAATCCCGCCAACGGCAGTTGGCGGATGGTTCAAGTCCTTTCTATAAACCCACGACTTAAACGGATTAGAATCCCGCCAACGGCAGTTGACGGATGGTTCAAGTCCTTTCTATAAACCCACGACTTAAACGAATTCGAATCCCGCCAACGGCAGTTGGCGGATGTTTCAAGTCCTTTCTGTTCACCTTGCATCTCGCGCTAAAGAACTCTATTGTGCGTGGTCAATGTACCTCACACCATACACGACCCTCACCTGGGCGTATCAGCTTCACTACTACCTTTGTTTCCGAACACACCGCCGCAAGAAATTATTCACTTCTGCCGACGTCGAAAAGAACCTTGCGGATCTACTGAAGGAGATCTCATCGAACCACGATTACCATCTTCTAGAACACCAAACGTATCCCAATCAGCTTCGCTGTCTGCTGAGTCTTCGTCCCTCGCACGCAGTCGCGAAAGCAGTTCAGATACTGAAGTGCAATTCAGCTCGTCTGCTTCCGTTTCCAGTTCCTCTTTGGGCGAGTGGTTATGCTGCTCGCAGCAGTGGACGCATCCGCACTTCGACCGTGCGTGCTTATCTTGAGAAGCAGGCCATTCACCACGGTTATGCCAACCGCGTCTTGCCGCCGATTTACAAATATCGCGCAGAGACGCCGCTCATTCTGCATTCGGATCACGCAAGCTTCGATCTGAGTCATCATCTGGTTTTCTCGACTAAGCATCGGAAGGGTGTGTTTACGTCGACGGTAGGAGCAGCCTTGACGCAGTACTGGTTGCGCGTTGCTGAGAAGCAGAAGTTTGCGATCGATCAGATCAGCATCGTGCCGGACCATCTGCATATGATTATCAGGATCGTTCCGAAAGTTAGTATCGAAGAAGTGACGCTTTCGTTGATGAATAACGGGCAGTATTTCATGGGTAAGCGGTATTCGGGGTTACTGCTTGCGAACGGTATGGATCAGCTTTGGAATGCTTCAGCATACGTCGGCACGTGCGGCGATTTAACGACACCGCTGATCATGAAGTGGCTGAGTTCCGATGAATAGGCCGGACTTGAACGATCCGCCAACTGCCGTTGGCGGGATTCGAAAGTTCTTTTTTGGGGGAGTTTTTATAGAAAGGACTTGAAGGATCCGCCAACTGCCGTTGGCGGGATTGGCAAGCCTCTTTTGGGGGAGTTTGTAGAAAGGACTTGAAGGATCCGCCAACTGCCGTTGGCGGGATTGGCAAGCCTCTTTTGGGGGAGT
>DATNFX010000292.1:0-11059 GCA_035606195.1 Pyrinomonadaceae bacterium
GAACAGAAGAGTGGTGTCGGCCAGATGATCGGCGCCGACTAAGGTTTATTCGCGTTTGGTAGTTTGGCTCTGGCCGCGTGGCAGCGATAATCCTCAGGCTGACAAATCTCTCCTGCCTGATCCGCAATCCGAAACTCTTTAATCGCTTCGTTAATGTTACCCGCGTTTGCGAGTTCGATGGCGAGGAGTTTGTGCGTGTGTGGATCGTCTTCCAGCGCGAGTGCTTTCCGGTACTCGCCAATCGCAGTGTTCGAATCTTCTACGAGCTTGGCTTGCGTCGCGCGTGCTAAGTGAGCGTCGACGGTGCGACTATCAAGATAGAAAAAGATTCCAATTGCCGAAAGCGAAACGGCCGCGTATAGCAGCGGCAACGTATACCGCCATTTCGGAGGTGGACCAGACTTCTTTCGCCACAACGTGACTGCGAGGTAAATGGGCAAGACGATGACCGGAAAAAACAACGTTCCAATCGCGAGTCCTAACGCATGCAGAAGCTGAAATCTTTTGCGGGCGGAGGCAAGCACCCAGGTCGACAACAAAGCGGAGAGCGCATATGCGGCGGGCATGATGAGGTCAAATAGCTGACCCGCCGACATGTTTGTGCGAAGACTCAATTTTTTGTGGGACTCAATCTTTTTTGGGACTCATTGTCTTGTGGGGCCGAGGTCGCCACCGACCGTGGAGATAGATACGGAACTCGAAAGGCCCAGGCCGGACAGTCGTCCAGCCATGATGACGATCACGTCGCCTTTCTCAACAACGCCCGCTTCAAGCAGTCGCTGTTCGCCAATCTTCAGCATTTCTTCCGTCGACTTTGCCTTACTGACCAGCAACGGCTCGACAGCCCAGATGAGTGCGAGCGCACAGAGGGATTCGGGTCGATGAGTGAGAGCGATGATTCGTTGCTCGTGTCGCAGAGATGAGAGTCGCCGTGCCATCAATCCCGATGCAGTGAAGACTGCCGTCACGGTAGTGCCCATCTCATCGGCTGCAAATGCTGCGGCTTCGGATAACGCACGGCTGACGCGTCCCGACTGTTTACCCATAAAGCTCAACGCCTGATTTTGTGGTTGCTCTTTGCCGCTTTCTGCCGACTCAATGATGCGCGCCATCATGGCAACGGCTGCAAGCGGGTGATCGCCCGCGGCGGTCTCGTTTGAAAGCATGACGCAATCGCTTCCATCCCAAACGGCGTTGGCGACGTCAGATGCTTCCGCTCGTGTGGGCCGTGGATTTGTGACCATCGACTGCAACATCTGCGTCGCGGTGATGACCATCTTTCCGGCTTTTATTGAGCGCTCGATGATTCGCTTCTGGTAAACCGGCACGAGTTCGACGCTTGTCTCGACGCCGAGATCACCACGCGCCACCATGATTCCATCGGCGGCAGCAATGATCTCATCGAGGTGATCGATGGCTTCTGCCTTTTCGATCTTGGCGATGAGAGGAGCACGGCCACCTGCGTCGCTTATCAACTTCTTCGCGTGCTCACAATCGCTTGCGCGTCTGACGAACGAAAGCGCGATGTAGTCGGCGTTCTGCTCAACTGCCCATTTGAGATCGACGATGTCTTTTTCGGTGAGCGAGTCGATCGGCAAAGCGACGCCGGGCAGGTTGATGCCTTTTCGCTCGGCGAGCAAACCGCCGTCAATCACTCTGCAGACGACATCTGTATCGTTGGCGCTCTCTACGATCAACGAGAGGGCGCCGTCGTCGAGCAGCATTCGCGTGCCTGGCTTAACGACGCGCGGCAGGTCGTGATAGTTAGTCGAAACCTGATTCTCGTCTCCGAGCACGGTCCTGGTGGTGATGGTGAAAGCCGCTCCTGGTATCAGTCTTACTGGTTGATCGTCTTTCAGCTCGCCGGTACGGATTTTTGGACCAGAGAGATCTACGAGCACTGCGATCGGTTTTCCCAACTTAGCGGCTGCGGCGCGGGCACGTTCGATGTCGACAGCTTTTTCTTCGTGCGTGCCATGCGACATGTTTATGCGCACACCGTTCGCGCCGGCGGCGATCAGCTGTTCGACTATTTGCGGGTCGCGCGAAGCTGGGCCAAGAGTGATTAGAATTTTTGCTTTTCTCATTTTACTGAGCTGGAGTTTTCAATGCCGTATCAACAGCGCCGTCGAGGTAAATGCCTGTATCTGAGCCGAAGCCGACAAAACGTTGGACCAGTTGGCCCTGCCGATCGAAAACGAATGTTTGCGGGATCGCGTCGCTATCGGAAAGCAGAAAGCTGACAAGATCTTCGTCGGGCTTGGCGAGTGTGTATTGAATGCCAAACTCCTTCGCGAACGCAGGGACCTGCTGTTCGTCGCCCGGTCCACCAACATTCAGTCCGACAACAGCCAGCCCTTGATCTTCAAACTTCTTTTGTAGTCCGATTAAGTGCGGAACACTGTCACGACAGGGAACGCACCACGTGGCGTAGAAATCCAGTATCAGCACCTTCCCTTTGTATTCCGAGAATACGGAGCGCTTGCCATCGGACGTTTGCCATCCCATGTTGGCGAGAGATGTGGTTCTCGTCGGTGGCATCGGATAGGTTGTGCCCGTTGGCGGATTGGATATGACCGGCGTTTTGTTCGAATTGACCGAGTCATTGCTATTACACGCCGCCAACAACAAGCTGAGAAGAATAATCCTGTAAATCTTGTTCATCCTGTAAGAAGGTTTTACAGGATTTTCAGGATTAACAGAATTAACAGGATGGGCCATTAGAACTCTTTATCGTCCTCTGTCGGGCCAGGTTGATTTTGATCCTGCGGAATCTGTTCACCGGGCACACGATACTCGCCCTCGACCCATTTACCGAGATCTACTAGCTGGCACCGTTCTGAACAGAAGGGACGGAAAGGGTTATCTTTCCATTCGACTGGCTTACCGCAGGTTGGACACTTCATGAATCTTGAAAGCCACTAAACGGCCTGTATCGCATCAAAGAGATGCCGGCCGTTTGATCAGAATTCGTCGTTTGACGAATGCGATCGTACCTTCGCGGCGCATGGCATTCAAGCGTACGGTGACGCTTTCACGGGTAGAACCGACAATGGAGGCTATTTCGCGGTGGGGAAGTGGAATATCGATAAGGACGCCTTCCGGTTCAGAAACGCCATAACGCAGCGAAAAATCGGCCAAAAGGCTATCCAAACGGGCCGGAATGGCATTCAAGGCAAAATCAGCAAGGCGGCGTTCAGCATGATCAAGACGTTGACCGATCAATCGGAAAGTGTAATCATGAAGGCGGTCATCCTCAGCCATCCCCCGTTTGAAATCCCCGACCTGAATTCGCAGGAGCCTGGAGTTTTCATAGGCAATTGCAGAGTTCGCTCGTTGCCCCGCAGAAGAATAGAGAGCTGACTCCCCAAATAAGGATCCCTCAGGAAGGATATCGATCACGGCTTCGCGGTTAGAGTCAGATTCGATTCGGCAAAGTTTTATTCGGCCATGAATAATCGCGTACAAACAATCGGCAGGTTCGCCGGCACGATAGACGAACCGGCGGCGACGAAAATCAAGGACCACTGAACTGCGAGCCATATCGCTTACGAGAGCATCGTCCAGTGTTGAACCAAAATCCAATCGGCGGATTAATTCGGCGCGATCTTCCGCACTTAGATCTCGCGCACGTTTTTGTTCCTGCAGGGCATTCATCTCCATGTCCTTTTGGGCATCGAGTTACGGATTCAAGTTTGACTCAGTGTTCGCCGCGTATTGCCTTTATTCAAAGTGGTCCTATGCGGGTTAGTTTTTACGACGATTGTAAGGAAACCCGCGCGATGTTCCCAGGCTTGTTACTCTCGATTGAATCTGTTGACGCGATGCTAGGGCGAGTACAGGCACGGCCGTTTAACCGAGGCCGGAACTTTAGCATGAAGCTTTCAGGCGCGCAAGAAATATAAAAAAGTTCACGTTATTTCGTGTTATGGAGTCAAAATCGAACATTCTCGTCGTTGACGACAACCCCGATAAATTGAGCCTGATCGAGGCTGCTTTGAGTCTCGCCGGCTATAACGTAACCACTGCCACGGACGGTGTTGAAGCTCTTGCGGCCATCGAGTCGTACCAACCGGACCTGGTGATAACCGACGTGATGATGCCCCGGATGAATGGCTATGACTTGGCCCAACGTATCAGGGCGAATCCGTTGACCAAGTTTATTCCCGTCATCATGCAGACCGCGGCCGGGCGACGCTCCGAAGATTTACGGAGGGCCAACGAAGTCGGCGCTTTGGGATACATCACAGATCCCACCGATCTCGACCTGTTACTCGCGAGGACCAGAACTCTACTCGAGTTCAAAGCCTATCTCGACGTTTGTGAAGAAGCGGCCTTTACGGATCACCTGACGGGTCTTGCGAATCGCCGGCGATTTGAACGCCAGCTCGAACGAGAAGTAGGGCGTGTGCAACGGTTTGGCCATCCGTTCAGTCTTCTGATGATTGACATCGACAGGTTCAAGAACCTCAACGATAGCTTCGGTCACGATGCCGGTGACGAAGCCATACGTCGCATTAGTAAGGTCTTGCGAGAAGGAACTCGCGGCATCGATCTGGCTGCGAGGATCGGTGGCGAAGAGTTTGCGGTGTTGCTCGTTGAGACTGGTAAACAAGGCGGTTACGAAGTCGCCGAACGACTGCGTAACGCCATCAAGATAATGGAGATTCCAAACGCAGGACAGATCACCGCGAGTTTTGGGGTTGCGGAATGTCCTACCGACGCGCAAACTGCTGTTGATATCCTGAAGGCGGCGGATGTCGCTTTGTATGAAGCCAAGAGAAGCGGTCGCGACCGGGTGGTGAACTCGGGGCCGCTGAGGTCGAACTCAGTGGCGGCGGGCGACGTACAAGGCGATGGAAATCTAGGAGTTGCATCGCGAGGATAGCATGGCAGATTACAAAGATAAGCTGGACGAATGGCAGGAAAGGGCACGCCGAAAAGCGCGAGAGCTCGACGAAAAATTCGCGATCTCCGACCTCGTTGGTGAAGGTGCTCGTGCGGCCAGTGAAGCTGCAAAGCGTGGCGCTGAGACGATGGCCAATGGCGCTGAACGTTTGCGGACTGAAGCGGAACGGCTGACCGACGATGAAGAAGTTGGCGAGGCTGCGAAACGTGCGGCGACTGAGACTGTCAAAAACGTTAAGCGCGCCGGAAAAGCTGTTCGTGACGTGGCGGGTGATACAGGCAAGAGAGTTTTTGACGACGCGAAGACTTATTACGATCGAGCGTCGCAGTTCGTCGACACTGGCGCACGATTCACGCGCGCCTCGACAGCCGCGACGAGTGGATTGCTAAAGGCTCGCGACTGGATCAAGGAGAACCCAGGAAAGGCTGCGGTTGTTTCGGTGTCACTTGTACTGGGTATTAGAGCTGGCGCGGCGTTTCCGGGTTTGGATGCGGTGCTGCTCGGCTCTCATCCGCACTGGTTGACGCACTCCGCGCTTCCGGTTTGGGGAATCCACAAAGCGAGCGAAAAGTTTGATAACTATCTGAAGAAGCAGGAAGATCTGATCGCGCGCGGCGAACTCGACCAAGCTGCGCAACAGCGAGCGGAGTTTGAGCGCAACATTGTGAAGTACGTTGGTGCTCCGCTGCTCGGAGCGTTTAGCTGCGCGGCGGGTGCGGCGATGTGGGCGCAGATCTTTCAGCCGGGCGCGATTACGGGTGCGCCGATCAGCTGGTTACTCGGCGGCAATCCGTTCCTCGATGGTGTGTGGCTGTTTGCGAACGGCGTGATCTGTTTCCACCAGGGTTACAAGTTCTTCATGATCGCGTTGGCCAATCAGGATGAGGTCGCGCGAGTCGTGAGGGAGATTAAGGGGCTCCTACCCGCAGCGGTTTAGTTATCCACAGATTACACAGATTCTATTTAACAATCGGCGTAATCTGTGGTTCTAACTAATCGTAATTGGAAACGGCAGGAAACATAAAGCGAACACGATCAGCGTCACGACTGCGATCAGGATCCGTTTAGTCCCCAGAAGTTCCATCACCGCAGGCTGCGGATGTGGGACCTTCATCATCACCGCCAGGAGCACGGCGTAAAGAAATCCACTCGGGCTGCCGTGCCACCAATATCCCAGCACTGCCAGCACCGACACAGTCACAAACACAATTCGCCCGATAACCTTGTGCGCGCGGCCGCCAAACAGCGAGTACGTACCGTGACCACCGTCAAGCTGTCCCACCGGCATTAAGTTCAAACTCGTCACCAGCAATCCGATCCAGCCGGCCATATAGTATGGATTGGTCGGCGAATTCGGTTCGAGTGGTATTCCCGCAAGTTTACCGATCAACCGAAACAGGAGCGGATCGTTGAAGAAGATCCAGTGACCTGCCGGTTCCAAAGGTGGACTGACCATCAAAACACCGATAACGGAAATCGGTAGCGCAACCACAAATCCTGCCAAAGGACCCGCAAGACCGATGTCAAAAAGCGCGCGACGCGTCGGGATCGCGGATCTGATCTTGATGAACGCGCCGAAAGTGCCTGCAAGAAAGAGCGGTGGCGCGGGAATGAAAAACGGCAATGTCGCATCCACTTTGTAATAACGACAGGCGAGATAGTGTCCCATCTCGTGCGAGAAGAGGATTGCGAGCAAACAAACCGAGAACGTCACGCCCTCTCCAATCAAAGCAGGGTGTGAAAAGGCATATCTGAACAGCTCGACGATCGAATAGTAATAAGTAAGCGGAATGTACAGCAGGTAATCGAGCGGAGTTGCCAGGCTCGGTTCCGGAGTCGGAAGGTCCGGCGGCGCTCCCTGCATGAGTCCGGCGACACTTGTAGTGACGATCGTCAGTAAAAACAGCAGACCATGAATCCGCCAATCACGCGCCGAGATCTTCGCCCGTTGGCGCTCGTAAAAGTCAAAACCCGGCGGTACAGTTCTAATCGATTCAGCCATAGTTCAAAGGTTTGATGCCGAAAAGGGGCGGCCACGGAGTGCCGCCCCTAATAAGTAAATCCTTATTTTCCTACTCGGTTCTAAAACTCGTCGTCCTCGTCGTCGTTCGAATCATCCAGCTCGATATCGCCGTCATCGTGTGACTGGAGTTCCTTGCCGGGCTTGAAGCGAATAGTTTTGCCTGATGGAATTGCGACCTCTTCTCCCGTTCGAGGATTGCGGCCGACGCCTCGTTTCCGCGGCTTCACCACGAAGACGCCGAATCCGCGGAGTTCAATCCGTTCACCTCTGGTCAGCGCCTCTTTCATCGAATGGAAAAGAGCTTCGACGGCCTGTTCGGCTTTCATCTTCGGTACGCCGGTTTTATCAGCAACGCGGTTGATGATGTCTAACTTGATCACGTCCTAGGGGCTCCTTTCTGCTGCACCTGCGGACGCTGTCCGTGTGCTGCAAAAATGCAGGCGAGGATGATAGAGAGCGCCGCTAAACCCTGTCAAGGAAAGCGGAAATGCATATTCGCCGATTGCACAGATACACCGATTAAGCTAACCTCCAGACCGTTAGGAAAAGTGGTTGATTATGTTTGGAATTCGTAAGCGCAGACCACCACCGTTCGGCGGCGTTCACGTCGACGACGACAAAGATATTCAGGTACATAAGCCTGAAGACGAGTCGCGAAACGATCTGTGGTCGGAAGCGCGACTGCTACTTCGCGATCTGATCTTCGCACTCATGATTGCGGCGCTCGTCGTAGTCTTTATCGTACAGCCCGTTAAAGTTGAAGGCACCTCGATGTTGCCTCGTTTGCACGACGGCGAACGCATCTTCGTCAATAAGTTGATTTATTACGACGAGTATCGTTGGGCGCCAAAGATCGACCGCGGCGACATCGTGGTTTTCTGGTTCCCGGACGATCCCTCAAAGAGTTACATCAAGCGCGTCATTGGTTTGCCGGGAGACGTGATCGAAGTACATGAAGGAATTGTGCGCGTAAATGGCAAAGATATCGAGGAAGATTACCTCGACCCGCGGTTGAATCTCTCACACCGGAGCCAGGCGCCGACTATAGTGAGGGCTAACTATTACTTCGTAATGGGCGACAATCGCGACAACTCGAGCGACTCGAGAATCTGGGGGCTTGTGCCGAAGAAATACATCTACGGGAAAGCCTTGTTTCGCTATTGGCCACTGACGGCGGCGAGCGTAATACACCACGAGAACCTTACTCCAATGCCAGGCCAGCTTTCGCCGGGGTACCGCCAGCCCATGGACGATCAGAACGACCCGACGGGTGAACCGTCGCCGCAACCGTCGATACCTGGCGAGGGTTCTCCATAGCCTTGAACCTCTTATGATTGATTGGCTGCGTTTCCTGCTGATGATCTTTTATGCTCCGGTGCGTGGTATGCGGGGAATGCGCGACCGCGGGTCACTGGCGCCGGTGGTAGTGATCGCATTTCTCAGCCAGTTTGCCTTTGGCTTTTTCGCCAAGCGGTTTGCTGGAGTAAACAACGTTTCAATCGCCGCCGACTTGTTCCATGCGGCAAAGATCATCGCGATCGTCGCAATCGTGCTTATCCCAATCCTCACCCTGGTTGCGAACATATTCGAACGTCGTGGCAGTTTTCGAGTGGTGCTAACTCAGGAATATGCACCGCTCGCTGCGTCAGTCTTGTATGCTCTGACGGCGGCAAATCTCGTCAGCCTGTTGATCGCTACGGCATTCCACTACTCCGGGTTGCAGCCCCAGTACGTTGCGAGTGTGATTCAAGGGGCAGATAACAATCCTTACATGCAGCAGTTTGGAGAAGTGGCCCAGCAACTCAAGAACCCCATCGTGGTTGCGTATAGCTTCTTCGCGTTTTTCCAACGAACAATTTTGGCACTCGGAATCATCGTTGCCGTCAAAGACACGTTCAGAATGTCCGTAGGGCGTGCTTTAGCAGTAGCTTTTGTTTCCGGTTTCTCCTCAATTTTCTTTGCGTCGATGGTTTTTGTGCTGCTCTCTGGCGTTCTGGGCTCACCGTTTTGGTTGGTGCTCTTATTCTTTTTATTACGTGGTTATTTTAACGATATCGTCGGCAGTCATCGTGCGAAGGCAGCCTTCAAGCAGAATCTCGAATCAGCAACATTGAACCCGGCAGACTCTTCGGCGCATTACAACCTTGGTTTGATTCATCAGAACCGGGGTGAACTGGAACAGGCGCGCCAACGATTTGAACGAGCGTTGGAGATCGATCCCGAGGAGGTTGACGCGAGTTATCAGCTGGGACGAATTGCGCGCCAGCAGAAGCGTTACGCCGACGCGATTCAAAACTTCGAACACGTTGTAACGCGTAATCCGGCACATTCGCAGTACGAGGTTTGGCGTGAAGTAGCGGCGACGTATATCGCAGCGGGGCAGTTTGAAGATGCGCGTACGGCGCTGGATCAGTTTCTGGAGCACCGGCCGTCGGATCCTGAGGGTTTGTATCTAATGGGTCGCGCGCATGCAGGGCTTGGTCACAAGCGTGAAGCGACCAGCTTGATGCAGGCGTGTATCGAGGCGGTGAAGACCGCTCCGGCTTATAAATATCGAGCCAGCAAACGCTGGTTGAATGAGGCGCAGCAGTTTATAAAAAGCAGTCAGTGACATTGCCAATTGCCGATTTCCAATTGCCGATTGTTAGTAACCAGGCAAACAAAATTGGCAATCGGCAATTGGAAATCGGCAATTCAAATATTCATGTCTAATCGAATCCCAGCTCTGCTTGCTCTCGAAGATGGTCGTACGTTTCGTGGTCGGTCGTGGGCGGCCGAAGGCGAAGTGTGCGGCGAGATAGTTTTCAACACCTCGATGACGGGTTATCAGGAAGTGCTTACTGATCCATCTTATGCCGGACAGATCGTCTGCATGACTTACCCGCTCATCGGCAATTACGGCGTAAACGAAGCCGATTCCGAATCAGGTCGACCGTGGGTCGAAGGCTTTGTCGTGCGTGAGGCGAGCCGCATCAAGTCGAACTGGCGCGCGGAAGAGAGTCTCGACGATTACCTGAAGCGCTGGAACATCGTCGCTATTGAAGGCATCGACACGCGTGCACTCGTGCGCCACATTCGCGACAAGGGCGCGATGCGTTCGTGTCTTTCAACGATCGACCTCGACGAAAAGAGTTTGGTTGAAAAGGCACGCCAATCACCGCCGATGGAAAACCGTGAGCTGGCGAGCGTCGTCACCACAAGCGAACCTTACGACTTTCCAGCTGAAGGTGAAGAGCGCTTTCACATCGTTTGCTACGACTACGGCGTGAAGAGAAATTCGCTGCGCGAACTAGCCCAACTCGGCGTTCGCACTACGGTAGTGCCCGCCTCAACTTCTGCATCCGAAGCTCTGGCCTTCAAGCCCGACGGTATTTTCCTCTCGAACGGACCAGGCGATCCGGCATCGATGAACAAGGAAGTCGCCGAGATTCGCGAACTGCTGAAAGCGAAAGTGCCGACGTTTGGCATCTGTTTTGGACATCAGTTGCTCGGACGCGCCTTTGGAGCAAGCACGTTCAAGCTCGTCTTCGGACATCGTGGCGGTAACCAGCCGGTGAAAGAGTTGTCACGCCCGAACGTTGAGATCACCTCGCACAATCACGGCTTCGCAGTCAGTGCTGAAAGTCTGCCACCCGAAGTTGAGGTCACTCACATTAATCTCAACGATCAATGCGTGGAAGGAATGCGTCACCGCACCTTGCCCGTGATCTCAGTGCAATACCATCCGGAAGCCGCACCTGGACCCCACGACGCGGAACATCACTTTCAACGATTTGTGAGCTTGATGGAACAGGCATCCGCAGATTCTATAAAATAATCTGCGTAATCTGTGGATTAGACTTCCGGCATCTTCAACTCGCCCGTAGTCAAATCCGGCCGAACGCGCGTCATTTCTTCAGGTGTCGAGTCGGAGTGAAGCTCCTCAACATTTTGTGCAGCGAGCTCGGCGACTTTAGTGGCATCAGCCGGGCTCGCCGCCTCGAGCAGATCCGCAATTCCCTCACTGCCGCGATGCTCCATCCAGTGACGATAACTGACGGTAAAGATCGCCACCACCGGAATCGCGAGGAAGATACCTGCAACTCCAGCCAGCTTCTCGCCCGCGAGGATCGCGAAGATCACCGCGA
>DATNFX010000293.1:0-5544 GCA_035606195.1 Pyrinomonadaceae bacterium
TCGATGCCCGCGTACAAATCCTCTTCGTTCTCGCGCACGACGACGACGTCCATCACGGGGTGTTTCGTGTCGATGAAGGGGTGATAAGAAACGCAGGGCCGTACATTAGCGTACAGACCAAGCACTTTACGAACAGTAACGTTCAGACTCTTATAGCCGCCGCCCTGTGGCGTGGTGATGGGAGCTTTTAGAAAAACCTCGGTTCGTCGTAACGATTCCCATGAGCTCGGCTCGATGCCGGATGAGTTTCCAGCGAGATAGACCTTCTCGCCGATATCGATAGTTTCAATTTCGAGGGGCGCCTCCGCGGCTTCGAGGATGCGGAGGGTGGCGGCCATGATTTCGGGTCCGATTCCGTCGCCATTGGCCACAGTGATAGGGATACGATTCGACATTTTCAAGCCTTTCTACCTGATTTTTATCCACAGATTACACGGATTATACCGAATCTGTGTAATCTGTGGACTAAAGGTCAAAATTGTCCTTGACCCTTTCAAAGGGCTCCTGCATACTTTTGCCTACCAGTTACCTGCTCTCGCGCATCAATGGTGATAGCGCCTGTCCGTGATCCTAACGCGACGTGGTTCGGCTGAATAGAGAGTGAGGCAGTTGTCAACCAGTTAAGAAGCCGCTCTCGAGTATTTTTAGAGCACCGGGTTCGTCGCAGCTCGCCGAAAGTATCGGTAGTCCCCCCCGAACTGGATCAGCGAATTCCAGCAAGCCCGCGCTTCCCTTCAGATAGTTAAGGATAGTTAGAATGGCTACAAAACTCTATGTAGGAAACCTCTCGTTCCGCACAACGAGCGAGGAACTGCGCGATGCTTTCGCGTCAGTAGGAACAGTCGAATCAGCTTCAGTGATTGAAGATCGTGAAACAGGACGATCACGCGGCTTTGCATTTGTGGAAATGGCAACCCCCGAAGAGGCAGCCGCAGCTATCGAGGCGTTCAATGGCAAGGACTTTGGCGGACGCAACCTGACCGTCAATGAAGCCAAGCCGAGAACAGATCGTGGCGGCGGCGGTGGCGGTCGTGGTGGTTATGGTGGTGGCCGCGGTGGCGGTGGTGGTCGTGGTGGTTACGGCGGCGGTGGTGGTGGCCGTGATCGCGACAACGATCGTTACGAGCGCGAACCACGCTGGTAATACTCTTTTCGGCCACGGATTACACGGATCATCCAGACGAATCGTGTAATCCGTGGCAAATTACTTTCTGGCCTCAGGCGTTATCTTCAGAGTTAGCTTCTCAGAACCCCGCACTACTTCGACTGTGTATTCCTGACCAGCTTTCATCTCTCCGAGCGCATACGTGTAGTCGTAAACATTTTTAACCTCACGCGTGCCGATTTTGACGATGCGGTCGCCGGCTTTGAGTCCGGCCTTTGCTGCAGGCGAATCATCGCGGACGCCGTCGAGCAGTAGTCCGGTAGTGCTGTCGGCGTAGTTTGGGATCGTGCCGAGGTAGACGCGGAAACCGCCGGTACGCGGCTGCGCATCACTCTTGGCGGTCGTGAAGCTTACTCGTTTTGGCGCGCCGTCGACGTCTCTGACGATGCGAGCTACGAGCTTTAGTATTCGTGCCTCGTCGTTGTAGTTGATCTTGTCGAAGGTGTCAGACGGTTTGTGATAGTCGCTGTGCGTACCTGTAAAGAAAAAGAGTACGGGGATCTGTTTGCTGTAGAACGAAGAATGATCGCTTGGACCATAACCGTCTTCTGTGAGAGTCAGGTCGAAGATGCCGTTCGGATCTGTCGTCATGATCGTTCGGCCGTTAGCTGAAACAACAATCGGCACGCCCTTCGGCAAGGGCGAACTGGAATTCACCGCGACTGCCATAGATTCAGCAGTGTTTGCCTGCCTGACGAGCTCGCGCCACTCTTGCGCTGTTCCGATACCACCGACCGACAGTTTGCGATCTTTCATGCGACCAATCATGTCCATGTTGATCATCGCGACTGTATTGGCAAGCGGGACGAGCGGATGGTTGACGTAGTAATTCGAGCCGAGCAGCCCTTCTTCTTCACCGCCAAAACCGATGAAGACAACGGAGCGTTTCAGCCGCGATTTTTGTGCGCTGAAGATTCGAGCCAGTTCGATCATTCCCGCCGTTCCGGAAGCATTGTCATCTGCCCCGTGATGGATTTCGCCCGAGCGCGGTGAAAGGCTTCCGCTGCCTTCGCCGCCGCGACCGAGATGATCGTAGTGAGCGCCAATGACGATGTATTCGTTCTTGAGAACCGGATCGGAGCCTTCAAGAATGCCGGCGACGTTGTAAGCCGGAACTTCTTTACGCGTGACGTCAGTAGTGAGCGATACGTCGCCGGTAAGGAGACGGTTGGTTCCGGCCGTCTTTGCAGCTACGGCTTGTTCAAGCTGCGAAACCGACGTGTTCGACAGGGCGAAGAGTTTATCCGCGGCCTGGCGCGAAATCACGACGACGGGAATTTCCGCGACGCCGGCGGTGTTGTCGTAAACGAGTCTGCTCGGCCGATCGTTTTTAAAATCTTCATCGCGAGCAATCACGACCAGGGCTTTGGCGCCCGCGGTTTGGGCAGCAATCGCTTTCCAACGCACGCCTTCAAACTTGAAAAACTGGCCGTGCGGGTTGTCGCCGTCAGGCGTGCCTTGAAGAGCCACCGCGATCTTTCCCGTGGTGTCTAGTCCGGCGTAGTCGTTATAATTCAGCTCGGCGGCGGTGATTCCATAACCCACGAACACGACGCCGCCTTCGGCTTTCGCATTGGCTGAGAAACCGAGCGGCACCCAATCAATATTCGGCTGAAGCGAGCCGCCGTTTGCAAATGCGAATGAGTTTCCGTTGCCAAGCTCCGCTCCCGCGACGTACGGAAACGTTTGCAGATATCTCGCCATCAGGTCGCGGCGCCTGCTTGCCTCGCGGCTGCCATTTCCGGGGTTCAACCCAAGCCGCTCGAACTCGCCGGCAATGTACCGCGCGGCATCATTTGCGCCGGGAGTTCCAGTTCGCCGTCCATCCAACGCATCGGATGCCAGATAGCTCACGTGCTGCTGAAGCTTCGCAGCCGACGGATCAAGCTCCGCCTGCTGAGCAACACTCGCAACTGTCGCAAGCAGGACGATGACAAGGAGCGAAGTAATTCTTTTGGTCTTCATAACTCTTTTGTGCCTTTTGTGCTTTGTGTGCCTTTTGTGGCCCTAATCGATCCAATCGGCGATGAACACGTTTGTCTCACCCTGCTTGTTCGCATTTCTATTCGACGCAAACACCAGCTTCTTTCCGTCAGGTGAAAACATTGGGAATCCATCAAACGTGTCGTTGAACGTAATCCGTTCCAACCCGGTCCCATCCGTGTTGATCTTATACAAGTCGAAATTTCTCCCCCTTGGATCATCCATGTTCGACGCGAAGATCACGCGCTTGCCGTCAGGGAAGAAGTACGGACCGAAGTTCGCTTTTCCATTGCTCGTTACCTGGCGCTTGTTTGAACCGTCAGCGTTCATGATCCAGATTTCGAGAGTCGTCGGACGAATCAGATTCTGTTTCAGCAGGTCGGTGTAGTCAGCTTTTTCCTTGTCCGTTTTTGGATGATACGCGCGATAAACGATCTGCTTGCCGTCGTACGACCAGAATGGACCACCGTCGTAGCCGAGTTCGTTAGTCAGACGCCGCACGTTCTTGCCGTCGGCATCCATCGTGTAGATATCGAGATCGCCGTCGCGCATCGATGTGAAGACGAGTTTCTTGCCGTCTAACGTGATCGTCGTCTCTGCATCATAGCCCGGCGTGTTCGTCAGTTGTTTAAGATCTGAACCATCTGGCTTCGCAGTAAAAATGTCGAAAGTCGGATAGACGGCCCAAACGTAACCTTTCGAGAAGTCAGGCCGTGGTGGACACTGCTTGTCGCCGAGATAAGTCGACGAGTAGAGCACTCGCTTTTGACCGGGGAAGAAGTACGAACACGTCGTGCGCCCGTCGCCGTTCGAGATCAGCTTCACGTTCGAGCCGTCGATATTCATCGTGTAGATCTGGTCGCAGCCGTGTCCGTCGCGTGTCGACTGAAAGATGAGCTGTTTGCCGTCGGACGAGAAGTAAGCTTCTGCGTTTTCGCCGCCGAAGGTCAACTGCTTGATGTTGCGC
The DNA here is from genome assembly GCA_035606195.1 of Pyrinomonadaceae bacterium. GTDB lineage: Bacteria > Acidobacteriota > Blastocatellia > Pyrinomonadales > Pyrinomonadaceae > PSRF01. The sequence continues at coordinate 4,116 of DATNFX010000293.1, forward strand.
AGGTGCTTTTCGCCCGGAATAGCGAGCTGGTTGTCTTGCGTTGTCGCCGGCGCGATGCAAAAGAGAATGGCGGCAACTAATAAGAGAGCTAGTCTTAGTGGGGTCATACGGCTGTTTTAGACAGGATTACAGGATTTTGTTCAAGATCTACAGGATTAAGACGGCGACGGCGCACAATCAAGAGGATCAATGCAGCAATGCCGATTATCAGGCTGATCAACTGCGAGGTTGAGAGTCCTGTCAGACTGGTCAAGCCGAAAACATCGCCACGCGGATCGTCGCGCACGAATTCTATCGAGAAGCGAATCACGGAATACAGCAGGGCGTAAGCAAGAATCACCTGGCCGCTGAAGCGTTTGCGTTTGTGTAGCCAGAGTAAAAACAGAAAGACGAGCAGCATTGCGAACGATTCGTAAAGCTGCGTGGGATGTAGATACGTGTCGGTTGGCACCCCCGTGATCTGGTGGCCGAGATCGGTAAACTTCACGCCCCACGGCAAGGTTGTCGGTTTACCCCAGCAGCAACCGGCAGCAAAACATCCCTGACGCCCGAAGAAGTTTCCGATCGCAATGCCGGGGGCACATGCGTCCGCCGTCTTCCACCAGGGAAGCTTGTAGCGCTTCATCAGGAAGTAACCGGCGATCACTGCGCCGAGCAGTCCGCCGTAGAAGACGCCACCGGAACGTAGAAAGTCGAGCGACAGAAGCAGCGCTGGATTCTCCCGATAGTCGGGTTCGGTGAAGAGCATGAGAATCTTCGAACCGACGAGTCCGGCGAGCAGCATCCACAAACTGAGATCGTAGATCTTCTCGTACGGCAACCCATCGCGCTTTGCGAGTCTGACTGCTATCAGAATCGCACAGAGAAACGCGACAGCGAGAAAAACGCCGTAGGTGTTAATGGGGAAACTGCCGATGTGAAAAATCTCAGGGTACATCTGTCTTTATCCGCGAAGATCGGTGGCTGAAAATCAAATCAAAAGCCAACAGGAGTGCTCCGACCGTGATGCTCGCATCCGCGATGTTGAATGTGGGCCAGTGATAATTGCCCGCGTGCAAAACGATGAAGTCGACCACATAACCGAGGCGCGCACGGTCAGTAAGGTTGCCTGAAATACCGGCCATCAGCAGTGCGCACGCGCCGAGCACGCGATCGTCGTTACGCGGCGTGCGCATGAAGTAATAAAAGACGGCGATAGCGGCGAGTACGGCGAGAATGACGAAGAACCAGCGTCCAAACGAGCCGCCTTCCTGTAACTGGCCAAACGCGATGCCTGGGTTCTCGGTGTAGATGAACTGAAAGAAGCCTGGAATCACCACGCGCTCGTCGCCGAAGCGCAGCATTTTGACGGCCCAGGCTTTCGAAGCCTGGTCGGCCATGTAGATGCCGAAGGCAGCTAGCAGATAACCGGCGCGCCACGCGAAACGCG
>DATNFX010000294.1:0-3367 GCA_035606195.1 Pyrinomonadaceae bacterium
TTCGTTGCTGCCCAAATGATGAGCACCTGCTTGGCAACGTCCATCGGCTGATACTGAGGTTGTTTCAGAATCTCCGTCAGACGTTGACCGCGTGCGAGCTGAGCTTGCGTGGCTTTGTCCAGGTCGGAACCGAACTGAGCAAAAGCCTGCAACTCACGGAACTGGGCCAGGTCGAGACGAAGTGTTCCGGCAACCTGTTTCATGGCTTTAATCTGCGCCGAACCGCCTACGCGCGACACGCTGTTACCGACGTTGATTGCCGGACGGAAACCGCTGTTGAAAAGGTCGGCTTCAAGGAAGATCTGTCCGTCAGTAATCGAGATCACGTTCGTCGGAATGTACGCCGAGATGTCTCCCGCCTGTGTTTCGATGATCGGCAAGCTCGTCAGTGAACCACCGCCTTTGAGGTCAGAAAGTTTTGCGGCGCGCTCCAGCAAACGCGAGTGCAGATAGAAAACGTCCCCCGGATAAGCCTCACGGCCCGGTGGACGTCGCAGCAACAAGGAAATCTCGCGATACGCGGCCGCCTGCTTGGAAAGGTCGTCGTAAATGGTGAGCGCGTGACGTCCACTGTCGCGGAAGTACTCGCCCATCGCGGCGCCTGAATACGGAGCCAAATACTGCATCGCAGCAGGATCGGATGCGGTCGCCTTGATCACGATCGTGTAGTCCATCGCGCCGTACTCCTGCAGCGTCCGCACTACCTGGGCCACGGTCGAAGCCTTCTGCCCAATCGCCACGTAAATGCAGATTACGTCTTTGCCCTTCTGGTTGATTATCGTGTCGACGGCAACTGCCGTCTTACCAGTCTGGCGATCCCCGATGATCAGTTCGCGCTGTCCGCGACCGATCGGCACCATCGCGTCAATCGCTTTCAGACCTGTCTGCAGTGGTTCTTTTACTGGCTGCCGGTCGACCACACCCGGAGCGATCCGCTCGACGGGATAGTAGGTGTCAGTGACAATTGGACCAGCATCGTCAATCGGGTTGCCGAGCACGTCGACCACACGTCCGACGAGTGCTTCGCCAACGGGCACCTCCATGATGCGGCCGGTGCGCTTTACGAGATCGCCCTCTTTGATTGTCTGGAAGTCACCGAATAACACCGCACCGACTTTGTCTTCTTCCAGGTTGAGGGCCAGACCGCTAACGTTGTGCGGAAACTCGAGCAGTTCGCCCGACATGACTTTCTCAAGACCGTGCAGCTCTGCGATACCGTCGCCGACCTTGATGACGGTTCCGACTTCGGTGACCGTAACGCCCGTTTCGAAGTTCTCGATCTGTTTGCGAATGATCTCGTTGATTTCGCTGGCTCTAATTGGTTCCATAATTTCCTCTACCCACGCGCTACAAAATTATCGACCCGCGAGGTCGTTGGCCAAACGTTCGAGCTGATTTTGCACCGATCCGTCGAAGATGGTTGAGCCAATCCGTGCGACCATACCGCCGAGAATTGTTTCGTCAGTATAAAAAGACAGTCTCACCTTGCGACCAGTAGCGGCAATCAGCGTATCGTGCAGCTGCTTCCGTAAGTCCTCCGGAAGCGGTCTCGCCGTCGTCACAGCTGCTGCCACAATTCCGCCGCGCTCGTCGAGCACGTAACCATAACGAGCTGCCACTTCTCGCAACTGGGAGAGACGCTGATTTTTTAGCAGGACGCGAAGAAAGCTCGCGGTGGTTTCTCGCACTCGAGTGCGCGAGATCAAGTCTTCGAGGAGTTTGCGTTTGTGATCGTAAACAATCGTGGGATTGGAGAAGACTTCTTTTAGCTGTGCGTGCGATTCGATCATCGCCGCCCACTGGTCCAACTCTCCCTGAACTTCACGTTCTTCCCGTCGTTCGATGGCCACGTCGGCGAGGGCGGCCGCATAGCGGCGTGCAACCGTTTGCAAGCTCAAACCGTGGTCCTCCTCAAATCGCCGAGGTTCTCTTTGATCAATGCGGTGTCGTCTTCGGGCCTCATTTGATTACGCACTGATTCGCGCGCCAGTTCAATGCTTCTCTGCGCGAGAAACTGCCGCAACTCTTTGCGTGCGAGCTTGCCGGCCATGTCGATCTCGCGTTGTGACTGCTGTTTGAGCTTTTCCATTTCGCTCTGCGTAGCGGCAGCCAAACGCGCGCGCTCGGCTCTCGCTTCCTCATCAGCCTGCCGGTGAAGCGTGCGCACGTCTTCGTGGAGTCGACTCAAACGATTGTCGGCTTCCTGGACCTGCGCCAATGCTCGTTCACGCTCCTGCTGCGCAGCGACGAGTTCCTGTTGGATCGCGCCACGACGCGCCATCAGTGCCTGGCTAATCGGTTTACGCAGTACAAAAATACCGGCACCGGTGAAGATGGCCAGATTGATAAACTTCCACAGCTCGAGGCCAGGGTAGTTGAACCACTCCATCCATTCTCCAGAAACGAGTAACAGCATTTTGTTTTCTAAGGATTGGTCGACAGTCTGGTTATCGAGTAGGTCGACGAAGTATCTGAGAACTTATCAAACTTCCGATCGTGGCGGCCTGCGCCTCGAGTTCTCCCTTTACCGTCTGCTCTTGTCTGCGCGTAGTCTCGACTTGCGCAGCAACTTCCTTCGACATCTGCTCACGGTACTGTCGCAGTTTTTCTTCTTTCTCTTTCATCGCTTGAGCGCGTTCTTTTTCCAGCAGCTTGTAGCCGTCGGTGCGGGCTTCACGCAGTGCATCGTTGTATCGCTTCAGTTTTTCCTGCGTTTCGGAAGCCATGGCCTCGGCTTCTTTAAGACGGCCGGCAATCTGTTTTTCGCGCTCAGCGAGGATCTGGTTAATGGGCTTCAATAAAGTGCGGTTCAGGACGAAGACCATCACGCCCACCATCAACAGGTGAAGCAGTAACGTCCCATCAGGAACCAACTGAATTGAGGCCTCTAACAGAATCATCCGATTCCTCTTAATCTTATGTACAAATTGTGGCTGCCGAAAAGCGCGCGAGTCTAACATGGTGGCAAAACAGGGTCAACCGAACGCGGGCCACAAAAAGGCACAAAAGGCACAAAGGAAAGGCTCTGAGGATTAGATTAGATTGTGATGTGGTATTTTACAATGTGGTCCCTGACACTGAGGCGCTCGAGTTCCACTATTACATTTGCGCAGGCGGGACTAACAGGTTGTAGATACGATCCAAGTCCTGAGTATTGAAGAAGCTGATCTCCAACTTCCCTTTTCCATCAGCGGCCTGAAGGATCTTGACCTGCGTGCCCAGGGCCCGGCGTAACTTTGTCTCGGCCGCTTTAATGTTCGGGTCAATCGGAAGTGGCGGGCGTCGCGCCGGTTTCTCCTCACTAGCTTTCTGCACTAACTGCTCGGTCACTCGAACCGACAGGCCGCCATCAATGACCTGCCGCGCA
>DATNFX010000295.1:0-13204 GCA_035606195.1 Pyrinomonadaceae bacterium
ATCGCGGTGCTGTTGTTTATAGGCGCCGCCGGTAAGAGCGCACAGATACCTCTATATGTTTGGCTGCCCGATGCGATGGCCGGACCGACGCCCGTTTCGGCATTGATTCACGCCGCGACGATGGTCACGGCCGGCGTCTACATGATCGTGCGCTGCTCCGAGATCTTCGTGCACGCCCCCACGGCGATGTTCATCGTCGCTGTTATCGGCGCGGCAACGGCACTCTTCGCGGCAACGATCGGTCTCGCACAAAACGACATCAAGAAAGTTCTCGCCTACTCGACGATTTCACAGCTCGGATACATGTTCCTTGCGTGTGGAATGGGGGCGTTTATCGCTGCGATCTTCCACGTCATCACTCACGCGTTCTTTAAGGCGCTGCTGTTCCTCGGTTCGGGTTCGGTCATTCACGGCATGCACCACGAGCAGGACATGCGACGCATGGGCGGGCTCAGGAAGTACATGCCGATCACCTGGATCACGATGATCGCGGGATGGCTCGCGATCAGCGGTTTTCCTCTTTTTGCCGGTTTCTTTTCGAAGGACGAGATCCTCTGGAAGACGTGGAGTGCGCCGGCTTTCAGTATGCCCTCTACCGGGTTCAGTAAGTTTCTTTGGTTCATAGCAGCGCTCACTGCATTTCTTACCGCGGTATACATGACGCGAATGATGGTCATGACTTTTTGGGGTCGTGAGCGTTTTCGCGAAACTGATGAGTCGAAACATCAGGAGCCGGATCATCATCATGGGCCAGTTACGCCGCACGAGTCGCCCTGGTTGATGACAGTGCCGTTGATTGTGCTGGCAGTGTTGTCGACGATTGGTGGTTTTATCGGCGTACCGTACGCGATGAGTTCTGTTTTCACGCATCAGGACGTGAACGTACTCGAGCACACACTTGAACCTGTGGTCGCTTCAATACCGGTGGCGACACATGGCGAGCCCGCGGCCGCGGCGCCTGCTGAGGGTGCGCACGAACGAGCGTTTGTGCCCGCGGAGGAAGTGGCACACCTCACGCACTCGCCCGAAGAGATCAGTGCCGAGCGTTGGCTTGCTCTGGTTTCTGTGTTGATTGGTTTGGCGGGAATCGGTATCGGGTGGGTCATCTTCCAGAAACGCCCGCTGATGCAGATGCCGCGGATCCTCGAGAACAAGTACTACGTTGACGAGATCTACGACGCTACACTCATCAACCCAATCGAGAGCGGCTCGCGCGAAGGGCTATGGAAAATTTTTGATATCGGCGTGTTGGACGGCATCCTGCACGGACTTGGGGATGCAGTTACTGAGCTCGGACGACTTGCGCGTTATCTGCAGGCCGGTTTTGTGCGCGCTTACGCCGCAATCATTCTCGTCGGAGCACTGATTTTAATTGGACTGTTTGCGTGGATGGGCTATCCCAACCCGTAGTCCACAAATCACACAGATTGATGTCTCACTTGTTAACGATCCTGATCCTCTTGCCCGTCGCCGGCGCTCTCGCTCTGGTGGGTTATAGCTTTGTGTCAAGCCGGCGGGAAGAACATTACCGGTGGATCGCGCTTGTCGTAACAGTCGCGACGTTTGCAGTGTCTTTGTTACTGCTGCGCGGGATTGGTGCGAGTGGCGCTGAATTCAGATTCGAAGAGAACGTAAGCTGGATTGGGTCAATCGGCGCGCGTTATCACGTTGCGGTCGATGGGATTAGTTTATGGCTGGTTCTGTTGACCACGCTGCTAATGCCGATTGCGATACTGTCCAGTTGGACCGCAATTCACAAGCGACAATTGGCTTACTACGTCTTTCTGCTGATCCTGCAATCGGCGATGACGGGCGTCTTCGTCTCACTCGATCTTCTGCTGTTCTATCTCTTCTTCGAAGCAACGCTGGTCCCGATGTTCTTCCTCATCGGAATCTGGGGTGGCGAACGTCGCGTTTATGCCGCGATAAAGTTTTTCATCTACACGGCTGTCGGCAGCCTCTTGATGCTCGCCGCCATCATCACGCTCTATTTCACGTATCACTCGTTTGACTACTCGACACTGGTCCAGGCGCTGCAGGCAAGTCCATTCGCGCCTAAAAGTGAGGCGCTTCTATTTGCCGCCTTTGGACTCGCGTTTTGTATCAAGGTGCCACTCTTCCCGTTCCACACCTGGTTACCCGACGCGCACACGGAAGCACCTACCGCGGGTTCAGTGATTCTGGCGGGTGTTTTGTTGAAGATGGGTACGTACGGGCTGCTGCGCTTTAATCTGGGTCTTTTCCCAAACTCTGCGCGCGCGTTTGCCTCTTACATCATCGTCCTGGCAGTCATCGGAATCATTTACGGCGCGCTTGTCGCGATGGTTCAACCGGACGTCAAACGACTCGTTGCCTACTCTTCAGTTAGCCACATGGGATTTGTCGTGCTCGGCTTGTTTTCTTTTACCGAGCTGGGCATGCAGGGCGCACTTTACCAGATGCTCAATCACGGTGTTTCAACCGGCGCCCTATTCCTGTTTGTGGGTTTCATATACGAACGCCGCCACACACGCATGATCAGCGAGTTTGGCGGCCTCGCCAAACCGATGCCCTGGTTCTCGACCTTCTTTGTGATCGCTTCACTCTCGTCGATTGGTCTGCCGTTCCTCAACGGGTTCGTCGGCGAGTTTCTGATTTTGATTGGAACGTGGACGTCACGAGCGGTTACCCATACATGGCTCGCTACGATGTTCGCCGCCACGGGTGTTATCTGGGCCGCCGTTTACATGCTTTGGATGTTGCAGCGAGTTGTTTTCGGCAAGATCACGAATCCTGAAAACGCTGCGTTGTCTGATCTGAACTATCGGGAGATCGGACTGATACTGCCGCTTCTGTTCCTGATGCTCTTCATGGGCGTTTACCCGCGTGTGTTTCTCGACCGCTCAAGACTCAGCGTAGAAGCCATCCGTGCCGGGGTCGGCACGGGTCCAGCGGGCGGTTCATTTAGAACGGCGGACATCGACAAGAGCAGTAACTCACAAGTCGCGAACAGCAAAACGGAATGATTTCAACTTCACCATCAATGATGCCGATCATCCAGTGGTCATTAATCGCGCCCGAAGTGATGGTGTGTGCGGCAGCCGTTCTCGTGATGCTCGTCGACGCGTTTGTTCGACCAACTCAACGTTGGATCACGGGTGGAATTTCACTTGTCGGGATTGTCGCAGGTGCGGTCAGCACCGTTTGGCTATGGTCGCACGGCACTCCTTCTAGCGATGCATTCAACGGGATGATCGTGCTGGACGAGTTGCGTCTCGGCTTCACACTCGTCTTTCTGCTTGTGTCCGCTCTTACGTTGCTTATCTCGACGGTCTGGGTGCACGACGAACAATTGCCGGCCGGTGAGTTTCATTCGCTGCTGTTGTTCGCAACAGTCGGAATGATGCTGATGGCTTCCGGCAACGACTTGGTCATCGTTTTTCTCGGACTCGAGATCCTTTCGATCGCGACCTACGTGATGGCCGGCTTCCGTCGCACTGACGTTCGTTCGAATGAGTCGTCACTGAAATACTTCATCCTCGGTTCGTTCTCGTCGGCATTTCTGCTTTACGGCATCGCGCTGATCTATGGCGCTACCTCCATGGTGGAACCCGGACCGGGGGGCTCACTCAGCAGAATCGTCGCCGGAACAACAAACATCGCCGAGATCGCAACTCGCATCAGCCAGGCACAGTATCCCGCGTTGCTTTACGCGGGCGTCGCGATGATGCTCGTCGGGTTTGGTTTCAAAATTGCCACCGCGCCTTTTCATGTCTGGACACCGGACGTTTACGAAGGTGCACCTACACCCGTTACCGCTTTCATGGCCGCCGGCCCAAAAGCCGCCGGCTTCGCCGCATTCATTCGCGTTTTTGTATTTGGTCTGCCGTTTGTCGTTTCTACTTCCAGCACGACTGCCGGTAACCTGCACCAGCTTTGGGTCTACGTGCTCGTCATCATGGCGATTCTCACGATGTCGCTCGGCAACGTTGTGGCAATCGTTCAGAACAACGTCAAACGCATGCTCGCCTATTCGTCGATCGCGCACGCTGGATATGCGCTCGTGGGTTTTGTCGCCGCCGGAGCCGCTTCCGATCCGGCGCAGCGCAATACCGCCATCGCTTCCGTTATCTTTTATCTGCTGACTTATGCGGTGATGAATATCGGCGCGTTTGCTGTAGTGCAACTGATTGCGCGCAGTGGCGATCGCCGGACTGCCATCGAAGACTATCGCGGTATCGGATTTGAATCGCCCGTGCTGGCGTTCTCTTTGAGTCTTTTCATGTTGAGCCTGCTGGGAATGCCACTGACCGCGGGCTTCATCGGAAAAATCCTCGTGTTTGGAGCCGCCATTGACCAGCATTACTACGGGCTCGTGGTAATAGGCGTGCTCAACACCGCGGTCTCCGCTTACTACTACCTGCGCCTGATCATTGTCATGTTCTTCGGCGAACGAACAATGGCATGGAAGGCGCCGGCTGTACCCGCGAGTGTGGCGGTAGCGTTAGTGATAACTGTCCTTGGCGTGCTTTATCTCGGGATCTTTCCGGGACGTGTAATCAATGCTTTGCAAACCAAGATCGAATCGCAAATGTTCACCGAACAGATAATCCACAGATTACGCAGATGACTCTGTGTAATCTGTGGATGAAGATCCAGGAACAACTTGGCGAAACATGGCTTCCGCGAATTTATCGCGAGCGCATACTCAAGCTGCGCACCCGTTCGTATCAATTCGAGAATGCCAAGCCGTCCGAGCGCGTCGTCATTCAGCACACCCTGCTCGGAGTTGAACTAAAAGTTGGACGCCGGCGGCTGCTGTGTCCTGATCTGGCGACAGCAAGGTACCTCTCGGTCTTTGCACGTCTCGGATGTAAGGCTGTAGCAGTACCGTACGACATAACAAAAATCTCGCATTTAGCGGACGAATTGGAGTCGTCGTGGTATAGAATGTTGTTGCTGGTTGAGCAGGAAGCCAGAGTGGAGAGCACAAGGTTCAGGGGGAGACTTCGTGGCCTGCTACTTGCTAAGATTCGCACGGACATTGAGGCAGCCGGACCCGGAACGCGTGTTCCGGAGTTCAGGCAAAGTACAAAACAGCGCTTGAAGTAAAATCTCTTAACGACACAGCGACGCGATTAATGACTCAAGACTACACCCCCACTAATGACCGGACAAAAGTTTCCGGGGCACTTCCCTTCCCATTCAACCAGCAAACTTTCTGTCGATACGAGCCGGTTGAGCAGCGCATTGAAGAAGCACGCGTGCTCGTGATCGACGACCTGCTGCGCGACGAACGCGATCTATCCGAAGTGGCTCGAGAAGAATGGGGCGAATTGCTGGCGGCGGAGTTGAGACGCGAACGTCTCATCGCCGGAATGGCGATTGAAAACATTCTCAACAACGTTTCCCGGCTGGTGAAACGGCCGACTACCGAAGTGGCGCATCTGGCCGAAGTCGCAGACGCAGCTAAAAGTTTTGCGCCGGACGCGATCGTGCTGAGCGGAACGTTGCGCGATTTTGATTACTACAAGCAGTCGATACTGGATGACTTTGGTCAGTTTATTCGCACGACTCAAATACCGGTGCTTGCGATCTGTGGTGGTCATCAGTTAGTGGGTTTGAGTTTCGGTGCGCGAGTGGTGACACTCGACAAACTCGAGCAACATGAGCAGCGCGCCGCGCGTCCGCTCGAATATCAGTATCGCTTCGTTCGTATTACCGAACCTGCCGATCCGATCTTCCAAAACGTCAACTGTTCGGATCCGATTGCTCCCGCGCGCATTTTGCGCGTCTGGCAAAACCACGGCTTGCAACTCGACCGCGTGCCGGAGGGTTTCGAGCTGCTGGCGACGTCATATCTGTGTCGTAACCAGATGATGGTGAAGCGGACCGATGGACAACTGATTTATACGGTTCAGTTTCATCTCGAGAAGTCTTTTGAAGACTGGAACAAGAACCGCACGCGTTGGGAGCACCCGAACGACTCCCGCGACGGCCGCATTCTTTTTGAGAATTTCCTGACACTCGCCACACGCAGTTGATACTCACGCAAAAGAGTCTCGCACTGGCAGCACGTGAGCTCGCCGCACGTGATGAGATTCTGGCGGGGATTCACGCTCATCACGGCGATCCGCCACTCTGGCGACGGGCGGCTGGCTTTACAACCCTCGCTCATATCATTCTCGAGCAGCAGGTATCGCTGAAGTCTGCGAAAGCGATGCTGGTGCGTCTCGAAGCGAAGATTCAGCCTTTTACACCGGAACGGTTCCTCAAACTCGGCGACACGTACCTGCGCAGTCTCGGAGTGACGCGCCAGAAGTCGGCTTATCTGTTGCACCTAGCAAATTCGATCGTCTCGGGTGAGTTGAGCTTTACGAAACTCGCGCGCCTGAGCGACGAAGAGGCGCGAGTGGTGCTGACGCGAATCAAGGGAATCGGATCGTGGAGCGCGGACGTGTACCTTTTGATGGCAATGCGTCGCGCAGATATCTGGCCGGCCGGTGATTTGGCGTTAGCGGTCGCTATGAAGGAGTTAAGAGGTCTGGCCCACCGTCCCGGTCCTGATGAATTGGAACGTCTGGCCGAACAATGGCGTCCACATCGCGCCGTCGCCGCCCGCATGCTGTGGCAATATTATTTAGCCACAAAAAGGGCCACAAAAGGCACAAAAAGCACATAAGGCACAAAATGGTTGATAACTCTTTTGTGCCTTTGTGCTTTATGTGCCTTTTGTGGCTCTATTTTGAGATCGTGCTTGCGGTCGTGGTCGGGCGTGGCACCGTGAGATCGGGTGTGGCGGGAACGTTCTCCATCGTCAACTCGATCAGGTCGTCGACCACCGCCTTCAGATCGTTTGTTTCGCGATAGACCTGTAATTGCCGATCTGCCGAGGTGCCGCGTTGGAGAATCGTGTGCACGTGCTCGATCTCTTTTCTCGATCCCAGTTCATCAACTACGTCGTCGACGAATTCGAGTAACTCGAGCACGAGGTCGCCCACCGGCACTTCCGTCTGCTTACCGAAATCGATCATCTTCCCTTCCAGCCCGTATCGCACAGCGCGCCACTTGTTCTCCTGAATCAACATGCGGCGATACAAACGGAAACCAAGGTTCTTGTCGATCAACTTATTCAACTTCGCGACGATTGCCTGAAACAGCGCAGCGATCGCGAGTGTGTCGTCGACGCGCGTCGGAATATCACAAACACGAAACTCGAGCGTCGGGAAGTATGGATGCGGGCGAATGTCCCACCAGATTTTCTTACCGTCGTTGATACAGCCGGTTTTGATCAGCAGGTCGACGTAACGCTCAAAGTTGAGGTACGAATCGAAGTGATCGGGAATGTCGGTGCGCGGAAACTGCTTGAATACTTCGGTGCGATACGATTTCAAACCCGTGTTATGGCCCATCCAGAAGGGCGACGACGTCGAGAGTGCCAGCACGTGCGGCAGAAAATAGCGAGCGGCATTCATGATGTGAATCGCACGTTCGCGATCGGCCATGCCGACGTGTACGTGAAGTCCAAAGATCAAGAGCGAGCGTGCGACTGTTTGCAGTTCCTGAACGAGCAACTCATAGCGCTCGTCGTCAAAGATCTTCTGGTCCTGCCAGCGCGAGATTGGATGCGTTGAAGCGGCCACGATGGTGAGGCCGTTCTTCTTCGCCAATCCCGCGATGATGCTGCGCAGGCGCGTGATATCGGTGCGTGCTTCCTGAATGTTTCGGCAAATCCCCGTGCCGACCTCTACCATCGACTGGATCATCTCGGGCTTGATCTGCTCGCCGAGCAACATCTTGCCTTCTTCAAGAATCTCGGCGACGTGCGAGCGCAACTCGCGCGTCTGCGGATCAACGATCTGAAATTCTTCTTCGATACCCAGTGTGAATTGATCGAACATTTGTCCTCTTTCCGCTTAAATCTGCATGTTCAAGGATTTTGCGATCCTGCGCCAGTCAGGTTTCGTCTTACTCATGAACTCGTATCGCAAATGGTTCCACGCGCTTGCCAGGGAGTAAACCGGGCTGTAAAGATCGAAATGCACGTACCACTTCCGTGGCTGCCCTTCCTGAAACAGGAAATGAAGGACTGCTTCCGATCGACCTTTCTCGTAGAAACCTCCGCTCGTATCCTTATGGTTTGCAAGCCTTCGTGTGAAATCGTCTCGCCGCGACAGGGTCGATTCAATCACCGGCCACGCTTCGAACTGCAGTCCCACTCCACCTTCGCCGTAAACATTATCGATTCGTTTCACGACATGCCAGAGTTCTTTGGCACGCATTCGCTTGAGCAGCAACAACAGCGCGTATTTCTTGTCCGGAGTCCATGAATCGAAAGCGGCTTCGTCCGTCTCGGCGCCCCACAAGCCGGCCAGTTTTCCTTTGAGAAGCTCTTTTGTCTCTCGCGAAAGATCGGCCCACTTTAACGAAGGCAACGAAGTCGCTTCGTCCTTCGTATCAGCCATTCGAAACTTCGCGTTCCAGCATCGCTCGGACTTCCTCGGACAACCCCTGGAACTTCAAACCAACGCCGACTCCCGGATTGCTGTAGACGACTACTGCATTACAAACCACTTGCGCGTCATTGCGAAACGGAATGCGAATCAACAGCAACGCACCTTCGGGAATCTCTGCTTTCGTGTTCATGTAGAGCCCGCCAACACTGATGTCTTTGGTGCTGGCTACGCCCGTCACATCCTTACCATCGAAGAAAACGTCAACAATCAATCGTGAGCGGTCAGAGCTGCGGCGCTCCTCCTGCGAATGCAAAGCTCTTTTCTCGTCGTCAGCCACTGGATGCTCCTATCCACAGATTACACAGATTGTAACTGTTTTGCCTCACTTTTTGCTGACGATGTAGGTTGGAACCATACCGCCACCCGAGCTCACATTCGCCAATTCGGTAAATGACAGCCGCGTGAACGCCGAACCGACTTTTCCGTTGAACAGCAGCGGATCGAGGTCCACGAGCTGTTCCGCGAATTCAATTCGACCATCTTCCGTCAGTGCCGGAAAAGTCTCGCGGGCGGTGGGCACACGCTCCTGGACCAGGTAATCGCCATCCGCAAGGGCGTTGTTGATTGCGTCGTCCCAGCCACGCTGGTCGACGTTCCAGCCAATCGTGATTCCGTGGCCACCGTAATCGTCATTCGGCTTGAGCACCAGACGCTCGCCGTCGGCGCGGATAAAATCGAGCAGGTTTACTTCACGGCCAAAATAATCCGTGTGTTCGTCTCTGACGACGCGCGTCCACGGGACGTGCGCTCGGATGGTCGCCTGTTCGTCGTCTGAAAAGAGAGCCGCGTGCTTCGGATCCGTCAGCACAGCGAAGAGGGCTTTCTTGTGAATCAGCTTCGAGCGAAAACTGTTGACCATGCAGATCGCGCCTGCGCGATAGGCATCGAGCAGCGCTGGATATTCGCGAATGATCGGCAGGTACTCGTTAACGAGGAGACGCTTGTAGACGATGTCGATCTCCTGGCCCGCGACGCTGAGACGATTGTCGCGAAACTCGAGTTCCTGCGGTGTGCAAATAACTGACGGATAGCCGGACTTTTCGAAGAATTCTCGAAAGAGCTCAAACTCTTTGACTGTGGGCACTCCGGCCAAATCGACTATCGCGATTCGGGGTGCACGTTCGGGTTTTGTACCAAGATACTCCTCGTAAGAGCTAATCAGGACGTCCAACATGAACTGCTTGCCGTACATCGCACGCACGTTGTAGTCGACGGCAAACTCCTTCATTACTGGTAGAGAAGAGAAAATGTCGTAAGCAGCGTCAGCGTATGCGATGCCTGCCGGACTCTCGCCGTTCAACTCGACGAAGCTGTATGCCGATTGAGTAAGAAATGAGTCCAGCCGCGACGTTGGCGAGACGGCCGCGTAGCCGGGGTCGATGGCGACCAGTTCGCGTTCGATCTCCGTTAAGCCGAGGTCGTCGACGACTTTCTCATCGGCGACAGCAGCGTCTTTCACTTTTTGAATGGCGGACCAGACGGTTTCGCAGATCTGGCAGATGCGTGCGAAGTCTGATTCCGTCACAAAGTGTGGGCGGAGATAAGGTGAAAGACGACGGCCGCCAAAAATCAATTTGGCTTTTTCCAGACCCTCATCCAGGAGCGCGCGCGAGCTTTCGGCTAGATCTTGATTCGCGAGCAGATCGTGATAACGAGCAACAGCCTCAGGGAACATGGGCCGCTAGGGTATCATTAGCCACAAAAAGGCACAAAAGGCACATAAAGCACAAAAAAGAAGTTACTGCTGGCAAGCATTTCCAAATCCGGCTTTTGTGCCTTTTGTGCTTTTTGTGCCTTTTGTGGCTATTTCTTTGCGGGGATGGTGACGACGCGTTTTTCTTTTTTGCGGACGACTTCGAAAGTATACGTGGCGGGTTTCGGGTCCGTTTTGAAAACCGAAACTGACTTGCCGTTGATCGATTGGATTACGTCGCCGGGTTGTAAGCCGGCTTCGAAGGCTGCCGTTACGGGATCTACGTAGACGACCAAAAGACCGGCGGTGATTCCAAGCTGCGTTGCGACAGGAAGTTTCAGCGCGATGGTTTCTATTCCCTGGTCGAGTAAAGAGAAACCCTTCGGCGACGGCCATGGATTGCGCAGACTAAACTTGAATGACGGCTCGAGTATCTGGCTCAACTTAATGTTGAACTCCATCTCGACCGGCTGATTGGGACGCATAACCGTGAACTCAACCGAACTACTCGGACCAGCCTGTTCCAGCCACCAGGTAAAGTCGTCCGCAGTTTGAATGTCCTTGTCATCAACTTTCAAAATCACATCACCCGCACGCAAAGCAGCAAGCGCGGCCGGACTGCCAGGCGCAATGGACGTGAGCATAATGCCGCGATGCTTGTTGGCAAGCGCTGCAGCGCGGGTCGACTCCCAGCCGTGACTTACCAGCTCATCGAATTTGAGTGCCGCGATCGCTTCACCTTTGACGCCGAGCCACGGGCGCGGAACACTGGCCTGCTGGTCCAACACACGTTGCGCGGCACGCTTGATCAATGTCGCCGGCAGAACGCTCGCATCGCTTCCGTCCAGCCCATCGACTATGCCGATCGTTTCACCGGCCTGATTCAGTGCCACGCCACCAATGTTTGCCTGGGAAAGTTTCGGTGCGCTGACTCTCAAGCGCGCGATGCCTCCAGAGGGCGTAAGTACGATCGTCTGAATTCGACCTTCAACCGCGGCCATGCGTGCGTAGAGACGCGGACGCACCAGCGGACGCGTGCCCTGGACAGGTTCAGGCTGGTACAACAACACCGCTTCACCAGTGTTCACCGGTTCGTCTTTGAACGCAGTGGCCGCGACGGCATTCTTCTTTGTGAGTCGCAGGATCGAGAGTCCTGTCACCGCATCAAATCCGATGTACCTCGCTGGTAGCCGCCTGCCGTCAGATCCGATGACGGTAATATCCGGAGCGTCAAAAAAAGTGTTCGGCATCGTGGAGAACGCGGCGATTGGTGGTTTTGGCGGAGCAGGCGGCTCGGTTGCTGCCGGTGCGGGAACCGGCACTGGTCCAAACTCAACTTCAGCTTCCGGCAACCACGCCGCGATCGTCTCGCCGTCGTCGAGGGCAAGTCCGGCGATGACGTTCGTGTGCACGTCATCCATCAGATTAAAGGACCAATCAAGACTGGAGATCGCCTGCACCTGCTCCTGTGAACGGGCCAGCAGCCGAAACATTTTCAAGCCGTTGAGACGATGAATGATTGTTACGACTTGCGGAGCAGGAGGCGCTTTTTCGCCGGTCCTACCTGCCCGTGGCGGTGGGGCAGGTTTCCAAGGTGACGGCGCCGGAGTTTGTGCACTGACACCGCCACACCAGAGTGCTACGCTCAACAAAATCGCAACTCGCAATTTACTTCTGACCTTCATCGACTTCTACCAAACTCGTTTCGGTGCGAACTGATTCGCGTTGTGCATCAATCTTTGTGAACCAAAGCTAATCGCCGGAACGGAAATCGTCTTTGCATTTCCGCGGCCGTCGTCGACTGAAACTGTGAAAGACTGTACCGACGAAGCGTCAATGGGAATAGTCGCCGACGACGCGAGTGGTTCGGTTCCATTCAGGACATTAGCACCAGTACTGCTGGAGTCTACTGTCGCTAATCGCCGGTTCTTACTAACTGCCACTTGTTCAAAGCGATCCATCTTGTTTTTCTGCGGATGCTTGCTGGGAGGAAGTGACACTACTTCCTGCTTGCCTATATCGGGAGCCGGATATTTGGCTGCTTGCCTTGGTGGCTCAGTAATGCCACGCGCGGGCGACTGCTTAGCTGTTTCCGTGACTTCTGCCGGACCATTCAACTTACTTCGGACCAGAAACGCGCCGGTGGCAAAAACGAGCAATAGCGCCGCCCCCGCTAATCCTCGCCGCAAAACGGGGCCCCACACAAAGCTCGACACAAAATTGAAGTGCGACGTGTTGCTCGACTCATTTGCGAGACGCGCGCGCAAACGGAAATCAAAATCCGCCGGCGCCGCAACTGTGCCGAGACTCCCGACAATCTGTCGTAACTTCGTCTGCTTCTCCTGAAACTCACGGCACTCACCGCACTCTCGCAAGTGCTCGATTGCTGCCGTGGTGCACATCTCATCCAAATTCAATTCGTCCAGTTCGCGACGAATCAGTTCACAAGTATTTTTTCTCATAACATCATCACCTACAAATAAGCATGCATCTTCTCGCGTAGGAATCCTCGCGCCCGGCTGATTCTCGACTTCACCGTGCCCTCGCTCGTCTCCAGAATTCTCGCGATCTCGTCGTAGCTGCGTCCGTCTACGTCACGCAGAATCAGCGGTGCACGATATTTTTCCGGAAGCGTGCCGATGGCTCGTTGGACCGCATTGCGTCGCTCGGTCTCTACGAGATCCGAGTCCTGCAGCGGCCGAAGGTCTGGCGGATTGAACTCCTTTGCTTCACCCCCGTCGCTCTGCTGAAAGAACCCGGTCAGCGAAACAAGCTTGCGGCGTTTACGCTTGCGGAGTTCGCTGATGGCCAGGTTTGTCGCAATTCGATAGATATAGGTCGAAAATGCGTAGCTTCGCTGATACCTGTCAGCTGCCCTGTAAACCCTCACAAAAGTCTCCTGAGCCAGATCGACGGCGCCGTCGTAGTCATTGGTCATCCGGTAGATGTAGCTCGTAATCTGGTTGCGATAACGACTAACCAATTCAGCAAAGGCGTCCTGGTCGCCGCTGCGGGT
>DATNFX010000296.1:0-6919 GCA_035606195.1 Pyrinomonadaceae bacterium
TACTATCAGCAAGTTCGACCGCAGCACCGTGCGTCCAGAAGCGTTTCCAGTGTCGTTCGCTTGCAGCAATAGTCTCAGCCGCAGTTGGTAATGATCCACCTGGTCGTTCTTGAGAAAACGCGACGACAAATTCTGAACCTCTTATCAGCAGCGTATGTCTGCTCTCAAGTCTTAGTTCCCCCTGAACGGCGACGTAATAAGCATCCTCATCCAGCTGGCGCTCAATCAGTTTTCCATCCGCGATAATCCGCGTCTGATGCTTATCGGGTTGACTCCAGTCAGCGGCTTGCATCGACGGCGAGCCATTCGGGAATGCAATGCATACAGCGAGATCCGGAACGCGCGACTCAATTACCACTGCAAGCAGATCCTGAACAGGATGAACGGCAGTGGTGATAGAAACCGGCTCCCCGCGTAGTTTGAATTTACTCTTCAACACTCCACGCCAGAGGTCGAGTTCTTGATCGATCTCTGAAATGTTCGCGGGCTCGATATCCGCCAGACCAATCTGGCCCAGGTGCAGACGATGCGGATTCTCGCGCAACCAATTGAAGAGTTCCGTCTGGCCTTCCGAACTGGTGTTGTAGCCGACCATGCGTCCGTATGTGTCGTAGAGCTTCGGACGCAGAGTCTGAGATTTGAGCGACGCCGGTAGCGGTCGCGTATGCCAACCCCATTGCGCCATCGTGCAGAGCGGCATCGCGTCAGCATAGAGTCGCGGAAAGGTTTGTAGACCCGTTACGTCGGCGGTGAACGCGAACTCACCGTTGCCGAGTGATAGCGGGCTCAACGGATCGATCTTCGTGGCTCGCGGATTATGGCGAGTCACGAGAGCGTGTCGATCGATCGCGGATGAGCCAAACGCACGTGGAGCAAGAACACCGGTGGCAAGTAACGCCCCAAGAAATCCTCTACGTGAAATCATTAGTCGTTAATAAAACCAAGGGCGGCCCCGAAGAGCCGCCCTACTCTTTTTTGTGCTTTTTGTGCCTTTTTGTGGCTAGAAAATAAACTTCGCTGCCAATTGCGCGCGGCGAGCGTAGTTTAACTGGTTAGACGTCACGATTGCGCCAAAGCCCGTAGATCCGGCATTGACGGTCGGTCCAGGGAACAGCGGATGATTGAACGCATTGATGAACTCCACCCGCAACTGGATCTTCATCTGTTCGCGCAACTGAATGTCTTTGCGCAAACCGAGGTCGACGTTGTTGATTGGATCGATGCGTACTTCATCGAGGAAGAACGGGAACGCCCTTAAGTGGTCCACCGGTGTGGCGCAATTTGCAGAACCACCCGGGAACGCACCGCACGTCGGCGTTCCGCCGATGACTGAAACGAACGCTGAAGTATTGAACCAGCGGTCAACTGTCTGCTGGCTCTTCGGTAGGCTTGGGTCACCGCCGAGATAAAACACATCATTGGCGAATCTCAGTGGGAACCCAGTCTGGTAAACGTAAGTGCCCTGGAGTTGCCATCCGCCAACAACCGCGTTCGCAAGCCGGTTCGCATCACCGAAGAATCGCTTGCCTCGACCGAACGGCAGTTCCAGGAAGCCACTCATCGAAAAGCGATTCGGCGTGTCCTGAGGCGACCTCTGTTTGACCGGGTGTTCGTCTCCCGCATTCAAGTACTCAGTAGCTTCCAACCACCTCGACTTCGTGTAGGCGAACTGGAGTCCATAACCCTGAGTGAATCGCTTGGTCAAACTCAACTGGCCTGACGCATACCAACTCTCACCGTCGTTGACCGAGGTGTTTATGTCACCAAAGTTCGGGAACGGACGCAGTAACTGCCGTCGCGTTGTCGTGGCGCCAGCACCTACGAAGAGCGCGCTGCCGCTTGTGCAACCCGTGCCGCTTGCATTGGGGTTGCTGCAGAAGTATGGATTCGCGACTGTTCCGCCGAGAGCAGTGTTGTTGGCATTCTGAGCAGCAGTGCGCGAGTTGTCGAGGCTGAGATACTTGTTGGGGAGAGCGTTGATGTTTCGGGTAATTTCGATGTCGTAGCCCTTATCACCAACGTACACGGCTTCAAACATCCAACCACCCCAAACTTCACGCTGAATGCCGAATGACCAGCGGGCCTGTTTTGCCACCCTCGGATCCTGGTTGAAGAACGAGATCGTCTGGCCCAAGGCCGTTTGTGGTCCTAAAGCATTACCACTCGGCTCGGTAATTCCGCCTGGGAATGGATTCGAGATCAGGAACGGCAATGGCGCGCCATTGGGTCCAGTGCTCAATGGTTGAATGGTGGTCTGGGTGTAACCCGGCTGGATAACGTCGCCGCGTCGCTCACCCAGGAAGCCCTGGAATAGACCAAAGCCACCGCGGATTACCGTCTTATCGTCGTAGGCATAGGCAAAGCCTACACGTGGTAGAAGTCCGCTCTTCGGCGTGTTGTAGAGTCCACTATCTGTGTCTTTACCGGCAAACAATAGACCGCCCTTGGAGCTGATCGAAGTCAGCCCAAACGTCGCTTTGAGTGGATCGCTGGCAGGTAACTTATTGAGTATCGCCGTTAAGTTCGTCTGCGCCGATGTTTCGAATGGTTGTGTGTAAGCGAAGTCGAAACCGGAGACGCTCTTGTTCTGGCGCTCCGTTAATGCGTTCTCAAATTCCCAGCGCAAACCAAGGTTGACCGTCAGCTTACTCGAGAGTCTAAAGTCATCCTGTGCAAAGAATCCCCAGGTCTTTGAGTACTCAGAATAGTCTGATGCGCGAACAATCTGCATCGTGGTCGGATAGCCAAGCAGGAATGCTGCAAAGCCCCCGATCCCTTCGACGTCAGTGGAGGCTGCGCTACCAATTCGAGTGAAAGTGTTATCGAAGATAAACTGCCCTGACTGGTTGTTGCTCTTGAAACTATCGTCTTCACGATAGATACGCATCTCGCCACCGAACCGCAATGCGTGTTTGTCTTTGCTCCAATTCAACACCGCAGTTGCGAAGTGGCTACTGACGGGTCTGAACTCGTTCGTATGGCCATTGCCAACGGGAGTGCCGGTGCAGTTCCCCGAGCAATTGAAATCGAAACGCGGAAAACGACGGATGCCTTCGCCGATTGCGTTGTTGAAAGAAGAGGGAAAGCCGAGTGTCGTCAGATCCATCCCGTATTGCCCCTCGGGCGCGTCTGGAGCGCGGATGAATCGATTAAAGCCGTACCGCAGATTCAATACGGTGTTGGCACTGAAGGTGTGAACCTCATCCAAAACAGCCTGTTTAGACTGAAAGACAAACCTGTCTCCTACGTAAATTGAATTCGTGTAGTTGTTGTAGGTGCTCTTCCGGTTATACCAGCTATAACGACCAAAGACTTTGTCTTTGTCACCGGCGCTCTGATCGAGACGGATGGTGTAGTTGCGATAAGGCGGATCGAGAAGCTCGGAAAGCGTCGAATCTCTTATGTTGTTGTTGAGAAGAAAGTTTCCCTGCGGGCCGTGTTTGGGTGCTCCCCAGTACGCCATCACCGCCTTGGCCACCGGATTTATCCGGTCAACAGGAATTTTGTTGTTTGTGAACTGTGTGCGATTCGTGACGTTGCCGCCTGAGAATGTGCCAGTGAGAGGATCGTAGATCTTGATCTTGTCTGCAAAGGCGGAGAAGTCACCGTTCTTCATAGCCTCAGTAGGTACCCAGATGTTGTTTGCGTCGAACCGAGGTCTTGAATCGTTGATACTCTCGTAAGAGAAAAAGAAGAAGCTCCTGTTCTTTCCACTGTACAGTTTCGGAATCGTGATTGGACCACCAATACTGAGGCCGGGACGATTCGAAAAGCTGTACGGCCTACCTTGTAGCTGAGCATTTCCAAAGAAGTCGTTGGCAGCCCAACCGCCGGGTTCGATCCAGTAGTAAGCGGAGCCATGAAAGTCGTTCGTGCCGCCTTTCGTCACGATGCTTGTGACGCCGCCTTCGGTGTTGCCGAACTGCGCATCGTACGTTGCAGTTTGTACTCTAAATTCCTGCGTCGCATCGCTGGTCGGAACGTAAGAGGCGATCACTTCGTTCGCGTTCGCCGTCGCGGTGCTCGGCGCGCCATCGATCAGGAGATCGCTGCGAATGCCGCGCGCGCCGCCCATCGCGAAGTTGGCGATGTGTGTTGGTTCAAATGGTCGATCCAACCGAGTGCTTCCGGTATATGTAACGCCCGGCGCGAGATTGATAAGCACGTAAGGATCGCCGTGAATCGATGGCAGCTCGTCGACGCGCTTGCGATCGATGGTCATACCGAGGTTTGGATCTGAGACATTGAGCTGCGATGTATCAGAGGTGACTGTAACTGTCTCCTGCACCGTTCCCACATCGAGAGTTATCGCCAGCGTGCTCGTCTCATTGATTGCAACTGTGACCTTGTCGACCACTGCTTTCTTGAATCCAGAGACTTCCACCAGGACCTGATAACTTCCCGGCAGGAGGTATGGTGCGTCAAAGCGACCGTCCTCATTTGTTGTTAACGCCGTGGTTCCAGATCTCGCCAGGTCCGTGATCTTGACAGAAGCGCCTGGTACGGCTGCGCCATTCGGGTCCGTAACGCGGCCGCTGATTTTTCCACGCGACTCCTGAGAGCTGGCTGACATAGGCATCAGCAATGCGGCACACACAATAACGATCGCCCAGGTGACATGCGCGAACGCTCTGAATCTCGATCTCATTTCACTCTCCTCTTCAGTAATAAACTTCGGGCGTCTAACTGGAACCGGATTTCAGGTGCAGCCATCGCTACACTTCAAACCGACATAGCCTTGGTCTGACCAATTAACGAAATAGAATTGCTGGGCTAACTTGTTAGTGCGGTAACAAAACTGCTCTAAACACCGCCTGGAATAGACAGAATCGCTGGCCCCGCATTTTGTTGCAGGCCCGGCTCAAAGTCAAGCTTTTTTCTTACCAATTTTTTAAATCACCTATCTCTGGTAATACCAAAGCAAACTTGAGGTTTTTTCGTGCAAGGTTTGTTCCGCGGGGTCAACAAATTCGATTGGCTGACTTTTACGAGCTTCCGGACGAAGAGCGCGGAATTAACGGTCCATAATTATGGATTCCGCTTTGCTTTTTTGAACTAACGATTCTTCGATTGGTCAGGCCACATGGGACGTTCGGTTACATCCCGAGGAGCCTGGCTGTCGGTGGATGGGCGTAGTCGTTCCACAATCGCTCCAGGACTTTGGGATCCGGCGGTCCATCGGAGACCACGTAGCGATATCGCAAAACAAACTTCTTGCCTGGGTCGATCTGGAAGCGTCCCAGTTGCGATGGCGCGTAGTTGAAGTATGGATCGTCCGGATGGATTCGCACCGGTACGGGCGCTCTGAAGTTCGAAGGATGATCCAAAACAGCGATACCCACCAGTTGGCCGTCGACTGTGCCACCGATGTGACACCAGCGCGCAGGCGTGGCATTACCGTCCGCACGCGTCTTACCTTCTGAAGTAAGGAAACTAACCTTCGACTTATCCTTCCATTCTCTATTCCCACGCACTCCCATTCCACCGTATCGATATTCCTCGAGTATCAACGGGCTCGTTGAGACGTTTTCCTGGGTGGCAGTGATATCGAACACGAAGTACGGCTCCTTCTCGCTTCCGACGTTATAGACTCTAACGTCCCATTCTTCATTGAGCACAGTCTTGGGCGCCTCGCCAGTCAAGGCAACATATTTCTGGAACGAAGTAAATCCTGCGTAGATTGGGCCACTCCACGTTGTGCCGACTTTCTCAAAATCAACTCGTCCGGTGCCATCACCTACGTTCCAAAAGTCTGGATGCTTACCTTCAAATTCCGTCTTGGTCCATGCGAACCAGATCCCGTGGTGGTGGTGATGATCTGACGGATAGTCGTCTGTGACGATTTTTCCTTTCGGTGTAAAGACCGGATGAATATAACCACCGCGCAGGAAAACTGGCTTGATATCAGGCGACGGCAAACTGGCCGGCTCTGCTACAAAGCTGAACACCTCGTGCCCGCGAATTTTGATCTCCAAACGGTTTTGAACTCGCGCCAACTCGACACCCTGCGCATCGCGCGGAGACTTTCCGGAATCGTGCTTAAGCAGGAATGTATCCGTTTGACCGGCCTTCAGGTCCCGCAACACAAACCAAGCCGTTGTGCCGTCAAACTGCAACGGAATCCGAGTTCCCTTTAAGTCCTGCAAATAAGCGCGGCTTCCCGTGGGGTCCCAGGGAAAATTCTTGCGGTCATATTGGAAAGAAACGACTGTGTTACGGCGATCCCACTGACCGGCGTTCACATAAACGGTCCAGCCATGCTGCATCGCGGTAGTCCCAGTGTTACTCAACAACAGCGCCAGCAGCACTGTCGAGATCACGGCGAGGTATCTGACAGTCTTCACAAAGTCTCTTCTTGTTATTTTCATATCAGCGTTAAGTTCAAGTGGATCTTTCCGATGGTCGGATTTTTCACATACTTAAGAACGTACTGTAGGGGCGGCCCTCCGTGGCCGCCCTCGGTTGGAATCGCGTTCGCCAAACCGAGACTGTCACTTCTTGAATCCGTGCCAACCAAGGGCGGCCACGGAGGGCCACCCCTACAGTACGTACCGTGGGGTTTCAATTCTGAGAATCAAGCGCACTGGGCCAAGAATGCCCGACGGAAGTGCCTGGATCTTGTCCATGTCCTGTGGTTGAAAACGCTCGCCGTACCGCAGGGTCAATAATCGATAGTCGGGCAAACTGTGGCCGGCCATGTAGTTCATCGCTGTGTTAGCAACCAGAATGCGGATCTTATTCGCTCCGGGTCGCAACAACTTTCTCACTTCAACTGAATATGGCGGACACCAAACCGCACCCGCGCGCACGTCATTTACATAAACAACAGCCGCCTCGCGAACCGGACCGTCGAGCCATGCCTGCATTCCATTTCGCAACGATTGCGGCGTCGAGGGAATTCCGCTTCCAAAATCCAAAA
>DATNFX010000297.1:0-28624 GCA_035606195.1 Pyrinomonadaceae bacterium
AAGCTTCGCTTGGCGCCTGATTCAGTTGAGCATTGGCTAGAGAGATCGCGCAGGCGAGAACAAAGACGCTGAAAGTCACGAAGATGAGGTGTTTTCTGCACATTGGGAGATTCCTTTCGAAACAATGGCGCTCACTCACGAGCACGTGTGGTGAAATCCGACATCGCTGCAAAACAGGTAGGCCAAAGACAGCAAGGTTTTGCGAGGTCGCACTATAAACGGTGAAAGGGTTTCGCAGTCTTCATGCCAGAAACTTGTCAGGTAAGGGAGTCCGCTTCATCGATCTTCTGGGGTGCGGATCCAGCCGATGACAATCGCAGAATTCTTGCGCTCGAGCGTTAACAACCTAACTTCTTCTTTACGCACTCAGTTAACTTCGCACGTCCCTCGGAGGGCTGGATTGCCTTCCGACAAGAAAAGATTGCCTCAGCGATTTCGGTCTCAGCACTCTTTGCGCAGATTTCCTTGATTGAGTCAAAGAAGTATTTGTATTCATGTGGTTGACTTGAGACGAACCAACCATCGTTATGCTTTTTGTTCGGATCATCTGCCATTGTGAGAGTCCCCTTCGAGTTGTCGTTTATTCGAGCTGTAAGCCGCCCTGAGTTGGGGCTATGAGTAATGGATTTGACTGCGAATCATTACAGCAGCCGGATGGTGCTTCGGAACTGCTCTGCCTCGCCGTAAGTTCACTCGCTGCATCCTGAGCCGTTCATTGCGCTAATCGGAGCCGTCCCTCGTTTCGGTCGCCACCTGAGCATTACTCCTTGATGCCGTAAGATGGGGGCGTTAAGGCGCCACTCGTATGACAAGGCATTCGTACGTTGTGACTCGGGTACTGGAACCAACTTCTGTCGATGCGCTTGATCAACCAAGAAGTCCAATTGAGGAGGAGGATCGCCGACAAGCTCTACCCGTAGCCGAAGGCCATTCGCCGCGTACGAAGTTATCCATGTGTCTGTGTCCGCATAACGGCAAAGCTTCTCGATCACGAGCACAACGCGCACTGCCTGGCCAGGCCCAACGTTCAACTTTTGCTGTTTGAGTTGATAGCGGCTGCCTACTTTGTCGGTAGCTGCAGATAGTTCAGCGGCCTCATGCAAGTGTATTTTGTGCCTCGGGTCGCTCGTGTTATCCGAACCAACGATCTCCATTACGAACTCTTTGAAGGGGGTGTCGGGATTATCTGGATCCTCAATGAGAATATCTTCACGCGGCCCACTGGAGTGGCTCACCGTCGTGTCTGTCACATTTCGTGCTTGGAATGAGATTTGTTGTCGGACACGTAATTTCTGCGCGTCCAATGGTAGAACTGACTTAGCCTTGAGACGTTCAAACCTGTAGCTGATTTCAATTTCTTCACGAACGAATTTAGGAACAAACAGCGCTGTATACATTTCGCCGACAAGCTCATTTGGAATGGCCGTAGCGAAAAGTGCTTTGAAAACGCTTTCGGCAATCTCCAGCTTGTGTTGCTCATGGGTTCGTTCACCTCGATTTCTCATGAACACTTCCACCGTTCCTGCTATGACGCAGGCGGTAATGAGAGCAATACCTATCTCCAAAAGAAGGAAGTGCCAAAACTCCCTATCCCCAATATGGCCTTCGTGCTTGACGAGGTAGGCCCCAAAAATCCCGAGCAATCCCAATACAAAGATTATCGAGACTATAAAAAGGAACTGGCGAAGATCAGAGCGTTTCATCTCCGACAGTTGCTTATCTGACGTTTGGTTTCCGTCATGCCTTAGATTCATATGAGGTTCCTTTCGGTTTGAGTAGGTAAGAGGTCTGGGTAATCAAAAGCTTGAGCCAGCCCCGCACGCAACGATCTAAGTCGTAATCTGCAAGGTTGCTCTCATTTGAGCGCGCAAAGGGAAGCCGTGAGAAAATTGGCTATCTGAGTTTTATTTCTTCATGCGGGACGAGCATTTTGCATGCGACACGCGGCTCTCTAACTGAGATTTGCTTCATGGAGCACCAATGCGTTTTGCCAGGGGTCTGGCCGCAGTGGTCTTCTCAACAAACAAGAGGGCATCGTAGATTTTTGGAGTGACTTGCTTGAGAAGGAAAGTGGCGGCGAACTGCTCACCATAGCCGGCGCCTATGCTCTTCGTGGCTCTGGGCTCGCTGAACCAATTCGCCACTGTCCCTTCCTTTGGCAATGTTCGCAAATCGATGGCCGCTATTTGGAGCCCCGCTGATGCAAGCATCGCATCCAGACTTCCTTCGGGTGACGAATCGATATTGAAGTTTCGCAAAACGCTTTTAGAAGTGAAAGGCATTTCTATTGCCTGGAAGGAACCCTGGTTAAAGGCGAAACCAAAAACTACCATCTGATTACCAAACATTCTTCGCAATGCCGCTCCCATAGGATCAAACGAGTCCTGGCCTCCGGTCGAGACGTGCCCATTATGTGCCCAGAGCACGATCCTGGCACCGGGGTTGTGGTCCATGATCCACTTAATGTTGTCGGCCATGCTTTGATCACGCGAGACTTCGTCCGCTCGCATTTGCATGCTTTGCAACACCACTCTCCCGTTTTGAATGGCCCACTCAATATCGTGACTCGCTACACCTTTTTTCACGTACGCCTCGCGAGACGCTTCCAGATGCCGCACGATCTCTTTCCACGTGGAGGATGCGGCCTTGGGATCCACAGTCTTCGATTCAGTCGCCGCAGCCGAGCGCTGCATGCGAAGACTCTGTTTGGCGTTATAGAAAACCTGCGAGTCCAGGTCCACCACGTATCCCTTGCCGGTTGTGTTAAAGCCTTTTGGTGTTGAGGACTCGAAGTCCAGATCGAAGTCGGTTTTGTCCAGGTACGGCACACCATCCAACTGGACAGAAAGCCCGTCAAACCAAGCCGTGCCGTTGCCGGTAAGGATCGCTCCAAAGTTGATCTTCTTAGCGTTGGCAGCGACCGGTAGTTCAATGTCGTAGCGCTTCCAATCAGTAGTCCCGGTGACTCCACGGTCCTGCATGGTATCGAAGGCAAGGACACCTGAAGCGCCATCCACTTGCCACCACAACCCCGCAAAGCCGCTCGTGACACCGTCCGTTTTGATGTAACCACTGAAACGTACGCGTTTGCCAATCGCGCCATTGATCGGAAACGTCGCGGTGGCAATGCCGAAGCTTGGGCCGGGAGCGAAGCTTTCGATCTGATGGATTCCACTGCGCAGCGCTGCCGCATAGTCAGGATCGACGCTGGCAACGAAGTCCTTAACGATCCCCACTGCGATCTCCGGAGTCTGCATATCAAATCCGGTAAACTCGATGCGTCCCTTGCCGGACTGGTTGAACTCACGCATCCACAGGACCATGTCGAGGACTTCCTCCGTGCTCCAGGTCCAAAAATACATTCCCTTGATGAGCGCCGCCGGATCGCCTTTTCCGTTTAGCACGTAATCGTTCAGCCGATACGCCTCCGGCATGTTGGCTTCGATTGAGAAGATCGTGAAGCCCTTCTCGGTAGCGAGAAATTCCAGCATGCGATGCTTGAGCTGGAAGAACTCGCGCGTGCCGTGAGTGGCTTCACCTAGCGAGACAATACGCGCATCGCCAATTATCTTCTTCAGCGGTTCCATATCGGCGAAACCATGGCGTGCTTCAACTGTGTTCAGGCGAATGGCGTGGGCGGTTAGCCAACTCCTGGCGGCCTTGGCGTTGGCTTGTTCCTGTGCCAGTCGAGCGCTGGTCTCTTCTGGGGTAAGCACTCCTTCCTCGAAGTTCAAATTAACGGGTCGTGAGGGAAACTTAGCGACAGGTCGCGTCTCAGTTTCCTCTTTCATTTGTTCAGGAGTCAGCATGTTGGTCGGCGTCACGTCCTGCCCAACCACTTCGAAGTTGAAATCGTCCACCCATGCCAGTCCTTTGCCAACAACCATCGCACCGAAGGCAATGTTGATTGTGTTGGCGGGAACATCCAGTGTGATCTCATACTTCTTCCAGTCGCTCGTTCCTTTGACGCTCCGGTTTTCCATGTTGTCAAAACCGAGCATGCTCCTCGCACCGTCGAGACGCAGCCATAGCTGTGCGGAATCAGCGTTTTCCGATCTCAACCACGCTGACATCCGCACGCGTTTCCCATGGTAATCGTCAGCCTTGAACACTTGCATAAGACCGCCGAAACCATCTGCTTTACCAGCAATGAACCTAATGCGGGCACTGGCTTTGCCGCCGTGCTTCACGGTCGTATCAACGCTGATCTCGTAATTCGGAAGGTCGCTACCGTTGATTATCCAACCGGCGGGTGAATCGGCTGTGATAGCAGTCAGTGAGCTTGCGCAAGCGATTGCTCCGAAGGCAAAAAGCAGCAATGCAATTGCGATTATTCTGTAGTTACCATGACTTTGCTTGTTTGCCGGGAACCCTAAGCGTGAGAGTCTGTTGCTTTCATTTTGTGACATGGTGAGAGGTCCCTTCGATTCGTCATTCAAAATCGCAAGTTTGATGGCTTACAAAAGCGATCACTTGCGCGATTAAAGAGATCACCCTCTATTTAATGACTGCCAAAGATGCTTCCGGCGTCGGCAGATAAATCCCCAGACACTTTCCGGATGCATCGGTCACCAAAAACGGGTGAGTGAGATAAGTAGAACGACCTTCCGACTGTCCTGGGTTGAGCGTTACTTTTTGATTTTCACTCGCATCGCGCTTGCCTTCAAAGTTAAGCCAATACACAACAACACGCTCTGACGTTGCATTAATAAATCGAAGAAAGGTTGGGGCTTGGCTATGCAGAGATCTGAGCGATGGCTCGAGGCTACAATTCTGAATCGTCAAGTCTCTCAGTTCGTTGACTTCCATGTAGCCTGTTTGCCACACTGGAATAGTCTGTCGTTGCGTGGCAATCAACTGCCAACCACCTTGACGCTTCAAAAAGGTATCCGTGAAGCGGTAATAGACAGTGTTTTCCTTATTTGCAGTCGCAAACGTCTCGAGACCGTTCACCACCGCCGTGTTACCGTAAATACGAACATTCATACTGGGAAAATCGACAGTCAGACCACTCTTGGAGCTAAGGTATTTCAGGTGATACTGCTTAGTTAGTACTACTCCGTCAGAAGTGTCTGTCAGTTCGTCTGCAAGGATACGCTCAAGCGTTTTCGCATCGCCTTGAACATAGGCTTTGGCCAATTCGCGCTTCAACTGCGATACAGCTTGTTCTTCACTGACCGTTTGCCCTCTGCTAGTGGCGTTTTCATTTAGACTCAAAGCACTCATTTGCGCTTTGGCTACTGTCGTCACAAAAAGCAGTGCAAACGCGAAGCACAGTCTAAAGATTTTCATGTTTGAACCTCCGCCGGATTGAGGGAGAAGCGCAGGGCGAGGCGCTTACATTACGCGCGCTCAAAGCTAAAAAGTTAAACGAGGGAAGGCTTGATTAGCGAGTATGCGAGGATGCAGAGGCTCGGGGTCAGCCTTCGAATCAGAACGGCGAGAGGTTATTTCTGTTCGGCACAAAAGTCAAACTTTCTACTCTTCATAGAAAGATCACGTCAGGCATTTCTCAATTTATCCAAAACTGTTGTCCCAGCAGGGACGCCAGGGATGACATATGAAACCTTGCTTTCATCGATTCGTACCTGCCAAGGACATAGCCATGTCATTAACAAGGCGACGTTCGTTCCCTCGTCGTCGTCTTGAACTAGTAGTATCGTTGTCGTCACACGTCGTCGCCGCCGAACCTCATGTAGGTTCGGGCATAACGTGAAATTCGCTTGTTACTGGAATCAATAACTTAGGCGGACAATTCGGTCATTAAATGAAATTCTTGTCCGGCATAACGTGAAATTTTCCTACAGTATTCGGTCATAACTTGAAATTTTCCTCACGCCGTTCATCAGAGCAGAAGAACGTATCATGGGGCGAGTAGGAAATTGAAAAAAAACTGCCGAATTTTCAGTAATCCGCAAACTCAAGCGTGTCTGACTGGTTCGGTTCGATAAGCGAACTACAATTGCGTTTGAGCGGCTGATAACGCGGCAATTCCGTAGTGGGTCAATGCTTTTGTTTGGAGGAGGACTGCTCTGCCTGGATTTGTTTCTCGAAGTCTCAACTTCGTAGCCCAAGAGATATACCGCCCTGCCCCTTTGCCTTCGGCAGGCAATCCCACGATCGCGCTATCACCGGAACGGTGCCCTCCTGTTCCTCAAACGATAACCATATAGATCCAGATTGAACTTTCCCGCTCAGCAATATAAATCCATTTTTACGATAGCACTCTGCACTCGCTATCAGGCTCTAGTCGGAGCAACACGGCAATCGCTAGAATTCTCCTCATAAGAACCACTCCTTTTACACATGGTTTTGGTAGACAGCTCTTCTTCAGTCTGGCTGCGGTCTGTTAGATTCGAATCGAGCCTTTTGGGTATAAGGTGACGCATGATCTACTCGAGAAAAATCTTTATTACCATCGCGCCGCGCTTCAGAGTAGTTCAACGGGACAGCTACTTTGTTTGAATCGATTGAGAAAGAAGCCGGCCCTTTGGCTTCAGTTTCAAACTTCTCGCCGACCTTGATCGCTGGTTTCTCTATATAGACAGGTTGCACTCGTTCCGGTATGGGAGCGAACCCGGCAATCTGATTGTCTAATGAATCTGGCAGAGTGTCTTCCTCTTGTATGGGGATCAGAATACTGGCGTCCGCAACCGCTCCTGAAAACTCCGGTGACGTATTCTGTTGCTCATCGCAACAGCTCGTCTGTGGCGACGTAGCTAGTCCGTTGGCTTTAAATGAGCGCTTTTTATTTGGTTTTGTCTTAGCCCGCTGCATAGCAACCTTATCTTCGGG
Organism: Pyrinomonadaceae bacterium; assembly: GCA_035606195.1. Classification (GTDB taxonomy): domain Bacteria; phylum Acidobacteriota; class Blastocatellia; order Pyrinomonadales; family Pyrinomonadaceae; genus PSRF01. The sequence continues at coordinate 6,796 of DATNFX010000297.1, forward strand.
CGTGGTAATCGGTTCAGTGATCGCCAGTTGCCCTTTCAACGTAACGAAGGCCGTCAAGCCGAGGCAGACCAGCAACACTGCTAAAACCAACGAGGGCCTAATTGTTAAGAAATCGCGTCGCGGGATGGAAACCGTCGAACTTTGTTTATCCGAGCATCCACTCACATCCACTGCAATATCTTTTGACCTTACGAGGTCAATAGGCGGTAACGAAGAAACATCCTTTCCTTCAGCAAAGGCAACTTTAACGTCAAATCGTCCATCCCTCGGCGGCGCAATTTGAAGACTTATCTGTCCATTTGGTAACAGCGTTCTATCAATCAAGCCTTTGGGACCAACTGTGCCCAGCGGTAAATTTCGCAGCACGACCGGTGGTTCGCCCTCGTCGGCTTTCAAAATCTGCATTACTGCGTCACGGGGTGATTCGACTGTAAAGTGAAAAGACTCGAGATTGACCGAGCTTTCGTCAAGACTGATCGTCATTTCCAGAGTGCCCTCGACAAATACTTGTAATCGTCTGATTGGAGTGGCACTCTCTTGATAGCGCAGAAACGCCTCGCCCTGTTCTAAAGAGACTGCGATGGCTTCCTGCAAGCCAAGTTTGTCTTTGCCTGGCTTCCTGACCGCTCGTAGAATCGCCAAAGCCTCAAACACTTTATCACCGGAACCGAATAATTCGGGGCGAGCGTTTGCTGGCGAGATCGTACAATCACTTTCCTCAACGCTGTGAGTTTTCTTGCCCATACTTCCTCCTAAAATGCTAGGTCAAAACAATTTCGAGAAGATCATTAAGGTGCTTGCAAGCATGTCTGTCTGACATTCATTCCCGATCACCTCTTTCCTGGATGAGAAGTCTCAATTTCTTCTTTAGTCTTTCCCAACGCTTGCGTGCCGCAGCAGGAGCAATTTGAAATCTTTCAGCGATCTCTTCAAAGGAGCGTCTCTCAAAAAAGAGTTCAAGCAGTTGTTTCTCATCCGCCAATAACTTCTGATGTAGCTGTTCAATCAGACGCCCTGCTTCCATGGCTTTATCCGGGGAAAAGCCATTGCGACATTCCGGCAGCGGTTGATTTCTGCCAGGATAGTTCTTGAACAGATCTCTCACATCGTTTCGGATTATCTTGGCGAGATAGGCTTTCTTATTCTTTATGCGATTCCATCTTTCGTTCGACATCTTTAAGTTAATAGCTAAGTCATGCACGATGTCTTCGCCTATGTTTGGCAAGCGATAGAAGTTGAGGAAGCGAGTCGCCACGCGGACAAGCCAATCTCGCTGCGCGAGTAAAAAGCGTTGCAGTTCATTACCAAAATGAAAGGGTTCCCAGCTCATCGAAGTTACTCCTTTTGTGATGAGATGACGGGGAAGAGAGCGCCGGAAACCTCTGCGATGGGCCAATTGCCAACTGTCGTGAAGTGTTGGCGTGGCCTGTTATCTGTTAAGACGGTACTAACCGCGATTTTGTGACAGCCCGCAGAAAATTTTTACCACCAGCCGGTTTTTTTACCTGCGTCCTGCAATTCAACAACGGCAAGCAGCACAAGCTTTTGAGCGATGTCGAAAACGACAAAGGCTCGCAGCATTACTAACTCTAGATTTCTAATAGACTCTTGATTCCTAATTGGTTTTTTCAACTGGTTCATTTCAATCACCTCCTGTCGATCGATGATCTCCGTATTCGATTGTAGAACTATTATTCGAGGTAGATTGTGACAGTGATTGAATCAGGAAATTCCTGATACCAACTCTGACAACTACGAACAATCTGCTTTTGATTTCTTTGACTGGCGTTTATGCCTGGACGAAATTGGACCAATACAGCAATGGGGAAAAGATGATGGTTCTAAAATGAAATTCTTGTCACCTCATCTCGTAACCATAAGGCTGTTTCAAGAGAAGCCAACGCGATCGAATCGTGATGAATGGAATCTCGGGATGGACGTGGATATTTCCACCGTTGCGCGATAGCCCGCACTGATGCACATGCAGATGGAGTACCTTTCTCCCTCGAGAAGCCACAATAAGTCGGTTTGCCACAAATCCGACACGGACGTTTTTTGCTAACGCGCTGAAAGCCGACCGAAATCATAGGTTCATCCGCGCAAATTTCATTTAATGACCGGCAAATTTCATAAGTGAAATTAGCACCTTACTGGAATCAATAACTTACGCGGACGATTCGGTCATAAAATGAAATTCTTGTCGGGCATAACGTGAGAATTTCCTACAGTTGTCGGTCATAAGTTGAAATTTTCCCCACGCCTGAGCAGACCAATCCCGCATGGGGCTACATCATTACAATTGTGTCGGTTACGAGCTAACTGTCGGAAAGCGAAGAACGGTACTTAAAGCTTACAATGTCGCACGAGTTTAAACGAACGCGAACTCATTCGACTTGCTGTTAGACTAGAAATCAATCTCCATGGTCGAAGCGGTCGACGATGGTTTGATTTCTGTTTACGCGTAAACTCAACCCATTTGGTTAGTCTGATAAAGCTATGACACTCTTTAAGTATATTCGCCCAGAACGAATTGATGTGATTAGGAATCGGGAAATCCGTTTCACTCAGCCGGACGCGCTAAATGATCCTTTTGAGCTTCAACCTCACTTTGACTCAATCGTTGCGGAGGCGGACATTCTGGCAAATTTGCCGGAATCACCGATTGACCTACGACCGATGGTCATGCAGGCTTATGAAATGCTGCCCGAGCTCAAGGCGATGCCGTTAGATTTCGCCATGTGTGCCGTGGAGGAATTCATGGGCACTCGGCAGGCCACGGCTGAAGGTCTGAGAATCTTCTTGAAATCCATGCGTGATGGCGCCGTACCAATTCGCCAGGCAATCTACCGCGCCTTTAATGAGAACGTTGGTATCCTCAGTCTTTCGGAAATCTCTGACAACGATTTGATGTGGGCTCATTACGCTGACAGACACACCGGCTTGGTTCTCTGTTTTGATGAACAGCATACTTTTTTCAATCGACGGCGCACGGAAAACGACGAGTTTTACTTCGTCCGCAAAGTGCGTTACTCGGACGGTCCGCCAGTCTCGCTGGCGACCATCGATGGTGATGCTCTTCTTATTACTAAGGGAACAAAATGGTCGTACGAAAAAGAATGGCGAATGCTTGTGCCGTTGAAGGATGCAACTCGGTCGATTACGATCGCCGGGGATATAGTACACCTATTTGCATTTCCACCTGATGTATTACGAGCTGTGATTCTTGGCGCAAACGCCACGCTCGATACCGAAACTACCGTTAGAGATGTTCTCAACGATCTCCCGGAACTTCGCCATGTTCGTCTGACAAGAGCAAGACTCGACCTTACGTCGCGGTCACTTAAAGTATCTTGGGCCGAGGAGTAACAGTTCGTTGAATGTGATCGCTGGCGAAGCCGCGTGGTTTGAATTTCGTATCGCAGGAGAACTTTATGGGACTGTTTGGTTACAGAGATGCGCAATGGAATGCCGCTAAAGAGGAGATGAGACAAGCGCTCATTCATAGAGCACGCGAAGAAGACACAATGTCATATACCGAACTCACAACTAAAATCCACTCGATACATATTGCGCCCGACGACTATTCGCTTCATTACATGCTGGGCAAGCTTTCTGAGGAAGGGACGCAGTTGGTCGCGGCATGCTTTCGGTCATAGTTGTGCATAGGAAGGTGACAAAATGCTTGGCCCGGGATTTTTCTTACTAACAAAGAAGCTTGGTCGCGACACATCTGATCACATGCGCTGCTGGTCGAACGAACTTACTGGAGTGTACGCTGATCCAAACTAACTTTCGTTCAGAGTCCAACGTTAATTTCCCGAATCGACTTTTGGCCGTAGCCGTTCTTACGAAGATCTTGTTGAAAGCCGGCGCCGATGTTGATGCGGAGGCAGACGTATACGGTGGCGGAGCGACTACGCTTGGTCTTGCAGCCACCAGTATTCATCCTTTCCGGGCTGGTGTGCAAAATCCGCTCCTGCAGATCCTCCTAGACCATGGTGCAGATATCGAACACGAGATCAGTGGCGGTAATCGGCAGAATGCCGTGACCGGAGCCCTCGCGAATGGACGTGGTGACGCTGCGGTATTTTTGGCCGATCGTGGTGCGAGACTAGATCTGAAAGGGCGGCCGGCGTAGGCCGTCTCGATGTAGTGAAGAAATTCATCAATGCTGATGGCAGTTTGAAACGAAGAACGCGGTTACAGGCAGCATTAATACTTGCATGCACGTGGGGCCGGTTGAATGTCGTGGAGTTTCTGCTGGACAAAGATGTTGACTTGAGCGGACGGGAGGGTGACGGACAGAGCCCGCTGCAGTGTGCGGCGATTGGTTGTCAACTGAAGACAGTCAAGTTCCTGCTGAAACAGAACGCACCGCTTCAAGGAAAGAATATTTACGGTGGAACTGTTCTGGGACAAACCCTCTGGTCTGCGGCTCACGGAGGCGACCCTAAAGTTTATGCTGCATCATCAAGGTATTGATTGCGGCGGGAGCAAAGCTGGAGCGGCATGTTCCGGTTAATAAACCGATCGATGATCTGCCGCGTGGTTATGGCAGTATTCGGGAACCCACATGGTCTGGTTTGGTGAGAAGCCGCGTAAGAACCGTTGAATGCCCTTATCAACTGGCAAAACTCTCGCTAAAATTATCGGGCTCAGTGCGATTCCTCATTCGATGCTAAAGAAGACAAGATTTCTGCCGATACTCTTATTGCTGCTGTTGCCAATCAGGGCCGGTGCCTGGAATGGAACCGGGCACATGGTGATTGCGGCGATAGCCTACAGGCGCTTGCCTGAAGAGAAGCGCAAGCTCTTCACGGAGTTACTCAAAAGCCATCCCGACTACTCCAAGTGGATAGACAGCAAGCCGGAGAATCTGCCCGACAACGATTTGGGCCTCTACCTTTTTATGAAGGCGAGTAATTGGCCTGACGAAATCAGAGGGAGTCTCGAGTACCAATCCTACATTAAGACGAGGTGGCACTTTATTGACATCACCCTCACCCCGAGCGGCCCAAATTTAAATCAATTTCCAGACGGCGAGAATATCTTAAACGGTATCGCACAAGTCCAAGAGCATTTGAGTGACGCGAACACGTCGCCAAAAGAACGTGCTATATATCTTAGTTGGCTAATACATCTGATTGGCGACATTCATCAGCCGATGCATTGCGCAAACATGGTTACCCCGGGCCATCCTGAGGGCGACCGCGGTGGCAACCTCGTTCGTATAGCCGGAATTAGTGAACCTCATCGTGGAACCAACCTACACTCAATCTGGGATAGTCAGCTTGGCGGCAGACCAGATGATTTAGGCGACATCGTCATCGCGCTCGATACCATTTCTCACATTCCCAATCTTTCTCTCGATGATTTAAAGAGCGATACGACTCCGAAAGAGTGGGCCCAACAAAGCGCCCGTGTGGCATTCGAAACTGCCTACCTCTCGGGAACGCTGGCGCAGGGCAAACTTCAGAATCCAGTTTCGCTGCCGGCAGACTATCTGGATAAGACGAAAGTCGTGGCCAACAAGCGTGCTGCTTTAGCTGGTTTCAGACTTGCTGACGCATTGAAAGATTTGACGGTTGTTGCTCCGAGTAAAGAATCGACGGTTGCCGCGTGGGTGGAGACGATAACGCAGTACAAGTGGTTGTTCTCGGGTACTGCATTAGCGATCCTGTTGATGGTGGTGTTATCGACTCGATTGATCTCGTTACTCATGAAAGTAGACGTGTGGGGCATCAAGCAGGTTGGACCCATGTTCTACATGTTTGCTCCGTTCGGACGTTGGAAGCTGTACCGGCGCTACCGCAAACAGCTACGAACGGGTTCAGGCTTAACGCCAGATCTCAAGTATGCCGTCGACCATTATATAGACCTGCCATTTATAGCCGATGGCGCGGCGCATGCCGAGGACAAGCTATCTGACATTTTTACGAAGCTCCCACTCGACAAGCGCGTCGTAATTGAAGCGGGTCCCGGTCGCGGGAAAAGTACGCTGTGCTATTACCTCGCACGACGATGTGTCGAGCGGCGCGATCTGTTTGGGGGCAAGCCTCTGGAGCCGGTCGTGGTCGACGGCGTGACGTACACCGGAGACATTCTCCAGGCCATCACCGGTGCGCTCAGTAAGGACCGCGCTTATGTGAACAAAACAATTGTCGGGTCACAAGTGGCGGCAGGTAACCTGCTCGTAATCTTCGAGGGCTTCTCCGAGATCAGGGAGGCTTATCTCGATGCCGCCTCTACAGGCGAGCTAACAGACTTCGTCCGGGAAAACCCTGACACGCCGTTCATTTTCACCTCTCGAAGCAGCCTCCCACCAGCTTTGCAGCAGGCCCTGAAAAATCCACTTACTATCAAGCTGTGCGATGTGGATGAGACGACCGAGCGGCTATTTCTCGTTCACTATCTCAAGCGTGGGGAGCAAGAGGTCGAAGCCCTCACGAAACAGATCAGAGCGCGGTTTAATAATCTGCCGCGCATTCCGCTGATGCTAAAGCTTGTCGCCGCTGTTTACGACGAGAAGGGGCAAGTTCCTAAAAACACTGCGGCACTCTTTGACGACTATACCGAGCAGGTGTTGCGCGAGGAGAAGACGGGAATCAAATTCACGACCGGGCTGCATTACGCCATTAACCATCTAGTGCGGGAAACGTACCTGCGTACCGTCGGCGACCGCGGGTTCACCGAAAACCGAGCCGTTAGCCTTCTGATGCAAATCAAAGATGAGCTCGAAGCGCACGGGATCAAACTCTTACCGATCGCCCTTTTGCAACTATTGATCAATGCCGGCTTGTACAAGCGAGTTGGGCGGCGTTTGAAATTTTTCCACGACTCATTCGAGAGTTACTTCGGTGCGCGCACTTTGGAGAGCGACCTTAGCGAAGGCAATTACGACCTGATTAAGCAATGCGTGGGCAAGGAGCGACTCGGTGAAACCTGGCGCTTCCTGGACGAGATAGTAGAAGACCCCGACGACAAACAAGTGCTTGAGAAGTTAAAGCTGGAAGGGACGGAGGAGTTCGCTACTGATGACTATCTAATAACGATGCGCGATCCGGGCGTCGATTGTTATCTGAGCCTTGTCAGCCAGGCGGGCGCCTACGTAGGAAAGCTCTTCACTGCCGAAGGAAGTCAACCGGTGCAGATCAACATTGCGCCGCAAGAGTTGACTAAGCTAACTAAAGAGATACGCCGCGAGATGGAGAGCATGGCTCATGAGGTGCCGTCTACTGGTCTCTTGCCGCCAGCGAAATTAGACGAGTACCTGCCACACCTTGCGATGCTGGGACACTACGCCTTCAAACAGATTTTTAACGAGCCCGCATCCTTGAAACTTGAGCAGCATTTGTTGTCGAAGGAAGGCGGCTCTATTCAGATCGAAACTGACTCATTCTTCTTTCCATGGGAGCTACTCTATACGGTTGATCCGGCCAGCGCTCTAACGTATGAGAATTTCTGGGGTTTGAAATACGACATCTCGCGCCTGATCGTTCAGCGCCCACGTCAAAACGCCGTTGTCTCAGCAGCTTCGCACGCGAACGTGCCGCCGAAACTCGGCCTCATTGCCGACGCGACTATTGAATTTGTACAAGAGCAGGAGATACCTTTTTTCTCAAAATTGAGCAACACAAACAAGCTTGATCTTTATTGCTTTCCGCCTCCAACCGATCGACTGGAGATGCTCAAAGCCTTTAAGGATTTCTTCGCACACGGCTACGACCTCATACATTTTGTCTGTAACGGGAAATATGATGAAGATTTTGCCGGTAATTCCAGATTACAAATCGGTAACGACATCTCGCTGAAATTGATTGAGATCGAGACTCAGGACATGGTGATCAGCGGGAACCCACTCGTCGTCTTGAACACTGCCGAAGGCGGCAATATTGACCCGATCCGGGTTTCTGGTTTCGCTGCCTCTTTCCTCCGCTACGGTGCACGGGGGGTTGTCGCAACGGAAGGCATTTTCCCGAGTAATACAGCCGCCGCCTTTACTGAGCTACTTTATCCACGTCTCTTAGCGGGGGATCCATTAGGGCCAAGTCTACTCGCCGTGAGAAAAGCGCTATGGAAGGAAAATCGGGATCCCTTCGGCCTCCTATACTCACTATATGCGCGGCCGTCTTTCAGTTTGAAAGGTAAATAGAATTCCTCGAAGCTCGACCCCGCAAGTACTACGAGCGCGCGAATCGTTGTTACGCACGCCAGCATCGACATCGTGACTGGAGCGGATGAGCGCGGCGATCTGTTCGGGAGATTTGTCAGCGTAGCCGAGCATCTTCGCCGCGATTTAACGCTGCTCGACATCGCGTGCGGACGCCAGACCCGCATCAACCGGCGGCGACTGGTGCGCGACGTACGCACGAAACGCGAGCTGTTTGGTACGCGTTTCCGGGTCTAGTGAAAGTGCATACCCCTGCGAGTCGTCCTCACCCGACACGCCCTTCTCCATCGCATTCAACAAAGCCTTTTCAATATCGTCGTGTGCCTGAGTGCGGCTGCCGGCAGGCGGGCTGAGCCGCACGGCGGGGGGTATACAGCGTCTGACCAACCGTCTTGCTGCGCAGGCCGATGTAAACGATCAGTTGCCTCGGTCGTCACAACACACAGGAGCGACATCGGAACACCACGCCGCCGGTCGCTTGTCTAATAGCCTTCTTGACGCGGCGAGCCAGCCTCCCCTTCGAACTCCGCGTAAATTGGTCCCCCGCTCGCAGCGGTAGCGCCGCTCGAATCACGTTAGCGTCGAGTCCTTCACGCCTGTAGAAGTCAATGGCGCCGATGGTGAAGGTTTCATCCGGCGATGCTTAAGTTCCAATTGCACTTTCGGCAATTTAATGGTTCCGCTCGTTCGAACTTCCATATGTGTCGCTGGCTATGGTCACGTCGCTCTCGTTTTTCACCTGCACCAAACGATTCGCAGCATCGTATTGATATTTTTGCCGACTCCTGATCTCCACCATCCGAGCAATTTCATTTAATGACCGACAGGAATTTCATTTAATGACCGACAAATTTCACTTTATGACCGACAAATTTCATTTTATGACCGAACCCACACTGTGGGTTTGTTCATAAAGTGAAATCGGCCTATTAGTGGAATCAATAACTTACGCGGACGATTCCGGCATTAAATGAAATTCTTGTCCGGCATAACGTGAAATTTTCCTACAGTTTTCCGGCATAACTTGAAAAACTCGCTCACTCATTTAATCCGTTTTAAGTGCCATAATCTTTTTTTGCAACCAATTACAATCTGGAGTATCGTCTATCAAATTCAAGGACTAGGCACCAAGGGGTTTTATGCATTACCGAGACGAGGATCTCCTCTCTGCACGTCAGTCTCAAGAGACCTTCCTGCGAGAACTCTAATGATCATTACCGTCGTTTTACAGTGAGACTCTACGGATATAAGGAGCTTTCCTTTGATTGACTCACCTGATGATCTGATTAAACGGGAGTCGCCGACGCAAGTGTCTGCCTCTCCGAGACAACGCCATTACAGACTGCGGTGTCCTGTATGCGCCGGGAAATTTGAGGACGACGGAGTGCAATTGCAATGCCCTGCGACGCACGATCCGGCACTCCTTGTGGCCGAATACTCCAAACAGCGCTTCGAGCCTGATGCCGCGGCTGAGGGCATTTACAGGTATCGTCGTTGGTTGCCGATCCTACATTTTCTGAAGGGTTCCTCGCGAACAGTGACTTATCGTAGCGAACGACTCTCTGCTCTCACGGGGTTGCCCAACCTATGGATTGCTTTCAATGGTTACTGGCCGGAGAAAGGGGCCAATTTGGAGACCACTACCTTCAAGGAGTTTGAAGCCTACGGGGTGCTCTCGCGTCTCTCTGAAGCGCAGGCGGGAGTGTTGGTTATAGCCTCTGCCGGAAACACTGCCGCCGCCTTTGCACGCGCTTGCTCGCTCAATCAAAGAACTTGTCTCATCATCGTTCCCGAGAGCGGACTGGGCAAAATGCAGTTTGTTGAGCCGCTGGATCCTTGTGTCAAGCTTGTCGCCCTAGTCGGTTTCACAGATTACTATGACGCGATTGCGTTGTCAGAGCGCGTCACTCGCACGAAGGGCTTTTATGCTGAAGGCGGTGTGAAAAATGTTGCGCGACGGGATGGCTTGGGCACGACGATGCTCAATGCCACGGAAACTATCGGCGCTTTGCCTGATTACTACTTTCAAGCGGTTGGCAGCGGGACCGGAGGCATCGCTGTCAACGAGGCTGCCAAGAGACTCATCGTAGATGGTCGCTATGGCTATCAACTGCCGAAGTTGATGCTGAGCCAGAATCTTCCGTTCATCCCAATGTATCTCTCCTGGAAATCGGAGCGGCGAGAGTTAGTTAATCTCAACAGCGAGGATGCCAAGAAACAGATACGACAAATTGCGGCCCATGTCCTCTCAAACCGGCAACCACCTTATGCCGTGCGCGGCGGTGTTTACGACACTCTTATAGAAACGAAGGGCGACATGCTGGTCGCCGACAATCTGGAAACGCTCCATGCCGCTCGGCTGTTCGAGGAGACCGAGGGCATCGATGTCGATCCAGCCAGTGCCGTCGCCTTTGCGACGTTGCTGAAGGTCGCACGATCGGGTCAAATACCCTCCGATGACTCTGTTCTCCTGAACCTCACGGGTGGTGGTTGGTACCGGCTCGCCAAAGACAAAAAGCTGATCCCGGTCCAACCAGACCTGCTGCTTGACGAGAGCGAGATTTTCTCGGAAGCAGCCGCAGAACAAGTGATTCGTCTCTTCCAGTAAACAATTCGCTTCTACGTCCGGTCAACATCGCATTCAGTTCATGATCCCAACACAGAGCTTCATCAGTTGATGTGGGTTCGGTCATAAAGTGAAATTGGCCTATTAGCCGAATCAATAACTTACGCGGACGATTCGGTCATTAAATGAAATTCTTGTCGGGCATAACGTGAAATTTTCCTACAGTTTTCGGCCATAACCTGAAATTTCGCTGACCGCTCCATTTCTCTAAGAATTTCATTGGTTTCAAATCTTAACGTTGAGTGGCACACATTGACGCTGAGCCACATTAAAAGAAGTCCGAAAGGTCCACACGCGGTTAGGATCTTGTACATGTCAGCAAAGGCAGGCATTTGCTATTAGCAAAGAATTGCGACAAGCAGATTGTGAATGATGAATCGGCCAAATTCGGTGCAGAAAAGCATCGTCCGCGCAATTTCACTTTATGCCCGACGAATTTCATTTAATGCCGGATCCCACAGCAGCAGCAGCAGCAGATGATTAACTCCATTTCCGGCCGGAACTGTTGCTGAATGAGCGTTCATTCAGTATTATGCGGGCTATAATCTGAAGGAAGTGTCGGGAGGGATGATGAGGATTGAGAAGGCGGCGGTCTTGGGGGCGGGGACTATGGGGGCGCAGATTGCCGCGCATCTCGCGAATGCGGGCGTGCCCACGCTGTTGCTCGATATTGCGCCACGCGAGGTGACGCCCGAGGAGCAGGCGAAGGGACTCAGCCTCGAAAATGCACAGGTTCGCAATCGAATTGCGCGGAATGGCCTCGAGGCCGCGGTCAAAGCTAAACCCGCGGCGTTCTTCGTGCCGGAGAATGCGCAGCTCGTGACCGCGGGAAACTTCGATGACGATCTCGCAAAGATCAAAGACTGCGACCTGATCGTCGAGGCTGTCGTTGAGAATCTCGAAATCAAGCGCTCGCTGTTCCAGCGTGTCGAAGAACATCGCCGCCCGGGTTCGATCGTCGCGTCAAACACCAGCGGTATTCCGATTCACCTGCTTGCCGAAGGTCGCTCCGACGACTTCAAACAACACTTTCTCGGCGTTCACTTCTTTAATCCACCGCGCTATCTGCATCTCGTCGAAATCATTCGCACCGAGTGGACGAGGCCGGAAGTCTCCTGCTTCCTTTACGGCTTTCTCGATCAGCGTCTCGGCAAAGGAGTGGTGCCGGCGAAGGATCGTCCAAACTTCATCGCTAATCGTATCGGAACTTTCGGCGCGCTCTACACGATCAAGACGATGCTCGAGGATGGCTACTCGATCGAAGAAGTCGACAAGATGACGGGACCTGCCGTCGGTCGTCCAAAGAGCGCAACGTTCCGCACGTTCGATTTAGTCGGATTGGACGTCTTCACGCACGTCATTAAGAACCTTTACGAAGCTCTGCCGGAAGACGAAGAGCGCGCGATGTTCGTCGTACCGGAAATGCTCGGCACGATGGTCCAACGCGGCCTGCTCGGCAACAAGACCAAAGCCGGCTTCTACAAAAAGCAGAAAGGCGAAGGCGACAAGCGCGAGATCTGGGCGCTCGACACCGCCACGATCGACTATCGCCCCGCTGAGAAAGTCAAACTTCCCTCGCTCGACATGGCGAAGAATATCGAGGACTTGCCGGAGCGCATCAAGACATTGACGTGGGGCAAAGACCGCGCCGGCGCTTTCCTTTGGAAGACGCTTTCCAAGACGCTCACTTACGCAGCCAAGCGCATTCCTGAAATCGCCGACACGGTGGTCGAAGTCGATCGCGCGATGCGTTGGGGTTTTGGTTGGGAGCTGGGACCGTTTGAAGTTTGGGATGCAATCGGCGTCGAGAAGTCAGTCGCACGGATGAAAGAAGAAGGGATGACCGTGCCGGCGAACGTCGAACAGATGCTGGCGTCGGGTGCGAAGTCGTTCTACAAGAAAGAAGACGCGCAACAGTTTTACTACGATTTCGCGAGTGGCAAGTATGTTCAGCTTCCCGATCCTCCGGGCGTTCTGATTCTGAAGTCTATTAAAGACTGCACCGGTGTGATCAAGAAGAATGCCGGAGCTTCGCTGATCGACATCGGCGACGGTGTTGCGTGTCTCGAGTTTCACTCGAAGATGAACGCGATTGGCGGCGACACGCTGCAGATGCTGAAGTACTCACTTGGCGAAGTTGAGAAAAACTTTGTCGGACTCGTAGTCGGCAATCAGGGCGTGAACTTCTGTGTCGGTGCAAACATCATGTTGATGTTGATGGAAGCCCAGGAAGAAAACTGGGACGAGCTCGACATGATGGGCCGTGTTTTCCAGTCGGCGACGATGAGCTTGCGCTACTCGCCGAAACCGGTGGTGGTGGCTCCGTTTCAGATGGTGTTTGGCGGGGGCTGCGAAATGGTCTTGCACGGCGACCGCGTCAGAGCAGCGGCGGAGACATACATCGGGTTAGTCGAGGTTGGCGTCGGAATCATTCCTGCGGGTGGCGGCACAAAGGAGATGCTGCTGCGCGTGATGGACTCGATTCCTAAAGGTGTGAACGATGCGGATCCGTTTCCCTTCGTGAAGCGCGCCTTCGAGACGATCGCGCTGGCGAAGGTTGCGACTTCGGCGGAAGAAGCGAGGTCGTTGGGATTCCTGACGAAGGACGACTCAATCTCGATGAACGCAGATCGTCTGATTGCGGATGCAAAGAAGGAAGTGCTGGCGCTCGCGGCGAGTGGTTACGTGCAGCCGCAGCAACGCAAAGACATTCTCGCGTTGGGCGACCCGGCGCTCGCCACTTTGAAACTCGGGATTCATCAGATGAAGCGTGCGGGATATATTTCGGATCACGATGCTGAGATTGGGACGCAGCTCGCGCGCATCCTGACCGGCGGCGATTTGAATCATCCGACGCGCGTTTCCGAGCAGTATTTGTTGGACCTGGAGCGAGAGGCGTTTCTGAAGTTGGTGGGTATGCGGAAGACGCAGGAACGACTTGCGCACATGCTCAAAACAAGCAAGCCGTTACGTAATTAGGATCACGGATAAAACGGATCTTAAAGCATGATTTATACGGATTGGGGTGAGTTATGAGAGAAGCAGTGATTGTATCGGCGGTGCGAACGGCGGTTGGTAAGGCGCCGAAGGGAACGTTGAGGACGACACGTCCTGATGAGATGGGCGGGACGGTTATCAAGGAGGCGCTGGCGCGCGTGCCGGGGCTCGAGGCGTCAGAGATTGAAGATGTGATCATGGGTTGTGCCATGCCGGAAGCGGAGCAGGGGATGAATGTTGCTCGCGCGGCTGCGATTCGCGCGGGTCTGCCGGTTGAGACGAGCGCGATGACGATCAATCGATTTTGTTCGTCAGGTTTGCAGTCGATTGCGATGGCGGCGGATCGCATCAAGAGCGGCGGAGCGGATGTGATCGTCGCGGGTGGTTTGGAAACGATGTCGATGATCCCGATGGGTGGTCACATCATCAGGCCGAATCCTTACCTGGTCGAACATTATCCTGACTTCTATCTGAGCATGGGCCTGGCGACGGAGAACGTGGCGCGCAAGTATGAAGTGACTCGCGAGCAACAGGACGAGTTCGCGCTCCGCTCGCACACACGCGCAGCGGCGGCGCTCGATGCGGATAAGTTTGCGGACGAGGTCGTGCCGCTGCACGTGGTGTTGGAAGAGTTGGATGAGAAGGGTAAAAAGCAGCGCCGCGAGGTTGTATTTAATAAGGACGAAGGCGTCAGGCGCGACTCGTCTGCGGAAGGTCTGGCAAAACTAAAGCCGGCTTTCCACGTCAAGGGAACGATCACGGCCGGCAACTCTTCGCAAATGTCTGATGGCGCTGCTGCGGCGATCGTGATGTCTGACTCACGCGCGCGCGAGCTCGGCGCGAAGCCGATGGCGCGTTTTATTGCTTACGCAACTGCCGGCTGTCCGCCGGAAGAAATGGGTATTGGGCCAGTGTTCGCAATTCCAAAGGCGTTGAAGCTTGCCGGACTGACGTTGAACGACATTGACGTGATCGAATTGAACGAAGCGTTTGCGGCGCAGTCGCTTGCCGTGATCAAAACGCTGGGCCTGGATCCGGATAAGGTCAACGTCAATGGCGGTGCGATTGCGTTAGGCCACCCGCTCGGCTGCACTGGCGCGAAGTTGACCGCCAGCATTCTGCGCGAGTTGGAGCGTCGCAACGGACGATACGGGATGGTGACCATGTGTGTGGGCGGCGGTATGGGCGCCGCCGGAATTCTCGAACGAATATAATCCACAGATTTCGCAGATTACACAGAAAGAATCTGTGTAATCTGTGGATAAGAAAGGATCAATATGTCAGCCGTAGCCGAACAGAAGAAACTTATCAAAGGTGGCGCGTTTCTGATCGAGGAGCGTCAGCCGGAAGAGATCTTCACACCCGAAGATTTCACGGAAGAGCATCGCATGATCGCCGATACCACCCGCCAGTTTATCGACAACGAAGTGGTGACTCGCATCGACGAACTCGAGAAGCACGACTGGAAACTGTCGCGCGAGCTCGTCGGCAAAGCGGCTGAACTCGGATTGATTGGCGCCAATATCCCGGAAGAATATGGTGGCCTGGGCTTGGACCAGACGAGTGGCGCGCTCATTGGCGAGAACATCGGACGCTCAGCTTCATTTGCGACGACGCTTGGCGCGGAGAGTGGCATCGGTCTCCTTCCGATTGTGTACTTCGCGACCGACGCCGCGAAGCAGAAATACCTGCCGAAGATTGCCGCGGGCGAGCTGATCACGGCTTATGCATTGACCGAAGCCGGCTCGGGTTCCGACGCGATGGCAGCGAAAGCGACCGCGCGTCTGAGTGACGACGGCAAGGAGTACATTCTGAACGGCGAGAAGATGTGGATCACCAACGGCGGCTTCGCCGACATCTTCATCGTCTTCGCCAAAGTCGATGGCGACAAGTTCAGCGCGTTTATCATCGAACGTCAGCCGGGTCTGACTTCGGGCGCCGAAGAACACAAGATGGGCATCAAGGGTTCGAGCACCACCGCGCTCGTGCTCTCGGATGTTCGGACGCCGGTGGAGAATCTGCTCGGTGAAGTCGGCAAAGGTCACAAGATCGCTTTCAACGTGCTGAATATTGGTCGCTTCAAACTGGGCGCGATGTGCGTTGGCGGAATGAAGTTGATGGTTCATGAGTCAGTGCGTTACGCCAACGAGCGACATCAGTTTGGTAAATCGATCTCGTCGTTTGGCGCGATCAAAGCGAAACTTGCCGAACAGGCGATTCGCACGTGGGTCGGCGAGTCGATGATCTATCGCACGCTCGGAATGATCGAGGCGGGGATCGGCGCGGTTGACTCGAAAGATATGGATGCGCGTCTGCGAGCGATCGAGGAGTACGCGGCTGAGTGTTCGATTATAAAGGTCGCGCTTTCTGAGTACTGCGATTTTGTGGTCGACGAGATGGTGCAGATTTACGGTGGTTACGGCTACTCCGCAGACTATCCTGCTGAGCGTGCTTATCGCGACTCGCGTATCAATCGCATCTTTGAAGGCACTAACGAAATCAACCGCATGTTGATTCCGGGCCGCTTGATGAAGAGTGCTTTGAGTGGAAACCTGGCGCTGTTGCCGGCTGCGCAGGCGTTGATGGATGAAGTGTTGTCGCCGAAAATTCAGGGTCTTGACGACGACGAAACACTCCTCGCAGCCGAGCAGAAGCTGGCTACAAACGCGAAGAAAGTCGCTTTGATGACGCTTGGCACCGCCGCGCAAAAGTACATGATGAAGCTTGGCGATCAGCAGGAGGTCCTGATGGGAATCGCCGACATCATTATGGATACCTACGCGATGGAAAGCGCGATCCTGCGTGCGCGAAAGCTCGCCTCGTCACAGGGCGAAAAAGCCGCGGAACGTTATGTTGATATGACGCGTGTGTTCTGCAACGACGCCGTCGGGAGGATTGAGTCGAAAGCGAAGAGCACGCTGGCGGGAATGTCGGAGGGCGATGAACTGCGAACGTTGCTCGCCGCGCTGCGACGGTTCACCAAATTGCAGCCGATGAACGCAATCGTCGCGCGCCAACGTATCGCTGACGATCTCATCGCGGCTAACAAGTGGATCTACTAATTGCCGATTGCCGATTGCCGATTGGGCGACTCAATTGGAAATTGGCAATTGGAAATTGGCAATCATCTAATGCGCGTCGTCCCTATCTCACTGCCCACGCCTTTTTATATTGGCCCGGTAAACGTCTATCTGATCGCTGAAGATCCGTTGACGATTATCGACACCGGGCCGAAGACTAAAGAGGCGATCGAAGCGTTGCGCGCTGGTATGCGTAAGGCTGGTTTTCTCGTTTCGGATCTGCGCCGCATCGTACTCACTCACGCACACGAGGATCACTGTGGACTCGCGAGGTCTTTGCGTGATGAAGCAAAGAATGCGGAGGTGTTTGTTCATAACTGGGAGACCGGGCATCGCCACAGCCGGCTTGAGTACGAAGAGCATCGCATGTTGCTGGTGCGCGCAGGTGTACCTGACAACGAGATCCTGGGGATGCGCGGACTCTACGAGCACATGCGCAAGTATTCCGACTCGTTTGGCGACGATGAATACACGTCGCTCTGGGACGAAGCTGAACTAGAGTTTGAATCGGGAAGTCTGCGCATTCTGCACACACCGGGACACACGCCGGGATCGTGCTCGTTTCTTCGCGAAGCGGATCGCACGGTCATCGCCGGCGATTGCGTGTTGAAACGCATCACGCCGAATCCCGTGTTGTCGCCCGATCCGGTCGATCCTTCGCGGCGTTTCCCATCCCTCGCGGAGTACCTGGTGAGCCTGGCGCGGTTGAGATCATTCTCGCCGACGCTCGTGTATGGCGGGCACGGAGAACCCATACGAGATTTTGAAGAACTCTTCCATCGTTACTTCCGCGCTTTTCAGGACAGGCAGTCGCAGGTCATCAGCCTCGTCAGCAAGAATGGCGTTACTGCCTGGGACGTCGCGCTCACAATGTTTCCCAATGCCGACGATGTTCACCGCTTTCTATCGGTTTCCGAGGCCGTCGCCCACCTCGACCTGGCTCACTCCGAAGGCAAAATCGCCTACGAACTCAGCGGACAGACGGAAGTTTATAAGCCACAGATTTGACTGATCCGTGTAAATCCGATTTACACAGATCCGAAAAATCCGCGGCTAAAAATTCTGGAACCGGGCGCTCGTTCGGACGTGTACGGGTCAAACTCTTCCGGAGGAAACTCGAATGAAAGCAAAATATTCTATCGGTCTCCTGCTTGCTCTATTTCTCTCTTCAGGAATTGCGGTAGCGCAGCAAACTTCGCCTCCCGCGCCTACTGAACCGCCTGACGACGTCATCGATCAGAACTTTTCCTTATTCATCGACGGCGGTGGGTTTCTGGGTGTTTACGCGGAAAACATCAGCCGCGAGAACATGAGCCGTTATCGCGTGAACCAGGTGCGCGGGGTCGGCATTACCCAGGTCGTAAAAGACAGTCCCGCTGAGAAGGCCGGGCTGCGCAAAGACGACGTCATCCTGCGCCTCGACGGCGAGAACGTCTCGAGCGTCCGCAAACTCAATCGTCTCGTCTCTGAACTGTCTCCGGACCAGTCAGTGAAAGTAGCGATCAGTCGTGGCGGCAGCGAACAGGAAGTTACCGCGACCATCGGCAAACGCAACAACACGAACATGGCCAACAACTTCTTCAACGGCCAACCCCATGTCTTTAAATGGGAAGGTCCCGAGCTGAAGGGTTTTAAATGGGAAACGCCGCTCAACCGAGGTAGCTTTCCAAACTTCGACAACGACGGCCTCTCATTCTATCTGAGCAACAGCCGTCGCATCGGCGTGAGCACGATGTCGCTCACCAAACAACTCGCAGACTATTTTGGTATCGCCGACGGCAAAGGCGCGCTCGTGACCTCAGTCACTGATGATGGACCAGCGTCCAAAGCGGGTATAAGAGCGGGTGACGTGATAACTGCTGTTGACGGCGAGGCGGTCGATTCTCCGGGCGACATCTCGCGTGCGATCAATCGTAAGAAAGAGGGCGATGTTACGCTCACGATTGTCCGCAACAAGTCGCAGCAAACGATTCACGTGACGCCACGCGAGGGTGGTGGCTTCTCAGGAACAACGGGTAACCCGCAGATCGGACGTCGGATCGTGATTCCGCGAATCGAGATTCCGACGATTCCCGACATCGAGATCGCCATGCCCGATATCGTCGTCCCTTCCACTCCGACAATTAACGTCCGGATGCCTCAAATCAGGGTTCCATTGCCGCGCATCCGCGTGACGCCGAGAGTCCGAGGTCCACAAGGCCCGATCTAACGACCAAAACAAATCAGTCCACAGATTACGCAGATTTCATCTGTGTAATCTGTGGATACTTGCGTCAAACGCTGTGGTTGTGTGATGATCCAAAAGCCATGAAACGAGTCATTAATAGTCCTGATCTTTTAAGGAGTGAATAAGTGAAAGCGGAATTGCAGCAGTTAATCGCTTTGCAGAATCTTGATACGACCATACGAAAACTAGAAAAAGACCAGGAAGCGATACCCGAAAGGCGCGCTGAGATCGAAGGAGAGTTCGATCAGCGCGCCTTTGAAATTAGAGCACTGGAAACCCGCCGCGACGAAGCCAAACACACTCGCGCGAAACTGGAAATCGAGGTCGTCGAACAAAAGGGCCGCGCCGAGAGAGCTGAACGAAACTTGATGTCGTCGAAGAGGCAGGATGAATACACCGCCGCTATTCGTGAAGCAGATTCCGCCCGCAAACAAATCTCCGCATTGGAAACGCAGATTCTCGAACAAATGGAGCAACTCGATCAGGCGCAGGCAGCCTTGAGCGAAAGAGCAGACGAGATTGCGACTCTCAACTCAGATCGAGAAGCGCGACTGAAAGCTTTTGACGAAGAGTCCAAAGCCAACGCTGAGCGATTGGTGACAGCTAGTAAAGAGCGCGAAGAGGTGTTTGCCAATCTGCCGAAACCGACCAGCAATCTCTACTCGCGAATCAAGGCTCGTATCCGCGACGGCGTGGCAGTGGCGGAAGCTCGCAATCGTTCGTGTACCGCGTGCTTCATGTCGCTGCGACCACAGGTGATGGCTGAGATCCGTCGTGGTGATGAGATCATCACGTGTGATAACTGTGGGCGAATTCTTTTTTACGTGCCGGCAGAATCGGTAAAGGCGGAAGCCGCCGCGCCGCAGCCGAACGTGGCTATCAGTTAACGGCTATCTGTGGCCCACGATATCGAACTCAAATTTCACGTCGTCATCAACCCTCACCAAACCGTGAAACGCTGAAGTCGCTTTTACCTTAAAGTCGTCGCGATCGATACTGAACTCGCCGACCGCGCGCAGATCGTTTCCATTGAGTGTCACGACTGCTGGAATCGTGGCGCGCCGCGTAACGCCATGAAGCGTTAAGTTTCCGTCAATCTTCACTTCATAACGACCCGCCGCAGATGTTTTCACAGTTACGTTAGTGCTTTGAAAAGTAATGTCCGGATACTGGTCCGGATGCAGCACGATGTCCTTCAGTTCTTTGTTGATGATCTGCTTTTGAGGTTCGGTGAATTCCGCGCCGGTCTCGTGCAGCGAGGCGGCTTTAACCACCAGCCGCAACGATGCAGGTGTGATCGTATCGGGTGTAAGCTCGACTTGTCCGGTGAATTCACTCGCGGCGAGGTGATGACTCTTGCCTTTGAACCAGAACAGTCCGCTCCTGCTGGCGTGGGCCATGAATTTACTCTGGCTGGCATCGAGATTGTAGGTTACCGTTGCTGGCGCCGGTTGCGGGAAGAGGCCGGGAAGGGTTGCTAAGATGAGACCAAGAATTATTGTTCGCATCGTAAACCTCCAGGATTAAAATATGTGCTCATGGCAAAAGAACAGATCAAGGTGTCTGAAGTAAAGCGAACTCGTCAAAAAGGTGGCACCGTTGTCACGGTTGAGGAGTTTTTGAGTCTAAACCGCCCAAAAGGCGATCTCCTGCTCAAAGTCGGACGCGAACAAGTGTCAGTAACGAGCCTGGACCGTATTTACTGGCCCGACGAGAAACTCACGAAGTTTGATCTGCTTAGTTACTATTTGCACGTCGCCGATTACATCATGCCGTTTCTGCAGGACCGCCCGGCGATCCTGCAGCGTTATCCACGTGGCATCAAGGCGCCGATGTTTTTTCAGCAGGACCTCGACAGCGCACCCGACTTCATCAAGACTGCGAGACTCACAAATCAGGAAGGCCGGCAGCTGGATTACGGCGTCTACTCAACCACCGCCTCTCTCTTGCACTTCGTCACTCTTGGAACGATCGAACAGCATCCGTGGCACTCCACGCTCAAACGTCTCGAGAAGCCTGACTGGATTGCGATCGATCTCGATCCGAAAGCTGCACCGTGGGAAAACGTTTTGCAGGTTGCACTCGTGGTGAAGGAAGTTGCGGATGAGATTGGTTTGCAGGCGTTCCCAAAGACTTCCGGCTCGTCAGGCATTCATATCTACGTGCCACTGAAGCCGGCAAACGAGTACGACAAAGTGGCTGAGTTTGCACGGCTCTTCGCCACCGAAGTCGCGCAACGCGCGCCGAAGATCGCGACGGTGGAAAGAACGATTGCGAAGCGTAAGAGCACGCAGGTTTACGTTGACTGGATGCAGAATGCGCGTGGTAAGAGTTTGGCTGCGGTTTTCACCGCGCGCGCCAAGCCTGGGGCGACGGTTTCGATGCCGTTGACGTGGAAGCAGGTCGAGAAGGGCGTGAAGATCCGGGATTTCACGATCACAAATGTTCCTGAGCTCTTGAAGAAAAAGGGCGATCCGTGGGCAGATTTCCTGAAATCCCGGCAAAGTCTCAGCCTGAAATAGGTCCTGGAGGACTTATAGCGCCTATTTTGTCTTGACCATTCTGCGCCTCGCCGCTATCCTATTTCTCGACATGAGTCAGAGCCTTTATCGCTATTATTACTATTACGGTCAGCTCTCCTCTGGGAGGGACGGTCAAGCGATGGGCTGTCGGCGCGTGTTAATCAAGTAGCAAGCTAAGACAAGTTTCCCAAAACCGGCCACCAATCC
>DATNFX010000298.1:0-22711 GCA_035606195.1 Pyrinomonadaceae bacterium
CTGGCTGGTGAAGATTGGATTTTGCGTGTCGGCGACAGCCGTGCGCGTAACGTAGATGTACGAGAGTTCGAGAGCGCAAAGCTCGGCGAGCGTTTGCAGCGGGTCGTCCGCATACTGCAGCGCACCCTGCGCGATCGCGAGATCTCGTGACTCGAGTTTGTCGGTTGCTGAATGAATGTCTGAATGGAACGAGAGATTGGGGAGGCTTTCACCCGCTGCCGCCATCGCCGGAGTTTCGACAATCGACCAGTGCCGAATTCTTCCCGGCAGCATCACCTCCGTCTCGAAGTAGCTCGCACCACACGCCCCACCGATCTCCAACACATTTATCGCTCGCTGTGGCTCGACGTACGACAACACAAACAAATTCTGAACGAGCTGCCGCGTGCGTACAGGCGGCTTCTGCACAAGACTCTCGCGATACCGCAGCGTCTTTTCTTTTACTACTTCAATCAGTCGCGGATCTTCGTAGGAGTCGGAATCACGCAACGCGGCAGCGAAGCTCTCAAACTCGCGCAGCTCGATCGTGTCTTCACGATTCAACCGCGCAAACAGTCGCCTCACTTCTTCAACTCCAGACAAGCAAGACCACGTTCGCCGGCAGGATAATCTGGTGGGTATTCAATCGTAGAATTCGGATCGGAGTACTTACTGGTGTGCACATCAAAGAACTCGCAATCCTTACAAGCTTCGCGATTGCTTAGCTGCCAACCGTCAGGATGGTATTGAAAAATGGCCTCGTGATGTTGTGAAGGCGCAAACGCATTCACGAGCGTGTCGACCAGCGCCGAGTCGAACTGCTGAAACCAGCCGTGATTTTCGTAGCGGCCAAATGGAAACGAGACGAAAAACGATCCGCCTGGTTTGAGCACGCGTTTGAGCTCTTTCACCGCGAGGATGAATTCACTCGGGTCACTGCGCTGAGCGATCTCGAGATTCTCGGCGTACATCGTGTTGTCCATGCCGATGTGTTCGATCGTCGAGATGCACGCGACTGCATCAAAACGCTCGTCGCGGAAATCCAGATCGCGCAAGTCACCAAACACGTACGACACCCCAAGTTGCCAGAAAGCCTGACCTTCGGGCGCGAGAGTCAGCACAGTTGTTTGCTTGTCTTTAAGTGCAGGTGAGGTCAAGACAAAATCATAGTTCAGCGCCGATCCGGCATCGAGAAAGCGCCCGCCTTTCGAGTGCCGCACGCGCGAAAGCACCCACGGGATTTCGATAATTCGCGCGTCGAGGCGATAGCCGTAGCCGTCAGGCAATGGTCGATTGGCGGCTAACGTGTCGAGCAGCGAATCGTCATTGACTGCCTCACTCAAACATTTCTCACGATACTCGTGATAGCCCTCGCGCCACGGGCGGCGATCGGATTTAAGGTAGGAAGCGAGACGTTTGCGCCGGACCACGTCCCAGGCAGTTTTCCCAACACTTCCTTTAAGCCGCGAGGCAATAGTAAGAACAGATGACATGTCTTAATCGTGTAGATAGCGATTCAGGATTTCGGTTAGTTCCTGCATCCTATGATAATAGGAATGTTCAGACAAGGTGCGTTGCTGACCGGCCTTCGCAATCGCCTCGCGCTCGCTGTCGTGCGCTAAATAATAGTTAACCAGCTCGACGCACTCTTCCACGGAACGATAAGCGACCACTTCCTTGCCGATTTCAAACATCTCGTGAAGATTTGTTTTCCAGTCAGTCAACAGCATCGTGCCGACGCCGGTGGCTTCGTAGAGACGCATGTTAGCCGCGTACTGTTCGGCCATGTCGATGTGGATATTGAGCGCGATCTTCGAGCGCTGCAATTGCTGGTACATGTCGTAGCCCCAGAGCGGCGGATTCACGCGGCCACGCAACGGCGAATCGGGCGGCAGGCTGTCCGCTCCAGCGCCCCAAAACGAAATCGGAACTTTGCGACAGAGTTCTTCGAGCAGCGCCAGTCGTTGTTGGTGGTCCCTGCCAACTGATCCGATAAAGGCCAATTCCGCATTCTTTGCTTGTGGTTCGAGTCGTTTGAGAATCGTTTCTTCGAAACCCAGTCGCAGCAACTCCGAACGAGTGCCGGCCTTTCGCAGTCGCTCGACGAAATGCGGCGCCGCACTGATAACCAGATCGAATGGACGCAGATCGAGACCGGGAGGAATCGGATAAGCCATTTCCCCGACCAGCAGCTTCGTCCACTCTTTCAACGCTTCGTGAAAGTGGGCCGGCAGGTAAAGCACATCGCAAATGAAGATGACATCCGGTTTGAAAGCCCGGGCTTGAGCTTTCAAGACTTCCATCTCCCATGCGGGAATATAGCGGCCCAGCGGCAGCGGTTTGGTCCGAAGTCGATCAGCCTGTCGTTGCAGTCGCTGTTGGACTTTCAGCGCGAATGAACGTGTGGTGTCGATCTTCAGACCATGCTCTTCGGCCCAGCGGATTTGAATTGGAGCAGCGTTGACGATGAACTGCTGCGTTTGATGTCCGAGTTTTTCCAGATTCAGCGGCAGTGAATCGGCACGCCCAAAGCCGGTGTCGTAAATGAAGCGAAGTTGCTCGGCGGAAGTGCGTTGCGCCAGTTGCGGATTGTTTTCATAAACAAGACGCAGCGACTCCTGATAGTGAGTGTCGAAGATTAGAATCCGCATGCTATTTGGTAGCAACTATCAGGTTCCATCCGAATCTGGAGGCAAACTGCTTCTTGCAAAGTTGATCGAGAGCGTCGACACGCTTCATCAGCCAGGGCGGGGAAAATCGTTCTTCAAATGCGACCTGGTTGAAGCTCTTTCCGAGGATGTGCGCGACGTGGGCCAGCATCGGCGTGACGTAAACTCTGAGCGGCAAACCGAGTAGACCGGTCCAGCAATCGTTCACGAAAAAACCAATCGCCATGTCGTGCTGGACGATTTTGAAGCCACAGTCGGCAAATAACTTTTCCCATTCCTCCGGAAGCTTGAATTGTAGATGCGGGACGCCCGGAACAAAGGGGACGCCTTTCGCTCGTTGTTTCGTGTTTGAGTGCTTGAAATAGCGTTCGAAGATGCTGCGACGATTGGGAACGATTGAAAAAAAGAATCCGCCTTCGTTGAGCAAAGAGTGAATGCGACGGCAATAGCTCGAAGGATCTTCGAGATGTTCGATCACGTCAAACGCGATCGCGAGGTGGAAGTCAGACTTCAATGTCTCGATAGGTTCGGTAAAGATTGTCGGGGGACAACGAACGGCGCTCCAGTCGTAAGAGCGATAGTAGCGCTGGGTCACAGTTGGATCGAGATCGACGGCGGTGACGCAAAAGCCGAGGCGTGCAAGCTCGTACGAGTCGCGTAAAGAACCGGCGCCAAAATCCATTGCGCGCGGCGACTCAAACCGTTTTCGAATCTCTTCCAGCCGTGAGGAAAAAACGTTCCAGCGATACTGGACATTCCTCGTGTTGCAGCCGAATAGTTTCGAGACATCGTGGCGGCGATCGAAGATCAGAGGCCTGGATGGATCAGCGTCGGGTTCAAACTTTCCTCCCGTCGTCGAGAGCTCGCCTTGTTCTGAGCGGCCTCCGACAATCGCCGCGACGATTAGAAAAGGCAGGAAGACGACAAACAGCACCACCCACGCAACGCAGACTGCCAACAGGACGACCAGTGCCCAGACCAGTCTCAGGCCAAACAACACAAGCTTCTTTAGTTTGGTTGCCACTTTGAACGCGGATGGACGCGGATTTACGCGGAGACGTTCGCCATCGTCATTGCATTCACTATCAACTCGAGTTGCGACTCGGTAAGTTCCGCATACATCGGCAAACTCACCACCTGGTTGGCTGCGGCTTCGGTTACCGGCAAGCTACCGAGCGGAATCTGCCGGTTCTCGTAAGCCGGCTGAAGGTGCAGTGGAACCGGATAGTGGATCCCGGTCGCGACGCCCTCGTCCTTCAGCTTCTTCTGCAACGCCTCACGTTCCGCAACGCGGATCACAAACAAGTGCCACACCGGCTCCGCATTCGGATTCACCGCCTGAGGGCGAAACTCAGTTGGCGACAACGAATCAAGATAAAAATCTGCATGTGAACGACGCTTGCTATTCCACTCGTCGAGATAACGAAGCTTCACACTCAGAATCGCGGCCTGGATGCCATCGAGACGACTGTTCACGCCTTCCATCTTGTGCGTGTATTTCTCGAGCCGGCCATGATTCGCGAGCATTCGAACATGCTCCATCAAATCCTCATCCTGACTAACGACCGCACCCGCGTCACCAAAAGCACCAAGATTCTTTCCGGGATAAAAACTGAACGTGGCTGCATCGCCGATCGAACCCACGCGTTGACCACGCCAACGCCCCCCGTGTGCCTGTGCTGCGTCTTCGACGACTTTCAATCCATGCTTGCGAGCGATCTCCATGATCGCGTCCATATTGCATGACTGACCGTAAAGATGAACCGGCACGATGGCTTTTGTTCGCGGTGTAATGGCCGGCTCGATCTTCGCCGGATCCATCAGCATCGTGTCGTCGAGAACGTCGATGAAGATCGGCAACGCTCCAGTCGCCGAAATTGCTTCAGAAGTGGCAATGAATGTATGAGCTACGGTGATCACTTCATCACCCGCACCGATACCCAACGCTCGCAGCGTCAGATAAAGAGCGTCGGTGCCGTTGCCGACACCCACACATGCTTTGGCTTCGCAGTAAGCAGCAAAATCCTTTTCAAAACGACGCACTGCTTCGCCGCCGACAAACGCGCTGCTCGTGATGATTTCCTGGATAGCGGCGTCTACTTCCGGTTTGATTGTTTGGTACTGGTCGAAAAGACCGACGAGTGGAATCTTATTGGTCATCTGTTCTTTCTTACTTAATGTGATGTGGGCTTGCTGGCTCTGATAATCAAACGGCTGCCGAGATACTTCACGGGTGAAACGGCCGCAAGCTTCTCCAGCATGTAGATAAAATCGCGCGACGAGGGCCTGAGATCCTTGCTGAAAAGATCTGGTTGGCCCATCAGGCCGCCGGCAAAGTAATCGATAACGAGCCCGTCCTTCTTGAGTTCTCGCGCCAAGCCCACTGGGTTTTGAAAACGACCCTTCGTAGGGTTCTGGAACTTGTGTTGGTAATACTTCTTCAAACCGTATATTGAAAGCCGGTTGTAAGTCAAAAGCACGAGATCGCCGCCCGGCTTCAAAATCCGCGCAAACTCAGCGACAGACTCGCGCCAGTTAAAAACGTGCTGCAGCACTCGCGAACAGACGATCAGGTCATAAGAATTGTCGGGCAGATCGATTCGCGAGGCTTCCTGGCAGAGCACGGTATCGAATGACACCCCGAGTTTCTGAGCGGCCTGCGAGGCGGCGTCCAGTTGCTTTGACGAAATGTCCATGCCGGTCACGTGAGCTGCGTGTGGCGCATAAATCGGCAACAGACGCCCGTCGCCGATACCAACATCGAGAGCACGATCGTATTTTCGACCCTCCAGCGCCTTTTTGAGAGCGGCTTTTTCGAGCGTGTCGATAACCTGTCCGCGAGCGGGCTTGAACCAACTGTCGTAGTCGGTCGTGTTCCACATGTCGCGTTTGAAGCGCGCAAATTCATCTCGATCCTGGTTCACTCTTTCGGTCATCCTTAAACTCCAAAGTATTCTTTAAGTGTCTCTTTGTCGTCTGGCCTGATCAATAACTCCGGCAACTGCGAAGGGTAAAAAACGTTCATGCCCTGTCCTTCGCTCAAGGTCAGGTCGTCCAGCTCTGCCGACAACTCGCCGACGAACGCGAACTCTCGCTTGTTGTTTTGCACAAACTCTCGAAAGAGACCAAAGTTTTTCAGTTCGAAATCGATCTCTTCCTTCACTTCGCGAGCGACGGCTGTGGCCGCTGACTCGCCGTCTTCGATCGAGCCGCCAAACAGACTCCAGTGGCCGGGGTACCTGATCGCGGGATTATCGTCGCGTTGCTGAAGCAAGACCTGGCCACGGCTGTTTATCAGAATCGCACTCACACCCGCACCCGACGTGTTGCTCAGCCGTTTCTGAAGCTCGAGATAATTCTGGACGTCAGGGGGTGCGGAAAAATCATAACGCATTCCGCGCAATAAATAGATCATCGCCGCGTGTTTGGCGGTAATGTGGTCGAGATAATCACGGAAAATGTGTTCCCGGTTCAACTCGGCGAACGAGGGGAGAAAGTCGAGCGCGTCGCGGCGGAAGAAGACGCAGCCGGTGGAGTTGATGCCGAGGCCGGAGGTGTTGGCGGTGGAGTTTCGATAGTCGAAAAGATTGTCGTCGAGGTTGCGATGAGCAGAGATGACGTACGACTTGCGATCGCGCTGCTCGTTTGGCGTGACGGTGGCGAGCAGGATAAACGCCGGTTTGCGCGACTCGAATATCTCGCGCGCCCGTTGTAAATCTTGAAGATTCGTGTAGATGTTGTCCGGGCAGAGAACTACGAAATCGTTGTCGATCTGGTTTGAGGCAGTCGCGATGGCGTGTGCGAGCCCGAGTGGATTTTCCTGCTGGACTGTACTGACCGGAACACCAAACTCACGCGCCGAAAGAAACTCAACGATGCTGTCTCCGAGGTGCCCGACCACGACAACAACCTTCGCAACGCCAATCGCCCTCAACGTCTCGATCGATCGTTCGAGCAATGTGCGCCCCTCGATCTCGATCAGCGCCTTGGGTAAGGCACCCCCCATCCTTGTCGCTTTCCCCGCCGCGGGAATAATTCCAATTAACGAACCCATCCGCTACCAATCCGTATTAATCCGTGGCTAACGACACCGTCTGCCCGGTCGTCAACGCCTTCTGTGTCGCCTCGAGCACCGCAACCACATCACGCGCGTGTTTTGGTCCGGTCAATGGCGCCTGATCCTTCCGCAGGCACTCGAGAAAATGCGCCGCCTCTGTCTTCAGTGGCTCCTGAAAATTGACCTTCGGCAACCAAATGTCACCCGTGCGATGGATCAACTGATAGCCGCCAGACTGATCGTAATCCATCCGCTCGCCAATCTTCGGTACGCGGTCAACACCCTTGTCAAAGATCGTGATCTTGTCGTCGCCAACATCATCGTAGACAACCATTTTGCGGCTGCCGACAAGCGTCATCTTGCGAATCTTGCCGGGGTCGAGCCAGCTCACATGAATATGTCCGGTGACGCCACTGGCCCACTTCAAAGTCGCAAATACAACGTCTTCAATGCCGGGTTGAATGTAGCTGACCCCTACCGCCGACACCGATACAGGCAGTTCACCATTCATGAAATACATGAGAATGCTGACGTCGTGTGGCGCGAGGTTCCACCATGCGTTTACATCGGAACGAACCTGGCCGAGGTTCAATCGCTGGCTGTAGATATAGTAGAGCTGTCCCAGCTCGTCTTCGCTCAGAAGCTTCTTCGCGTAACGCACGGCCGCGTTGTAGAGGAACGTGTGTCCCACCATCAACGTCTTCCCTGTACTCTCCGCAAGCTTCACGAGCTCGTCGGCTTCAGTCGTGCTGGTCGCGAGTGGCTTTTCAACAAACGCGTGTTTGCCGCTTTCCAAAACCTGCTTCGCCAACGCGTAATGCGACGAAGCGGGCGTCGCAACGATCACCGCATCAATCTCGGGATCGTTCAGGATCGCATCGGGAGATCCGACGACTTCCGAGCGCGGAAAGTTGGCACGCACATAAGCCTGGCGTTCAGGATTGATCTCGGCGACTAACTTGACCCAACAATCCTGCTGGGCCGAAAAATTTCGCAGTACATTTGGTCCCCAGTAGCCACAGCCGACCTGGGCCACAACAACGTTTTCCCTGGTTTCAGTCATTCGCTTTTAGCTGGATTCTCATTTCGCCGGATGACGGCGTAATTGTTCTGCCCGTCTTCAATCAAACCTGTCTTGATGGTGTAGCCCGAACATATCTGCTTCAGAAATACTTCCCAACTCTCCGGACTCCAAAAGTTTATATGTCCGTCAAACGTGTCTATTCGTCCGTTAGGAACCGTGATCAACGCCACGCCCGAACCTGACAACATACCGATAATGTTTCGAAGTGCGATATCGGGATGGAGAAGATGCTCCAGCACTTCGATACAGTAGATCACGTCGAACTGCCTTGGTGTTCCTTCGTAAATATCGAAGTAGCAAAACTCGACGCCTGTAACTTGCGAGCGAGCGATGGCGAGTGCGTTTTCAGAATACTCAAAGCCGGTAAGCGACAGCGTTTGCGCTTTATTCTTCAATGCGTTTAGCAGACCGCCGGTTCCGCAACCGACATCGGCAACGCGCTTCATCTCATAGTCAACGCCGTGAGATCTCAGTAAATCTATGAGGCGATCGTAGAAGCCGGGATCCAGATACGACTCCACAGTTTCTTTGTCGGAGTAAAACTCGTTCAGACCTTCTTTTGAATTGTGGTAGAGCGGCGACGAAACGACCGGCGCGGGCGGCATTTTTGAATTGCTGTTTTGCGGCGACTCCAGGCGATAGACACCGAGCCCAGCCAATGAAAACGCTCTTTTGATTAGCTCTTTCATGAACAAGTCGCAGCCCACTCCTGCTCCAACAATACTCCAGCGTGAGACGCCGGCGGCATGCGTCCGGTGCCGAAGAAATCACCGGGCTCAACCACAATCGTTACGGCCTGCTGGATCCAATCAGTGATTGTCTCGTTGGAACGGATTATCAAACTCAATGTGTAGCTTCCAGGCGCAAGCGGAAGTTTTCTGATCTTGCAGGTGAAAAAACCCTCCCTGCCAATCGTTTGAAAAGTCTCACCAGCGACCTGGTTACTGAGCAGGCTAACAAACGAGCCCTTGTCAGAAGCAATTCCGATACCTGCTGTTACTCCTTCGACTCTGTCCTGCTGGCTCGAGTAGTAAATGCGAAAGTTAACTTCCTGCCCCGAAGCAATGAACTCAACTTCATTTCCATCGCGATCGAAGCTCGCAAAATCCTGGATGCGAACTTTTCCGTTCCCTTGCCGGTCGGTGCGTTCAGCAAGCGAAGTTTTGGTAATCGTGTGAACCTCTGTCAGATATGTTTGCACCGCGTCTTCGACACCGCCCAAAGGATACTTAATCATGCCTTCCCACAATACCATGGCCTTTGTACACAAGGTCGAAACGGCCGCCATGTTGTGGCTGACAAACAGAACGGTGCGACCAGCGCTGGCGACGTCGCGCATTCTGCCGAGACATTTCTTCTGAAACGCTGCATCGCCGACAGCCAGCACTTCGTCGACGATCAGAATTTCCGGTTCGAGATGCGCCGCGACAGCAAACGCGAGCCGCACGTACATGCCGCTGCTGTAACGTTTGACCGGAGTGTCGATAAATCTCTCAATTTCCGCAAACGCGACGATCTCGTCAAACTTCGCCGCGATTTCCCTGCGCGACATGCCCAGGATCGAACCGTTGAGAAAAATGTTTTCGCGACCGGTCAGTTCTGGATGAAAGCCTGTGCCGACTTCCAACAGGCTCGCTACGCGCCCGTACAGGTCAACACGACCAGTGGTTGGTTCCGTGATGCGCGAAAGGATTTTCAGCAGGGTCGATTTACCGGCGCCGTTGCGGCCGATGATACCGACCACATCGCCTGGTTCGACTTCAAAACCGACGTCCTTCAGAGCCCAGATTGATTGCGTCTCTTCGCCCCGTCGCAGGTAACGTAACGGCAGACGGGCCATGTCCATGACCGCTTCACGAAAAGTCGAATAGGCTGCTGCTGAGCGGCCGAGGTAGTAGAGCTTGCTCAGATCCTGAACTCTGATGATCGGTTGCATCAGTAACTGTTAGATGATGTCTGCGAAGCTGCGTTCCACGCGTCCAAAAGCATAGATCGCATAGAGCAGACTCAAGATGGTCAAACCCGAAGCGATACCGAGGGCGGGCCAATCAAACGGGAGTCCGAACAGCGCAGAACGATAGCCTTCGATAATTCCTGACATTGGATTCAACATCAGTAACCAACGCCATTTCGGTGGAATCGAAGTCGAGGGAAGAATGACGGACGAGACGAACAGCCACAACTGAATCAGAAACGGGAGGGCAAACCGCACGTCGCGATATTTGACGTTCAGAGCGGAGAACCACGTTCCCACGGCGAGACTGAACAATGCCGTCAACAAGACGAGCACCGGGAGAAACAAAACCTGGATTGTGGGCGCAACGTGGTAGTAGACCATCAGCAGGATTAGCAGTACGAATGCGAGCACGAAGTCAACCAGCCCGGCCATCATCGCGGCTGCCGGGACGATCAAACGTGGAAAGTAAACCTTGGTGATCAGATTGGCGCTGCCGACGAGGCTGTTGCCACTTGCCGTAATCGAGTTTGAAAAGAACGTCCAGGGAACAAGACCGGCGAGTGCAAAGACGGGATAGGGAATTCCAGCCGAAGCGACCCCGGCAATTCTGCCGAAGAAGATCGTAAAGATGATCATCATGAACAGCGGCTGCAGGATGGCCCATGCGGCGCCGAGTGCAGTCTGTTTGTAACGCACCTTGACGTCGCGCCAGGTGAGAAAGAAAAGCAACTCACGATACGCCCAGATATCTTTGAAGCTTAGCAGGGACCATCGCTTAGTTGGTTGAATGACGACGAGAGGCTCGGCGGGCAGTCGGAAACTTTGCATACAGTTCTAGAATCAGTCTACTGCTTCATCAGCACGCATAAAGATTGTCCAAAAGGCGCCAGGTGGCTGGCCGTAGTTCCGTTTTCAAATTTGATCGGCTCCGGGATCGGCACGTAGGGTTCGTTGCCATCCTTGATAACTTCCACCTCCAGATCGAGATGCCTCGCCCATTCGCGCAACATATCAGTCGAGATGAAGACGTTTAAAGGTTGATCGCCGATGCCGACGTCCTTGAGATTATTATTTCGAAAGATATCCCAGTGTCCTTCTATTCGAAAATCCAGGAACGAAAGAACTATCTTTCCGCCTGGTTTTAAAACTCGCTTCGCCTCACGTAAATAAACAAACGACTCTTCATGGAGGAGATGCGTGAGAACCGAGAAGAAACAAACCATGTCGGCCTGCTCGTCCGCTTCCGGAATTGTAAGTCCCTCGGCCATCTGAAAGCGCCAGTCGGGCCGCTGGACAATCTTACGAGCATATTCGAGGAGTTGCGCCACGACGTCGATTCCGAGGTACTTGCCCGTGAGATACTCCGACAGTGGTTTCGCCAGGCGACCTGATCCACAACCCACATCGATCACGTAGTGGTTCTTTTGCAGGCCGTGCAGAATGAGTGTCTCGCGCAACAAGACGCCGATTGCCTCAAACTCTCCTCCGACAGCTAACTTCGCTGCTTCATCGTTAGAGTAGGCGCCCCTGAGAATTTGAAATTGCCTGCGGTGAGTCTTACGGAAGTCGGTTTTGGAGGCCCAGTTCCGGCCGTTACGACCCGTCAAAGGTCCAATCACACGGTAGTTGATGCTATTTATGATTCGGCGAACGCTCATGTATTGAAATCATCAGTCTAGCCTAAGTTGACGATCTTCATCCACAGATTACGCAGATTCTTCAAAATAATCTGTGAAATCTGTGGATAGATCTATACAGCCCCGGCGTTTGGAGTCGCAACCACAAACTGAGAATACCCTTATGCGTTCCACGACTACACCACATGGCTCTCTTCACCGGCACCAGGGCGAGCCGGGAATGACCCCGTTGTAAATATAGTTCGGCCAGCTCAAAGAGTATTCGTGTCTTTGCACCGCGAATGCTGGCGTGATATTTGAAACGCAAATCGCGGTCGATGTTATCAAGCATCTTCAAATTGACAAGAAGTTGATGGGATCTCTTTCTGAGAGACCATGCCCCCGCTGCATGAACACGATATGCAGCCATTACTTCGTTGAGATAACCGATCTTTCCGTACTGCGCCTTGAATATATGGAGCGGCCAATCTCCGACTTTGGCGGTGAAAAACCATTCCGGCATTTGGACCACCGGATCGCGGCGATACATTATCGAGCAGGAAGGAATGAAATTTCCCCAAAGCAGTTGTTCGATGTCTGTAATCTCTTTTTGATCGGCCGGACAAAGATTCTCGGGGCCTTCGCTGCCATCCTCGTAAACAGCCTTCACATTGTGAAAACAGATTACGCAGTCGTTCCTTGCCTCTAAAAAATTAACCTGCTTCTGCAGTTTGTGAGGACTCGTGAAATAGTCGTCACCATCAAGGACGGCAATATACTCACCGCGACAGCTTTCCAGCGCCTGCAGAAAGTTCATCTTTCCGAGTAGATGGCGTTCGCGGTTCGCCACTTCGGGGTCACGCAGCAGCACGCGGATCTTGTCCGGGTGTTGACGCGCAAGCTCCGTTACAACCGCTCTGGTGCGATCGGTCGAAGCATCCTCGCCGATAACAATCTCGTAATCAAAGTCCGTGACCTGCATCAACACGCTGTCGACTGCCGGCGTGATGAGGTTTTCCTGATTGTAAGTGGTCATCAGGACGCTGACTTTGGGGTTACTGGAAAAAGAATCAGGATCTCTCGGCACGGAGTTTTTCGGATACTTCTCGACCATTGGTGACTACCAGCCGAATCATTCCACAAATGGTGCTGATGTCATAAGGCGTGATGGATGTTCCAGTGGGTAAGGATAGCACACGGTCTGAAACGCGCTCCGTTTCGACCAGCGTCAGCCGCGACAGACTGTAAGGTTTCATTCGATGACAACCGGGATAGAAATAACGGCGGGCGAGCACATTCTCGTGATGCAGGATCTGCATGAGTTCATCGCGAGTAACGACGGTCGTGGCGGCATCGATCTCGAGCACCACGTATTGATAGTTGCTCTTTTCTTCTTCATTCGCAGGCAACAACGTGACGCCGCTCAGTCCGGCAAGTTCTTCCGCATACTGTTTGCGATGCCGGCGATTGACTTCAATAAAGTCGGCCATGCTTTCCAGGTTAGTCAATCCCAGGGCAGCAGAGATTTCAGTCATCTTTCCGTTTGTACCCACGCACGCGATCTGGTCGTAGCTGGTGAAGCCGAAATTCTGCATCAGGCGCACTGCTCGGGCCAGGTCGTCGTCGTTTGTGACAATGGCTCCGCCTTCAGAGGAGTTCAAAAACTTGGTGGCGTGAAAGCTAAACACTTCAGCGTTGCCGAAGTTACCAATCATGCGTCCCTGATACGAGCAACCAAACGCATGCGCCGAATCAAACAGAAGCTTTAGTCCGTGCTTTGCGGCGATCTCTTCCAGCCTGGCAATGTCGCAGGAACTTCCCCATAGATTGACAGCAATAATTCCTGTAGTGCGAGGCGTAATCAGACTCTCGATCTTGCCGGGGTCGATGGTGTGAGTCTGCGGATCGATGTCGCAGAAGACTGGAGTGAGTCCCTGCCACTGCAGCGCATGGGCTGTGGCCACAAACGTAAACGAGGGGACGATTACCTCGCCTTCAAGACCAAGCGCGCGGATCACAATCTCCAGCGCGATGGTTGCATTACAGATTGCAATGCAATGTTTGACGCCGGTTAGTTCCTGAATACGCCGTTCAAACTCGTCCACGTACGGACCATTGTTGGTGAGCCACTTGCGATCCAGAATCGCGTTTACGCGTTCCGCGAATCTTTGCCGGTTTCCGATGTTGGGCCGGCCCACATGCAACTGCTCGGCAAAGGCCGGATGACCGCCAAAGATTTGCAGATCGCTGATTACATTCTTGGGCCGGTGTGGCTTTGGTTGTCCCTGTGACATTTGATTGTGCTTGAAGGTTCCAGTAGTGGTTCAGTTTGAATACGCCGAAGGCGTTGGCTAATTTCAGCCCAGGGTTGGAACGCAAGCGACAACCCTGGGTATCAATTCAAAATATACGCTAAACCCTGAAAGGGTTAGGCGGTTGGCGAACTCTTACAGAGTTTCAATTCATCGTGGATTACAAACCCAGGGTTGTCGCTGCGCTCCAACCCAGGGCTGAAGTTAGCGAACGCCTTCGGCGTTTTCAAACTGATCGGTACCAAGGTTCCTCAGGCTTTCCGTAAAACTCCGGGTACGCTATGCTCTCGCTTCACGATGCAAGCCTCGCATTCTCTCAGGTACATGCCGCAGTTAGACGCATTACGAGCACTCGCAGTGCTGGCGGTAATGGTCCATCATTTTCTGCCTGTCGATCGTTTCATTCCCAACGACTACGTTACGCTCGGTCTTCTCGCTGTACGGCTGTTCTTCGTATTGAGCGGGTTTCTGATTACGGGAATCCTTTTGAGCTACCGTAGTGATGAACGCGGTAACGCATTGCGACGCTTCTATTTTCGTCGCGTGTTGCGCATCTTTCCGATCTACTACCTGACACTCTTCATTGCGTTGGCTCTCCAGGTGCGACCGATCCAACAGGGCGCTTTCTGGCACCTGACGTATCTCAGCAATTATGTGGCTGTATTTCATCCCGAATGGATGGGCCCGGCCAGCCATTTCTGGACTCTCGCAGTTGAAGAACAGTTTTATTTCGTCTGGCCATGGATTGT
This sequence comes from Pyrinomonadaceae bacterium, assembly GCA_035606195.1. Taxonomy (GTDB): domain Bacteria; phylum Acidobacteriota; class Blastocatellia; order Pyrinomonadales; family Pyrinomonadaceae; genus PSRF01. The sequence goes on from DATNFX010000298.1 coordinate 14,424, forward strand.
GCTTTTTGTACCCAGTAAATATTTAGGCAAAACGATCGTCGGTACCATTGCGTTAGCGGTGCTCTTCAGAGCCTTTGTCCTCTTTGTCTTGAGCGCTTCGCTCGACGCCGCAGGACTCTTCACTTTCGCCACACTCGATTCTCTCGGCGGCGGCGCGCTGCTGGCATTGTTTCACTACGACGAAAGGCTTCGCACTCGATTGCCGGGTCTCATGAAGTGGTTCCTGATTGCCGGCCTCGGCATAGTGACTCTAACTACACTTCTCTATATTTACAACAAGGGCTTCAGAATACTCCATACATTCGCATTGCTCGGCATCTCGTTGCTGTTCGTGGTCCTAATCGAGAAAACGGCGCGCGGGTTTAAGGGGAGAGCGAAAAGTGTGATGGAAAACCCGGTGGTTCTTTACATCGGGAGGATCAGTTACGGTCTTTATGTCTATCACAATTTCATGCTGGCGATAGTCCTCTACTATTTGCTGAAGAGGTCGGCCGTGCCGGACTATCGTTTGGTTGCACTGCTTGCTACCGGCTCGACGTTTGCCGCCGCCGTGTTGTCGTGGCATTTGATTGAGCGGCCACTGGCGAGACTAAAAAACAGATCCAGCTTCGCCGCCCGCAAACCTAAGAGTCAGGAAATCTGCTTGGACACAGTCAGAACCACCTCGCGATAGCGGGTGGGTACGCCGTAGGCTGCGCACTCCCCCGCTACCGCGAGGTGGTTCTGACTGTGTCCAAGTACGGATCTACGCCCCGGCGCGGGCGAAGAGGACGGTTTCCTCGGTGTGGATGGTGAAGTGATCGAGGAAGAATTTGTAACCCAGTCCGAGCTCATTGAGATATTCGGGGATCTCGGTCAAATCGTTTTCTTTGTGATAAACCGAAATCGCGAGGCGGGGCTTAAATGTGCGTATCGTCTGCTCAGCGCCCTTCAAGGCATTTAGTTCCGCTCCCTCGACGTCCATCTTAATGAAATCAACTTTGGCGAGATTCTTTTCCCTCACGAGATCATCAATTGACACAGTCGTCACCTGCAAACTCTTGCCTCCATTATTCTGATGGCGAGTGCTATCCAGCGACGTACCAGGCCCATGCGACACGTATTCAAAAACTTCATCCGAGACGTTCCACAAGGCCCTCTGATCGAGTTCGATGCGTGGTGCAAGCTCAGGATTCAGGTTCACATTGCGCGCAAATATCTCGAGGTTCTCAGGCGTGAACTCAAATGTGAAAACGCGCCCCTGCGCTCCGGCGGCGTGAGCAAAATATAGTGCCGTGTCTCCCCAACCGCCCCCCGCGTCGATAACATAATCAGAGTCCTCAACCTTGATTGGCGGTATTGCCTTCCCATATTCGTACTGCTTCAGCATGAACGTACTGACCACTCCGCCCATCGTGTAGTAAAGCTCAATCGGATACCCAAGTTCTTCGAGCGTTAAATGACTGAGCACTGCCTTGGGCGTACTCACCTGTATTCCCTCGCGGCTTTTGACCAGTCTTCGCACCTGCTGCCGCTGAGACCAGTAAGAAGCATTGTTGAGCGATAGTTTTACTTTGCGCGGACCAAGGAGACGGTAAGTAATGAGTTGGACAAGCGTGGATTTCGAGTGTTCATCCTCCAGCAGTTCGTAAAGATCTGACCATCCCTCGACCGATCGATCCAATTTTTCCCGATCAAGGTTAGGCGCATTAGCCAGCGGCACAATCGCGAGAGATCCGGCAAGCAGTCCATTCAATTTTGAAATCAGCGAACTCTTGAGAGTTGATTTGTATGGACCAAATCTTTCGGCGTCCCAATTGTCAGACCCATAGCAGTTCGTCATGCTGCTGGTCAGCTCGTTCATCAACGCGATCGTGAAGTCAGTTTTATTTGAACTCATGCGCCGATTCTGCCCACACTGTCTCCGCTCTCCACTCAAGCGTCGGACGTACTACACCAGGCCATTTACCAAACCAATTTCCTTCACGAACACTGTCGAGCACTTCAAAAACCAATATGTCGGGAACTACATACAGCGAGCTCGAGTCCTGCACAAACTGAATGGTAACCACGTAAGTGCCATCGTTCAGGAACCGCGGCGGAATTCTCACCGTTTCGCGGTTGAGTCCTCGCGGGCGGGTCTTCTGGCCCGAGCCCGTCGCGAACACGCACATGCCCTCTGCCGTGTACATATGCAGAGTGAGACCCAAAGCTGCGTCTACCTGAAAACTCCAGAAATCAAACTCGATCTCAACTTCCGTTTCAACGGAGATCTCCTGCTTGCCATTCGGACCAATCCCACGAACACGAGCAGAGCGAACGCGGACCGCTTCATTCCCGGGCGCCGTCTCCGGGTTGTCCCAGGTTTGTTCGAGAACAGGTAGAGTCGCTTGTTCAAGATAGTCGAGTACGACTTGCTCTGTTTCGCCGGCCGCAACAATCTGTCCCTTGTCCAGCCAGATCGATCGCGGGCAGAGACTCCGGACTGCCGCCATGTTGTGGCTGACAAACAGCAGTGTCCGCCCCTCTCTCGCTACCGATCCCATCTTTCCCAGACACTTCTTCTGGAAGGCGGCATCGCCAACAGCGAGTACTTCGTCAACCAACAATATTTCAGGCTCGAGGTGTGACGCCACGGCAAAGGCGAGTCGCATATACATGCCGGTTGAGTAACGTTTCACCGGAGTGTCGAGAAAGTCTTCCAGCTCTGCGAAAGCGACGATCTGGTCGAACTTCAGATCGATCTCCTTCTTCTTCATTCCCAGGATGGCGCCATTGAGATAGATATTTTCTTTGCCGGTTAACTCGGGGTGAAAGCCGGTGCCGACTTCGAGGAGGCTCGATACGCGACCAAACAATTCAGCGCGACCCGTTGTCGGTACGATGATGCGCGACAGAACTTTCAGCAGCGTCGACTTTCCCGCGCCGTTGCGCCCGATGACTCCGAGCACCTCACCGGGTGCGATATCAAAACTGACGTCCTTGAGCGCCCAGATTGTTTCGCCGTTTTTTGATCCGTTGAGACCGGCCAACTGCTTGAGCGGTGAACGCACAGCACCAACAAGCGATTCTCGCAACGTCTGGTAACCAGGACCTCTGGCGCCAAGCCGGTACTGCTTACCCACGTTTTCGACCCGAACAATTGCTTTCATTCGATTCCGTTGCCGAGCTCACGAAGCACCGCGTAGCCAATTCCCGTTTTTCCGAACCCGTTTCCGTTATAAAAAAGATAACTCCGGTCGCCGTAATCGTAGTGGTAGCAGTACTCCATCATCTCGGAGTCCCAGCCACTTTCCGATCTTTCGATACCCGCTTCCGCATCTTTCCTTGTCCACGCGACCCCATCTTCCGATTCGGCATAGCCAAGCCTGTAACTCTGTGTGCGATCCGTGCGGTAGCCCCAAACATCGCGATAGGAATACAACATTCGGTAGCGCCCGTGCTCCCTGTAAACGCACGGCCGGCCGATCGCATCACTCTCAGCGACGTAGCCGATGCAAACGTCGTTCGTCTTTCGCCAGCGTATTCCGTCAGTCGACTCAGCATATCTAACATAGTAGCGGGGCTCGGGTCGCTCGGCGACGGTCTCCCAGCCAGTACACGACACATACCACATCCGCCATCGATCTTCTTCGCGCAACACGCATGGAGCAGTATTGAAGAAGGGTTCGTCAAACGATCGATCCAGCAGTGGACCCTCTGAAACCTTCCGGAAACTCCGTCCGTCATCCTCACTGACCGCCAGCCCGATGGACAAATGATAAGGAACGGAAACTTTCAGGTTCCAGCCAATATAGTAAAGATACTTTTTGTTTTGATGATTGACGATCCACGAGGGCATGATGCCGCTGTCATCAAATGTTCCGGGACGTCCGAGTGAAAGAACCGGCTGGTCATGAATGTAGAGCACATTCTCAGGTCGCTCAGCGTCGACTTCGATATAGGATGTTTGCGAGCGACCGTTTCCATCCCTGGCGCCGAAGTAAATTCGCAAGGTCCCCGATCGAACTTCCTCGACTACCGGAAGCGAAGCGTGAGAGACCATCCAGTCGAAGTTACGATCAGGCGCAAAGATGACACCTTTCTTTATCCACTTCATGTGCGAATACAATTAGAAATCCAAATCTGTGCTCAGCACATCACCTTTCTTCGCGGGATTTCCTTTATAGACTCCCCAGGGGTCTGTGTCTTTCGTTACTGCAGCAGCCATGGCGATGAATGATCCTTCGGCAATGTGAATACCGTCGCGTATCGTTGCGTTGACTCCGAAAAAAGCGAATGACTCGACCACGCAGTGGCCTGACAAGACCACATGCGAGGTAAACGAAACATGATCTTTGATCACACTGTGATGGCCGATGTGATTGCCGCTCCACAGCACCACGTTGTTGCCGATGGATGTGAATGGCTGAATGGTATTGTCTTCCAGTATGAAACAGTTGTCTCCGATTGAAGTGCCGGGGAACACCCTTGCCTTCGAGCTGATATACGAGATCATCTCATAGCCCTTGTCGCGGAGTTGGCGATAAACCGATTCGCGCAGCTTGTTCATTCGGCTGGGAGACATGGGAGCGAAGAACTTGAACTCCGAGGCTGGGTAAGTTTCTTCCACGTCCTCAAACGCGACGACTGGCAGCCCCTCAAAGGTCTCGCCTTCCGGCAGGTATTGCTTGTGAACACTAAAGGCAACCACTTCATGTTCGCTATCATGCTGCAAGTAGAACTTTGCCAGCTGCGCAAAATCCTGAACGCCAAAAATGATCACCTTCGCCATTGCTTAGTCGTGGTTGCTGTTCGCCGCAAAAGTCTGAGATCGAACTTGGACCGGGTCAGTACAGGGAGCGGTAGCGACCTGGTCAGTGATTAGCATTTTGGTCCCATCGTTTGACCAGGTCGCTACCGCTCCCTGTACTGACCCGGTCCAAGCACGGAATCTGAGTTTTGAGGCAAAGCCTCGTGGTCGTGATAAACGTAAGTCGTGTATTCGTAGAGACCGTAATCGTTGCGGAAGACGAAATTTCGCGACAGCTCGTTCTTCAGGAACTCGGCAAGAGTATCAAACGGCAAGTGAAAAAGATCATCTCGTTCCCAATCCACGTGCTTTGTCATTACGTTGAACGCGATCGCCACTGCCGCATGCGCGAACACGCGCCCTACCAACTGCTTGAAGTAAGACAGCATCTCGTCGAAAGATAGTTCGCGTTTTTCGGTGAAAACGCCGTTCAGCACGATATAGTCGAAAACCGGCAGCGGCGTGTCGTCATCGAGCAGGTCGAGGTTGAAGAATCTATTGCCGGGAAACTTGCTTTGCGACAAGCGCACAAACCTCTCAGACAAATCTAGGCCCGCGTATTCGATATGGTCCAATCGCTGTTCGCGAATATATTCATTGAGGTGCGCGGCGCCGCAGCCAAAATCCAGCAAGCTGACTCGCTGCCCCGGTGACTGAGGTCTGATTACGTCGAGCATGACGCGATAGCGTTTTTCAACATCCTCCGCTTTAGGCCAATCCACGCCGAGATGTGAGTCGCCATATTGCTCGAGGCAGGCCTCGTAATGCGAAACTATGCTGAGATACTTTTTCTCCACCATTCAAGCAAACTCACCTTTGCGATAAGGCGGAAAATAGTCGTTGGCCTCTCGATCCCTCATAATTTGATCGTATCTCGACAGGTCGAAGATGCGGCCGCACAAATAAGCCGTGCGCGTACCAGTGGCCCAACCGCGCTTGAAACGAGTCAGACCATCTGAGCTGTCTTTGGCTGAAAGACCAGCTCCTGCTCCGAGATCCAGCCATTGCAGCCCCTGTCTCGAGAAGTATTCAAGCACGTGCCAGAACAGCGCGAAAGACGCCTCGAGCTCGTAACCCAGATCGCTATAGGCGCCAAGATGATAATAGGCGACTTCTCGATCGGTGTACCAGAGAGTCATTCCGACTGTTTCGTTCTCACTGATCGCGCGGAACAGGGAAATACCGGGTACGGCCAGTTGCGCCCTGAATGAATCCGGAGAAAATGCGGTTAGACCACGAATGCCATGACGTCGAACCAGATTAGCGTAGAGCTCGATCCATCGATCGGCGAATACGCCTGCGTCTTCGACGCGCTCGATATCAAGGCGTTCGAGTGCCTTTTGCGCTTTGCGGCGATGCTGCGTTGCCACAAAAGACTCGGGTGAACGTGAGAGTTCAGTCACCAGGTGTTCTTTGAAAGGAGTGACCACAGTGGGAAAACATTTACCGAGTTGTGCCGGAGTATGGTTGCCAAAGGGATCGGCGACGATAGTGAGTGTGACAAGCTCGCTGCGGAGTTCGTCGAGATCGAGATCGAGCTGCGACCAATCTCGACAGGCAAATAGAGGATAACAACCCATCGCATCACGGTATGGCGTGTCGAGGATCGGTCTTTCGAGTATCCAACCCTCACTGCGTGGCAACGCGCGCGGTTTGCCGAATTCAGCCAGCGCCGCCGCGTACCCCGGATGGGAATAACCATTCATACGGCTTTGCTCAAAAGGCCACTTGGACACAGTCAGTACCGTCCGCGGTAGCGGATGGGTTAACCATCAGGAGTAAGAAAGCATTAGCAATCACGCGTCTCTACAACGTACCCATCCGCTACCGCGGACGGTACTGACTGTGTCCAAGCCCGACGCCCTGACTTTTTGTGCGCAGCCCATTCATACATTAGTTCTGAACTCGGGTGGCGGTGAACGTGCCGACCTCTGAACGAAACTTAAACGCACTCTCTTCCTGATCGACACTGGTGACGAAGATCAGCGTGCCCGAAATTGTGTTGCCGGAACTGAACCTGCCCTTGAACATCATTGTCCCCACCTCCCGGCAGCACGTACCGATGGGCAACTCAGCCTCACCGGAAAAGCTGACACGATCATTCGTGAGTTGCGACCAGACGGCGGGTACAGGTTGCGCTACCGGTTTATCGTTAGGCGCAGTGTCGAGTAGCTTGAAAGAACCGGAACCATTATCTCTGGCTTCGAAGATAACGTTCTTCTCGAGTCCGGTCATCTTGAACGTCACGCGCCAACGACCCTGCAATTTGGACGCGGACGCGTCGACTTGTGCTTCACCACCAAGTGCAAATAATGACAACGCAATCAGGATAAATAAGAAACTTAGTCGTCTCTCCATTCTCGATCTCCATTCGGTGGCGACCAACGTGAGACTCCACGGGACAAGCCGTGGCATCAACTCATGTGGCTAAAAAGCGACAAGGCGGCCAATCGTTTTCAGACTAGCCGCCTCATCTTAAGGTAAGTTCCGAACGTTGAGAAACCAACGTGCAGAAGCTAAATGTTAACCACCAGGACCAACGGGCGAGCACGCTCCGCCGCCGCCACCGCAGGTGTCGTTGCTGTTACCTATGATGGAGTTGTTGTTGAACGTGTTAATTACACCGCCTGGGCTAATCAAAACGCCGGCGCCCGTGTTGCGGTCGATCATGTTCTGATTGATAGTGACGCCGGCAACGCCGGCTCCGCCATTGCCGGCACGGACACCGCTCCCGCCGTTCATGGAAATCTGACTATCCCAAACGAATACGTTTACAAAAGTGGCGGCTGTCGCCGCTTCGGCAAAAACTCCATTCGTGCCGTTGTTGGAAAACACCGAATTGCGTGCCGTTACTACGGAACGCGATCTGGCGTGCAAGCCATTTCCGTTGCCGATTAACGACACATGTTCCAACGTGACCTTAACAAGATTGGCGGCGCCGCTTGTAGTCGTATTGATGCCGTCCAACGTGTTGTCTCTGATGACAGAGTTTCTGACATTCAGATTCAGATCGTTGGTCTCATTGACGGTGATTCCGTTTCCGGTATTGAACCTGAAGATCACACAGTCTTCCACGTTAACGGTCTTGGCCTGAAGGATGTTTATTCCGTTTATCCCGTTGCAGAATCCGTTGATGGAGAGTCCTCTAATGGTGACTACGTCAGTGGATGCGGCATTGATGATGATCCCGTTCACCAGGGAGGCAAGGATCGAAGCAAACGTGCCGGTACCATCGAGCGTGATCGATTTCGTGATCGTCACTGCACCGAAACCACCTGGATCGAGGGCATCAATCTCACCGCAGGCCGCGGTCTTGGAGATGGCGCCAGCCCAGGTTTTGCATGGGGCAGTACGGCTACAGGGGTTAGCATCGTCTCCAACGCCGGACACCCATGTACGGGAGGCCTGTGCCTGGGCGATCGAGACTGTAGCAAACATGAAGATCGCGATTGCCATAACCTTGATCGTGAACCGAAACTTACTCATTTTTAGTCTCCTTTAGTTGAAGGTCGTGGGG
>DATNFX010000299.1:0-5210 GCA_035606195.1 Pyrinomonadaceae bacterium
ACGACTTTGAGCGGGCCGATTGGACCCCGGCTGCGGATATTTACGAAACGGATTCAGCCTACCTCATCGCGATGGACTTGCCTGGAATCGATCGTGAGGCACTCGAGCTCGACGTTGATGACAACCGCTTGATCGTGAGAGGAACGCGAGCGATCAGCGAGTCGAAGCAACATCGTTCGGAAAGGCCCAGAGGAAAGTTTCTGCGCACGTTCAGTGTGCCGGGTTCAGTGGATCAGGGAAAGATCGGGGCTGACTACAAAGACGGCGTTTTGCAAATCCGGCTTCCAAAACGTACCGAACAAAAATCGAAGAAGATCGACATCAAGATCGGGTAACACGGATGAACACGGATTGGGGAGCGGATCATGGATAGAGAAGCGAATGAGCTGAGGGTGACGGATCGTCGACGAGTTTATCTCGACGATCAGGGAGAAGAAAAAGCTGAGGTTGTTGAGCAGCCAAGTCTCAAACCGAAATACGTTGAAGAGCTCGAAGCACGCACCGCAGCGGCTGAGAAGCAGGTGCAGGAAGTGCAGGCGCGCTTCGACCAGTTGCGCCAGCAACTACAACGCGAGACTGACGAAACGCGACAGCGCTTGAATCGTTCCGCCGACGAGCGCGCTGCGGGCGAGAAGGCAAAGTTTATTTCCGCGTTATTGCCTGCGTTGGACGATTTGAATCGGGCAATCGAAGCGGAAAATGCACCGCGCGAAACGATCCTGGAAGGTATTCGCAGTATCGCGACGAGCTTTCAAGCGGCGTTGACCAATGCGGGTGTTGAGCCAATCTCGTCTGTTGGTGAACAGTTTGATCCGGAACTGCACGAAGCCGTCGATACAGAAGAAACAGGCGGAGAGATGGACGGCAAGGTAATTGCGGAATATAGTCGCGGTTTCCGAATGGGCGATCGTTTACTGCGCCCCGCACGCGTCAAAGTTGGACGCGCAACAGAGCAATCCACAGATTACACCGATGTTATAAAGAAATCTGTGTAATCTGTGGATAACATCGAAGGAGAAAAAGAGAGTGCCGGCAAAAGAAGTGAAGTTTAGAGAAGAAGCGCGCAACGCGATGCTTCAGGGTGTGGACGTTCTTGCGAATGCAGTCCGTGTGACGTTGGGACCAAAGGGCCGCAACGTGGTTCTGGGAAAGAAATTTGGTTCGCCCTTGATCACCAAAGACGGTGTCACGGTAGCCAAAGAGATCGAGCTCAAAAACAAGTACGAAAACATGGGCGCGCAGATGGTTCGCGAGGTTGCCGTCAAAACCAATGACAAAGCAGGCGACGGCACCACCACAGCAACCGTGTTGGCCCAGGCGATCTTTCGCGAAGGCGTGAAGAACGTTACGGCCGGCGCTAATCCGATGGCGCTTCAACGTGGTATTCAGATCGCGACCGACAAAGTGGTCGCTGAGCTCGAACGCATGTCGAAAAAGATCAAGAGCAAGGAGGAATTGACTAACGTCGCTACAGTTTCTGCAAATAACGATCGCGCAATCGGAGAGCTCATCTCTGAAGCGATGGATCGAGTCGGACAGGACGGCGTCGTCACGGTTGAAGAAGCAAAGACGTTGCAAACCGAGCTCGATATCGTGGAAGGAATGCAGTTCGATCGCGGTTATTTATCGCCGTACTTCGTCACGAATGCGGATCGCATGGAAGCGATTCTCGAAGAGCCGTACATACTTCTTTACGAGAAAAAGATTTCCGCTATGCGCGACCTGCTGCCTTTGCTGGAACAAACTGCCGGCGCCGGTCGTGCATTACTCCTCATCGCTGAAGATATCGATGGCGATGCGCTTGCAACTCTGGTCGTGAACCGCTTGCGTGGAACAATCAAAGTTTGCGCCGTGAAAGCACCGGCGTTCGGCGATCGGCGTAAAGCGATCCTGGAAGACCTTGCAATCCTGACGGGCGGACAAGTTATCTCCGAAGATCTCGGCATCAAGTTGGAGAGCGTCACGCTCGCAGATCTGGGAACCGCAAAACGAGTCATCGTTGATAAGGAACACACGACCATTGTCGAGGGTGGCGGCGACAGTAGAGCTATCCAGGGTCGAGTTGCAACGATACGTAAACAAATAGAAGAAACCACGTCAGACTATGACAAGGAAAAATTGCAGGAGCGTCTCGCAAAATTGGCGGGTGGCGTGGCGGTCGTAAGAGTCGGCGCGCCGACGGAAACGGCGATGAAGGAAGTGAAGATGCGCGTCGAGGACGCATTGAATGCGACGCGAGCGGCCGCACAGGAAGGAATCGTCGTGGGCGGCGGCGTTGCACTTTTGAGAGCATCGAAAGTTCTTGATAATCACGACGAGGAAGATCCGGATGTTCGCACAGGCATAAAAATTGTTCGCCGTGCGTTGCAGGAACCAATTCGTCGTATTGCCGAGAACGCTGGAACTGAAGGCGCTGTCGTCGTGGGAGAAGTGGAACAGCTAAAAGGAAACAAAGGCTTCAATGCCGTCACTGGCGACTATGAAGATCTCGCTGCTGCCGGAATCATCGATCCAACCAAAGTTGTGCGCACAGCGCTGCAGAACGCCGCGTCCATCTCAGGATTGTTGTTGACCACTGAGGCTGCTGTCACCGACCTGCCTGAGAAGAAGAGATCAGGCCCACCGATGCCGGGCGGAGACGATTACGATTATTAGCCGCAAAAAGGCACAGAAGACACATAGACATTTCAGTCCGTGTTTTTGTGCCCTTGCGGCCAGAAAATTGCAGGAGACGCCGTGCCGGGGATAGTTATTGCATTGAAACGCAACGGCGCTTATGCTGACAACATCCAAGTGTAGCAACTTGGATCGAGCGAGTTGTTTGAAAGTGAGAGAATCGAGCGCTGAAAGAGTAATCCAAACAAGCGCGAAGTTCGTAAAAGAATATGGCTGATTTAGGTGCATATAAAGACAAGTTTGGCGATAGCGGCCAGCGCGTTCTTGAGCATGCGTTGGATGAATCGCGTCGTCGCGACCAAAACTTCGTTTCCGTAGAGCACATCTTGCAGGCTTTGACCATTGAAGAGCCTGATATGTTCAACTCTGCGATGCGGGAGTTATCACTTGATCCTGTGGTGGTCAAGATGGCGATTGAAAAACGCCTCAGCAGTAGCCGGCAACAACATGTCGGAAAAGGATTTCGCATCGGGCCTGATACGACCGACCTGTTTAAGCGGGCCATGGAGCGAGCCAGAACACAGGGTCGTAAAACAATTGAAGCAACTGATATTTTTGAAGCACTGAGCAGTACCGAAGGTCTATTTGTTGATGTTTTAAGAAACATGGGCGCGAGCCCCGAAGCGATCCAGGAAAATGTGCGGGCACAGGTGCAGAAGCGAGAACAGGAAGAAGAACAGAATCGGAAGAAGTTTGAGCTTCCGCCTTACCTGAAACACTTTGGTGTTTCACTAAACAGGCTTGCTCGAGCGGACAAGATTCCGCCTACCATCGGACGCGAAAAAGAAATCCAACAAATCGTCGAGATCCTCTGTCATCGTGAACGAGCCAACTCACCGATGCTCGTCGGTGAACCTGGGGTCGGCAAAACCGCGGTGATAGAAGGCCTCGCGCGCTTGATCGAGTTGGAGCCCGAGAAGGTTCCGGCGCGTCTGCGTGCATCGCATATCGTGCAACTGCAAATGGGCGGCATCGTCGCCGGCACAATGCTGCGGGGCATGTTTGAAGAACGCATCAAGGGAATCATCGACGAAGTCAAAGAACGCGACAACATGATTCTCTTCATCGACGAAGCGCACACGATCATCGGGGCAGGCGCGGCACTCGGCACATCATCTGATGCAGCCAACATGTTCAAGTCGGCGCTCGCGCGCGGCGAGATGCGCATCATCGGAGCGACTACACTTTCAGAATACAAAGAGTACATCGCCGACGACGAAGCACTCGCACGTCGCTTCCGCATGGTTAAAGTCGTCGAGCCGTCAATTACCGAGACGAGAGAAATCCTGCTCGGTCTTCGTCCACGACTCGAGAAGAACTATTCCGTCAAAATCTCGGACGACGCCATTAACACCGCCTTGGAGATGGCGCCGAAGTACATTCGCAATCTTCATCTGCCAGATAAGGCCATTGGCTGGCTGGATACCGCGGCAGTGAAGGTTGAGATCAACGAGCCGCAGAAGATGGTGGTCCAGCCGGAACACATCATCGAAGTGATCTCGCAGGAGTCGCGTATTCCACGCGACATGATCTACCGCGATACAACCGATCGTTTTGCGATGACTGAGGCGATGTTGAGCCAACGCGTTATCGGTCAGAAGGAAGCAATCAAAGCAGTCGCGCAGCGTCTGCGACTGAATAAAGGTCCATTGAAAGAGTCGCATTACAAGCCTGACGGTGTGCTGCTGTTTCTCGGTCCGACCGGCGTTGGCAAAACGGAGCTCGCGAAAGCTGTTGCCGAGTTCATGTTTGGTGACGAAGAAAAGATGGTTCGCATCGACATGTCGGAGTACAGCGACGGCACCGTTAGTATCGAAAAGCTGATCGGAATGCCGCGTGGTATCGTCGGTTCCGAGAGAGGTGGAATCCTTACCGAGCAACTGCGTGAGAACCCTTACACGGTACTGCTGCTCGATGAGGTCGAGAAGGCATCGCCTTACTTGATGAATCTCTTCCTGCAGGCTTTCGACGAGGGTTGGTTGACGGATGGCCGCGGCAAGAAAGTTTACCTCTCTGACGCGATCATTATCATGACGTCGAACCTCGGTTCGGAGAATTTCAAGAAGTTTGAGAAGCCGCTGGGCTTTGGGACCAAGACAGCTTCTGACTTCCGGGCCGTGAAGAACGAAGTGATGAAGGCTTCGGAGCAACGGTTTTCACCGGAGTTTCGCAACCGCATCGACGAGATCGTCGTGTTCTCGCCGTTGACGATGGATGAGGTTCGCCAGATCGCGAAACTCTATCTTGAAAAACTTCGACGGCAGATGGAGCGACAAGGTAAATCGGTTGACGTTACCGAAGCAGCGGTGAATCGCTTGACTGAGGCGGGTTACAATACGGCTTACGGCGCACGCTTTCTGCAGCGACCCATCGATGAGAAGGTGAAGCTGCCGATCACCGGTTTGTGGAAGACGGCATCGAGCTTTAAGGTCGATGTTGAAGACGGGGAAGCCACAGTAAAACCCACTGACGGCTATAAACCCGAGTTCAATTAAAGACATGATTGACAGGATTCTGCAGGATGAACATGATTT
>DATNFX010000300.1:0-5497 GCA_035606195.1 Pyrinomonadaceae bacterium
GCCGAACTAACGGCGCTGATTGAAGATGAAGTCTGCCAGGAGTTGCCACCGGCGGTGCTTTTCGAATGTCCCAGTCTTGACTCGCTCTCGCGCTTCATCGAATCGCGCTTTGCCGGCGAGCCGATTGAGCAGACTGACAAAGAGACACAAATTGCCGGAATGCTTTCCGATGCGATCTTGCCAGACGACATCGTGCCAAACTCCTCTCAAAGTCGTCTCGATCATGACAACGTTCTTTTGACGGGCAGCACCGGTTTTGTCGGGGCTTATCTACTACGCGCACTCCAGCGCGACACACCGGCCGTGGTCCACTGCCTCGTTCGTCCCAACGGCACAGAGCCGAGCATTCGTGTGCGCCGAAATCTGGAACAATACGGACTCTGGGAGGAGCATTTTGCGGCGCGCATCCGGTACGTCGACTGTGACATCGCCCAACCGTTGTTGGGAATGGCAAGCCGGAACTTCAACGAGCTCGCCAACTCTATCAATGTGATCTATCACGGCGCTGCCGCAGTCGACTGGGTGCGCTCTTACGAAGACCTTCGCGATGTGAACGTCTTTGGCACGCGCGAGTTGCTTCGTCTCGCTTGTTCCGGTCCGCCAAAATCTTTCCACTTTCTTTCGAGTCTCGCCGTTTGCTATTCAACCGGCGCAATCGATGATGCGGTGGAGACCGATGATCCTCTCACGAACCTGAGCGGCCTGAACCTGGGGTACGCGCAGAGCAAATGTGTTGCAGAGTCTCTGGTGCGACAGGCGATCGAGCGTGGTTGCTGCGCCACCATCGCGCGGCCGACTCTTGTCTCCGGTGATTCGAGGTCCGGAATCTCAAATGCCGATGACTTGCTTTCTCGTTTACTTCGCGGCTGCATCCAGATGCGGGCAGCGCCGGATCTCGACTGGGCGATGGATTGTGTACCAGTCGATCACGTAGCCGATGCGATGGTCCAGCTTGGGCGAATGGGCGTTGCCGGTGGTACCTATCATTTGATTAATCCGAGGTTGCGGTATTGGCGCGAGTGCGTGCTGTGGATGTGTCTTCGTGGCTATCCACTTGAGCTGATGCCCTATCGCGACTGGACGAGGCGCCTGCGCGAAACAGCAACTCCGTCACATCCACTCTATCCCTTGCAGTCGTTCTTCATGCGAACTGTTTCCGACGAAGGCGGCCTCACGATTCCCGAGCTGTATGAAGAAACGCGTCGCCGCCGAACGCGATGCGAGTTTTCCCGCACGATGCTTACAGAAGCGGGAATCACGTGTCCATCTTTAGATACGCAGCTCCTCGATCGGTACTTCGACTCGTATACTGAACGCGGCCTGATTCCACCGGCGCCGCGCGCGATCTCCGTACATCATGAGAGGAGTCTTCGCAACGCCCTCGTCACTCAGATCGAGCATTCGCTGCAACGTCGTAACTGCGATCCTTCATTGCGCATCACGAATGTTGAGCTCTTTTCCATGTGCAGCGACGACAGCATCGTCGCTGAACTCACGTCGTGGAAGCGTGGAGCTCGACCGGGACTTCGTCGTGCTCGGCTGACAACTGAATCGCGTGATGGATGCACATCGGCGATCGACGTGATGTTGAAGTCGAAGCCTTCTGACACGGATGCCATTGAGGTGGGCCAACAGATCGCGCGTCTTTGCGGTCGTCAACTGGGCGACGCGTACGCGGCTTCGCGCGATCACATCGGATTAACCAGGGGCCACCTGAGAGAGTTGGCAATCTACGAGACGGATGATCCGCGCTTTCTTCAACACGTTCCGGCTCCACTCGCTGTGTTGCGCGATGACGATCGAGACGAATGGCTGGTGGCGCTCGAGTACGTGAGTGATGCGCGCGTGGCTAATGCGTCGGACCGCACATGGTCCAACAGCGAGATCGACGCCGCTCTGCGTGGTCTTGCAGCTCTTCATGCATTGTGGCGCGAACGGTGGGATACTTTGGTTTCGCAAAGCTGGCTTCCGCCGCGGCGCAGCTCAAAGCAAATGGCAGAGATGCTTCCGCTCTGGTCGGCTTTGGCTGCAAACGCGCGCCCGGCTTTTCTGAATTGGGCCGGACCCGCGCTGGTTAAGGCGCACGAATCGCTGTTATGCCGGATCGATCGCTGGTGGCAACCACTCGACAACAATCTCCAGACCTTAATTCATAACGATTTCAATCCACGGAATATCATGCTCCGTGGCGGCACTGATGGGCCGCTCCGCCTTTGTGCCTACGACTGGGAGCTTGCAACTATCGGCCCGCCCCAGCGCGACTTGGCGGAGTTTCTCTGTTTCGTACTCGCGCCGGATACCGTTGATAACGATGCGCGCTACTGGGTTCAGCATTATCGCAATCTGCTCGAAGAACAAATTGGTACAGCAATCGATCCATTCGAATGGGGCGCGGGATTCCGAGCTGCGCTGTGTGACTTGCTGATCGATCGGCTGGCGATGTACGCAATGATAAATCGTTTCCGTCCACAGACGTTTCTGCCGCGTGTCGTGCGCACCTGGCTGGCACTCCACAATCGTTTTCCATGGCCAATCTCATGAAACCCGCTGGACCAGCCGGCACCATACACGTGAGCAACCTGCTGACGTACACGGCGCTCGTCGCAGGTTGTGGTGCTGTGTATCTCGCCATGATCGCTCATCAACGTGCAGCGGCCGGCGCGTTTATGGCTGTAGCGGTTATTGCTGATATCTTCGATGGCCGCTTCGCTCGACTGTTTGATCGCACAGGCTTCGAGTCTGAGTTTGGCGTGCAGCTCGACAGTCTCACCGATGCCATAACGAGCGGCTTCGTTCCCGTCATCGTGCTTGCTTCAGACAGTACGCCAACGACATGGGGCGCTGCTCTCGCCTGGTGGAGTTGCGCATTTCTTTATGCGTTCGCTGCGATCACGAGGCTCGGCTACTACAACCTCACACACGCCGACGGCCCCTGGTTCATCGGCCTGCCGGCGCCCTTCTGCACCCTGGTAGTTTCGACATCGCTCCTCTGGTCGCCACATGTGCTTGCGTCAGCATTGATTTTGGTCTGCTGCGCCGTGGCAATGGTTGCACCGGTACGCGTGCCGCGTCCCCGTTCGGCAGGTCTCATCGTCATCGTCGGGTGGGCGCTGCTTCTTGTGCTGCTTCACGGCTTATCCACAGATTACACAGATTGATTTATAGAATCTGCGTAATCTGTGGATACTTACTGAAACTTCAGAACAGGAAAGCCGCTAGGGACTGATTTGGGAATCTGTTTTTTCAACACTTCAGGCGTCGTTCGCCTATCGAGCAGGCCGTTGCGCACGAAGTCCACCAGGTGTTGAAACTCGTCGTCCGTAAGTTGGATCGGAGTAACGAGGATCGGATCGACGCGCGAGAGCACCGGTTCAATCGGACCCATCGGCGCCATCAAATCCGGGTCGACACCCGCTGCAGCAGGGTTGTAGTGGCGAGCAGAAGCAAAGACGTCGAGGTGGTGGCGAATCGCGTCTTCCAAGCGGGTAAAAGCACCGTTATGGAAAAAGGCTGGTTGCAACGCCACGTTGCGCAGCGGCGACGTACGAAACCTATAACGATCGAGCGAGTTGCCGGTGATCTGCTCGAGCCCGAAGTCTTCATTCTCAGCCGGTCCATCGAAAGGTACGTTTCCGACCGCAGGTGCGATCTGCGGAACACCGACCACGTGTTGTGAAAAATCACTGAACATCTCATTAGAACTTCCCGAAACCTTGTGACACTCTACACAACGTGCTTTCCCAAAAAAGAGTAACGCGCCTCGCTTTTGCTCGTCTGTCAGCGCGTTCTTTTGTCCTCTTGCAAACTGATCGACTGGCGCGTCAGCAAAGACCAATGAGAACTCGAACTCACTGATTGCCAATCCAAACATATCGAAAGTAATTGGCCCACCATCTCGAACGCGGGGAAAGATCTTGCCAAACTGTTTGCGATACTCCGGCACGTTGTTTATTCGTTTGAGAACTTCATTGCGAATGTCGAAGTTGTCACCTGGAAAGGCAAAGCCTGCGACTTCCACGCGTTCTGTCGGTGGAATAAAAGCCTGCGCGACAAGCAGGTGCGGCTGATACGAAAGCGTCAGTCCTTCCGGCAACGGAAACTCAAAGCCGGCACGATTATCGAACGGGTCGTGAGAGAGAGATGCAAAGCGCGAGTTCCACATCAGGTTCGGAAAGAACGCCGTGTTGATGACCATCGGCGTGCGCCGTTGATTACGTGGCCCGGCGCGATCGGGACCGACGATGCCATTGTTATCGATCCCGATCGCGATTGACTGAGAATCTCCAAAGCCGTTCTTAGGCGAGTGACAGCCGGAACAGTTGTTATCGTTGTTCAAACCCCCGACAGTGTCGAAGAACAGCAACCTGCCCAGATCCACGAGTTGATTATCAAGCTTACGACCGAGTCGCGGCTCGAGAGTCGACTCGATCCGGCCTGTGAATCCATGCTGAGCGAGCACAGCCGCGAGCTGATCGTCGAGTGTCACACTGCTAACGGCAAACGTGCTCAACAACAGAATTGATATGACAACGATGCAGATTCTCATTGGTCCACCTCCATTATTTGAATTCACTCAGCGCGAGGATTGTGCTGCTCAAACATTCCATTCGGATTGTGCAGCCAGATCCACGCGGTCAATTCCCAAAGCCCGACGCCTTCGCTGTCTTCTCGCCACGTATCTGCAGCGCCAGGGAATCCTTCCGGCGCTACACCCGGAGAAAGAGACAACGGAATTACGTACTCAACACCCACCAGTCGCCATCCATCTCCATCCTGAATGTATAGGAGGATCTCGGGCCGGTTCGGGTCGAACTCGCCGTCAAGCAACGTTGGATTGAGCCAATGACAGCCCTCGCCTTCTTCGCAGAAGTTTAGATTGATATAGCCTTCTGCTTCTGCCTGCTCCACACGATGAAATCGCGCCGTCGCTTTTCGCGCGCTTGCAAGTCCCGCCAGAACTTCAGGTGAGAGTTGATCGCTCGCATTAGTTGGAGGTGTTGCGAAAGTGGCGGCTATCAGTATCAGAACGAGTATTGAACTAACTAGTAATTTCATTTCGGTCTCCTTTTCTTGTCGTGGACCGGGTCAGTACAGGGAGCGGTAGCGACCTGGTTAGTGATTAGCATCTGATTTTCCCAATGATTCTTGACTCCCATGGTTGACCAGGTCGCTACCGCTCCCTGTACTGACCCGGTCCAAGTGCGATTCCCATACTTTTCACCAGTGCCAGACTTGATCGTAGTCGTCCATCAACAGCGCGATGTCGTTGCGATGGATCAATTTCACCCCGGACATGCAGCTCGTAACACTCAGGCCGCGTTCTTCGAGATCTTCGCGGACCGCAAAAACAGGCACACCCTTTTGCTGTAACCGAATGAGGTCTTCGTTAGGCCGCGCGGGATGATTGATTCCAATAGGTCCTATCTTGATAGGCGGACATTCCTGAGGCACGAGATAATTGACAGCGCTTGACCTCAACATCACGCCAAGCTCGGCG
>DATNFX010000301.1:0-3527 GCA_035606195.1 Pyrinomonadaceae bacterium
CGAGCAGGACGCACAGGGCGCGCTGGAGGTGATTTACGATCTCCAGCAATACCTTGCAGAAATCACTGGTTTGCCGGGAGTTTCACTACAACCAGCCGCGGGCGCGCACGGTGAGATGACGGGGATCATGATCATCCGCGCATTTCTCGATGCGCGGGACGGCGCCGCCGCGTCACATCGACGCACGATGCTGATCCCAGACTCCGCTCACGGAACGAATCCGGCCTCGGCACATCTGTCAGGCTTCTCAGTCAAAACGATCCGCTCGACTGCCGAAGGCTTGACAGACCTGGACCACCTGCGCGAACTCTGCGCGCACGGCGAGGTGGCGGGTCTCATGCTGACCAACCCAAACACGCTCGGGCTCTTCGAACGCAACATCAAACAGATCTGCGACATCGTTCACGAAGCCGGTGGACTCGTCTACATGGATGGCGCAAACATGAACGCTCTCGTCGGCGTCGCGCGCCCCGGCGACATGGGCGTCGATGTCATCCATCTAAATCTGCACAAGACCTTTTCCACGCCGCATGGCGGTGGTGGACCGGGCTGTGGTCCGTGTTGCTGCACAAAGGAACTCGAACCGTTTCTGCCGGTGCCGCGGATCGTGAAAGCAAGTGATTCGAGTTATGGCCTCGACTTCGATCAGCCTAAGTCGATTGGACGTGTGAAAGCGTTCTTTGGAAACTACGGCATGATGCTGCGTGCGCTTTCTTACACGCTGACGCATGGCAACGATGGCTTGCGTGAAGCGACTGAGGCGGCAGTGCTCAATGCGCGTTATGTGGCCGCCGGACTGGTGGAGACTTACGACAAACCGTTTGCCGGTTCACCAATGCACGAGGTCGTTTTCACCGACAAGAAACAATCGCGCAAAGGTGTACACACGCTCGACATTGCCAAGCGGTTGATCGACTACGGATTCCATCCGATGACGATCTACTTTCCGTTGATCGTGCAGGGAGCGATGCTCATCGAGCCGACGGAATCTGTGGGCCGTCAGGAGCTCGATCAGTTCGTAGAGGCGATGAAATCGATTGCGAGTGAGGCTGTAGAAGATCCTGAGTTGGTCCTGAACGCCCCTCACAACACCCGCATCGGCCGTCTCGATGAAGCGACTGCCGCGCGCAAACCCGTCCTCCGCTGGAAGAACGTACTGTAGGGGGGGCCCTCCGTGGCCGCCCGGCGTCGTATCGATCTCTTTGTCAAAGGCCGGAATCGATTCTGTTTCAAAAGATCGAGTTCCGCGCCGGGCGGCCACGGAGGGCCGCCCCTACAGTACGTTCCGCGGTACTCTTAACAAAGCGAGACGTTCGACAGGTCGGCCGTTGACGATGTGCTCCTCGACAATCTCGGGCACATCAGACGGGCGCACCTGCGCGTACCAAACACCATCCGGATAGACCATCACCGCCGCGCCCACGGCGCAAAACCCAACCGACGCGCATTCAGTCAACACCACCGACCCATTCGGATTACATCCCTTTTTCTCTTTCCCGTACTGCAGCTTTCGCGCTTTCAGTTCACGCTCGAAAGCATTTCGAACTTCGGCGCTCTCATTCGCCGAACACGACTTCCCCGTGCACACGAACACGTGATACTGGATAGACGCCGCCGCGATCGGCGCAAGCTCAACTAAACGATCGCAATCTTCAATGAATTCCACGCCACGCATGCTAACAGCTTTGCCATAAAAGGCACAAAAAGCGCATACGTTTTTACTCGTACTTTTTCACGCTTCTTTGTAGAATAGGCGCGTCGAGTACGGCCGGAAGAAACCGGTCATTAGTGATCGACGTATGGCGTTGTAACTGTATATGTCAACCGGCCTGGTTATCCACATCTCCTCGGGCGACGACCGGCATACCGAAATCCTCTCTGACGATAGCGTTCGCATTGGAGCTTCTGAAAGCTGTGACTTGCGGCTCCGCTCTTCCAGCCTTCCAAAGACCGCTGCAAACACCGTATTACTCGAGCTGAGCCGAAAAAACGGCTCCTATCGCGTCAGTGATTTCGATCCGGCACAGTCGCTAACCCTGAACGGGCATCCCGTCGATTCAGGAAACGAGATACGCGATGGCGACGAGTTGCGCATTGGCGACTCGGAAGTCGTCCTGCACTTCTACCCCGTCCGCGACCTCCCGGCCGTAGTTCCACAACCGTCTCGAGAAACACACGTGGCGCCGTTTATCGAAGCGGCTGCCATCGAGTCTGCTGCAACTGCGCGTCGCGACGACGCGAAAGTTTTTCTCCGTGAGTTCACACGCGAACTCGTCCGCGAGATCAATCCGAGCACAAAACTCGTGGCACTTGGCATCGCAATCGCGCTGGTCGGCGGCATGCTCTATCTCGGATTCGCGATGTACAAGGAGCTGCAGCGCAGCCGCCGTCTTATAGACGAGCAGGCTAAACTGCTCGGTGAGACGAGAGATCAAGTTTCCAAAACCAACGAGCAGATCGGCAACATCGACCAGTCGACGAAGCAGTTGCAGAACAGTCTTTCGCTGGCTGTGAAGCTGCGCAGTGATTACGGCAGCGGTGTTTGCCTGATCGCCGGTTCTTTTTACTACGTCGAGACGGGAACAGGCCGGCCACTCCGGTACGCTGAAGCACAGTCGAACGACAGCGGAAGCACAGTCCAGAACGGCGCGCCCGAGGCGCTAACCCCTGAAGGCAACGCGGCGATCGCAGAGTATGAGTTTGTTGGCAGTGGATTTCATGTCGGCCAGGGCTACGTGTTGACGAATCGTCACATCGCTCAGCCATGGATTGCAGACGAGCGCGCGCAGAGTATCAGCGCTGGTATAAACGCTCAACCGCGCTTACGAAAACTGATCGCTTACTTTCCAAACATCCCGCAGGCAATCCCACTAAAGTTCAAAGGCGCTGCGAACCGGGATGACCTCGCGGTCGTTAGTCTCGACATTGCGGAAATTCCGGAGACGATTCCGATCCTGCCGTTGGAAACGGATCCGGATGCAGTTGCGGTCGGGAAAACAGTTGTGATGATGGGTTATCCATCTGGACCCGATCGACTTCTCGCACTTCTGGACGACGCGGAGTCGCGAGGGATTCAGCAACGATATGGGACGCCGATGGCCCAACTCGCATATCTCGCGGAAACAAAACGAATTCAACCACTCACTACTCAGGGCAGCATTACCGATCTCGATGTTCGACGTATTGTATACGACGCACGAACTGCCGAAGGTGGTTCGGGGGCGCCGCTGTTTGGTCCATCGGGACGAGTAATCGGTGTCAATTTTGCAGTCTTCACTGAAAACCAGGCCTCAAATTTCGCCGTTCCGATTCGTTTCGGGATACCGCTCCTCGAACGCAGTGGCTGGGAAGCGCCAGAACCGAAAGACGGCGAAGGTGCTGGTCAAAACCCAAGCCATGCTGGCGGACCTCGTTAACACCTCAACCAACAGCATCGTCTTCATAAACGTCAAAGCCACGGCGCGCAAAAACGCCACGGATATATTGACGTTAACTTTTTTATGGTTTGAAGCATCTAGTGGCTTGTT
>DATNFX010000302.1:0-4365 GCA_035606195.1 Pyrinomonadaceae bacterium
CTGTGGCGGTTCTCCGATCCTGATCGACATTGCCGGCGATGGCATTGCCATGACGAATCCGGCGGGCGGCGTTGAGTTCGATCTCAATGGTAACGGTACCAGAGATCGTCTTGGGTGGACTCAGCCTGACTCAGACGACGCCTGGCTCGCGCTGGACCGCGACAGTAATGGAACCATCGACAAAGGCGCCGAGCTGTTTGGCGATTTCACGCCACAGCCGCCGGCGAGTAACAAGAACGGCTTTCTGGCGCTCGCAGAGTTTGATAAGCCTCTGAACGGCGGGAATGGCGACGGGTTGATTGATAGTCGCGATACGGTGTTCGAGAAGCTTCGTCTATGGCAGGACAAAAACCATAACGGCATTTCCGAGATTGAAGAGCTTCACACGCTCGCGTCGTTGAACGTTAAGGCACTTGAGCTGGATTTCAAGGAGTCGAAACGTGTCGATGAGTACGGGAATGAATTTAAATACCGCGCCAAGGTTCGAGACGTCACAAATGCGAACGTTGGACGCTGGGCATGGGATGTGTTCCTGTCCCACTAAAACCATCCACAGATTACGCAGATTCATTTCTGTGAAATCTGCGTAATCTGTGGACTGAACTACTTCTTCCAGGTTGGTAGCGTCCTGCGGGCTGGTTTCTCTTTCTTCAATCCGAGAGCCCAATCCGCCTGCATGAGGGTGTGGATATCGCGCGTGCCCTCGTAGATGATCGCGGCCTTGCAGTTACGCAGGTAACGTTCGACGGGGTAGTCGTTTGAATAGCCATTCGCGCCGTGAACCTCGATAGCCATCGAGGCCGCCTTTTCACTTCGCGTCGTGGCTTGCCACTTCGCCAGACTTGTCGCTTTGGCGTTAGCTTTGCCCTCGTTCTTCAACCAGCCGGCGTGCAGCCACAGCAAGTGGCTCATCTGGTAATCGGCTTCCATCTCGGCGATCTTCTGCTTTACGAGCTGGTGATTCGCGATGCGTGTGCCGAATGTCTCGCGCGTGTTTGCATACGCAATCGACGCGTCGCGTGCAGCACGAATTACTCCTGTGGCTCCCGACGCAACCGTGTAACGTCCCTGCTCGAGCGCGAACATCGCGATCTTGAAACCCTCGCCTTCCTCGCCAACCATGTTTTCCTGCGGCACGCGCACGTCCTGCAAAGAGAAGTAGCCGGTGTTGCCGGCTCGGATGCCGAGCTTTCCGTGAATCGTTCCCGAAGAGAAACCTTTCATCGTGCGCTCGACGATGAAACACGACATTCCTGTGTGGTCGCGCTCGCGTCGCTTTTCTTCATCGGTCCAGCAAAAGAAGAGAAAGTTGTCGGCCACGTCGGCCAAACTGATCCACATCTTTTCGCCGTTCAATACCCATTCGTTTCCCTCGCGACGCGCTGTGGATCGCGCTCCAACCACGTCCGAGCCCGCGCCGGGCTCTGTCAAACCGTAGGTGGCGATCTTTTCACCTCGGGCCTGTGGCGCCAGGTATTTCTGCTTCTGCTCTTCCGTCCCCCATGTATAAAGCGTCAGGCAATTCAGACCGGTGTGAACAGACATCACCACCCGCAGGAATGTATCGACTGCTTCGAGCTCCTCACAAACGAGTCCCAGCGAGATGTAATCAAAGCCGGCGCCGCCATACTCTTCAGGAATGCAAACGCCCAGCAGATTCAATTCGGCCATCTTCTTCAGAACTGAAGGCTCAAAATATTGTTTCTCATCCCATTCTTTGATGTGGGGCGCGACTTCTTTTTGCGCAAACTCACGCACTGTTTGCACGAGTGCTTTGTGATCTTCGGTCAGTTCGAAATCAATCATTTCATTACTCTTTCCAGTAAGCTGATAAAAATAACCGGACATCTTATCGAAGGCCACAAAAAAGCACAAAAAGCGCTCAAGTTGGGTAGTGGGGTATTAGTGTATTGCAGCGGATTCACGCAGCGATCGTTAGAGCGGGGCAAGCCCCTCTTCCTGACTTGTTCTATTCTCAGATGCGCAAACGTTGAATGGACACTTGAATCAGAAAATAAAACAAGTCAGGAAGAGGGGCTTGCCCCCGCTAGTGAAAAGGAACCAGCAACACACTAATACCCCACAACGTCAAGTTGGGCGTCACACGTGGACACGGTCAGTACCGTCCGCGGTAGCGGATGGGTACGCCATAGGCCTTCTGACTGTTTGTGGCTATACTTCGAACATGCCGAAGAAAAATCGTGCCGGTGACGTAACCACCGTGGGTTTGGTGCAGATGACCTGTGATCCCAAGCCGGAAATCAATCTGAAGAAAGCTATTGCCGGTATCAACGAAGCCGCGAAGCGGGGCGCTCAAATCGTTTGTTTGCAGGAGCTCTTTCGATCGCAATACTTCTGCCAGACAGAAGATATCCAACTCTTCAAATTGGCTGAAACCATTCCGGGTCCATCAACAGAGGCGCTCGGAAAAGTGGCTCGGAAAAACAATGTAGTCATTGTCGCCTCACTTTTTGAAAAGCGCGCAGCGGGCGTCTATCACAACACGGCCGTCATGATCGATGCATCCGGAAAAATTGCCGGCAAGTATCGCAAGATGCACATCCCTGACGATCCGCTTTATTACGAAAAATTTTATTTCACTCCGGGCGATCTCGGTTTTCAAACTCACGACACGACCTACGGCAAAATCGGCACGCTTGTTTGCTGGGACCAATGGTTTCCGGAAGCGGCTCGGTTGACGGCCTTAGGTGGCGCCCAGTTTCTCTTTTATCCGACCGCGATTGGCTGGCTTCCTGATGAAGAACCGGAAATGAACGCGGCCCAGCACTCGGCCTGGGAGACGATCCAGCGCGGTCATGCGATTGCGAATGGAATTTTTGTCGTGGTCGTGAATCGCGTGGGCCATGAAGGAAAGCTGACCTTCTGGGGCCAATCGTTTGTCGCCGATCCTTTCGGCCGGATCATTGCTAAGGCTTCGGCGGATAAGGAAGAGGTGCTTGTCGTCGAATGTGATCTCTCCAAGATTGAAGAGACGCGCCAAAACTGGCCCTTCCTCCGCGACCGTCGCATCGACGCTTATGAAGGGCTCCGGTTCAGGTTTGGTGGATCGATATGAGTTATGGCGTCCTCGACTTCATCGGCAACATCGGCGTGGTGATACTTATCATCACCTTTCTGATGCTGCAGCTGAATAAACTGCCGAGTGACGGACTGGCCTATTCGCTTCTGAATGCAATCGGCGCCAGCCTTATCGTCGTTTCACTGCTCTTCGACTTCAATCTCTCCGCCCTGTTGATGGAGGTATTCTGGGTATTGATCAGTTTTGTCGGCATCTACAGATACTTTCGACTCAAGGCTCTCAGATCTGAAACTCTTGATGGATAAATCACAGGCAAAGACTCCGGTGCGGTCGGGTTTTGTCATGCCCGCGGAATGGCATCCTCACGAGGCGACATGGCTGACGTGGCCCAAGGATCCCGAAACGTGGCCCGACCGCGTGACGCAGGTTGAAAACATTTATCTCGAGATGATCGGCGCGCTTGCGCCACACGAGATGGTGAACCTGCTTGTTGACGACGAGGAAACCGAAGCGGCTATTCGACAAAGACTCAATTCTGCAACCGCGGCCCAAATTCATTTCCATCACATTCAAACGGTAGACTCGTGGATTCGCGACTATGGCCCAAATTTTGTTGCCGGACGTGGCGAGGTCGCGTTCAACGACTGGATCTTCAACGCCTGGGGAAACAAGTACGAAGCGCTGAAGGAAGACGACAGCGTACCGCGTCGGCTGGAACCGTTTCTTAAGTTGAAAAGATTCTCGCCCGGAATCGTAATGGAAGGCGGTTCGATTGAGGTGAATGGTCACGCCTGTGTGCTGACCACAGAGCAGTGCCTGCTGAATCCCAATCGTAATCCTGAATTATCGCGTGGACAGATCGAGATGTACCTGAAGGAGTATCTTGGCGTGCTCAAGGTTCTCTGGCTTGGTGAAGGCATTGTCGGAGACGACACCGACGGACATATTGACGACATCGCCCGGTTTGTCGCTCCTAACATAATTGTCTGCGCTGTCGAAGACGATCCTCAGGACGCAAACTATGAAATATTACAGGACAATCTCAAGCGGCTCAGATCGATGACTGACCACAAAGAAAGACCTTTCGAAATCGTTACACTTCCGATGCCTGGTATTGTTGGCGGCACGAGCACGGGCACTCGCGATCTCGACCGTCTGCCTGCCAGCTATGCAAACTTTTACATAGCCAATAAGGTCGTCCTCGCGCCTGTCTTCGGTCACGCCAACGATGAGCGTGCGGTCGAAACGCTGCAGAAAGTTTTCCCAACTCGCCAGGTTGTTCCGATTAATTGCGAACCACTCGTCTGGGGCATGGGAACGATCCA
>DATNFX010000303.1:0-6523 GCA_035606195.1 Pyrinomonadaceae bacterium
TGGCGGCAAAGTCATCAGCGAGGATCTCGGTATCAAACTCGAGAACGTCAAACTCGAAGACCTCGGCCGTGCCAAGAAGATCACGATTGACAAGGACAACACCACGATCGTGGAAGGCAACGGCAAGCAGTATGACATCGAAGGTCGCGTCAAGACTCTGCGTGCGCAGATCGAAGACACCACTTCCGACTACGATCGCGAGAAACTTCAAGAGCGACTCGCGAAGCTCGTCGGCGGTGTTGCAGTGATCAAAGTTGGTGCTGCAACTGAGACCGAGATGAAAGAGAAGAAGGCACGCGTTGAGGATGCCATGCATGCGACCCGCGCGGCTGTCGAAGAAGGAATCGTTCCTGGTGGCGGCGTCGCCCTCGTAAGAGCGGCGAAGGCCCTCGAGAAATTCGAGATCAACAAGGACGGCGAAGGCGACCCCGATGAACAGATCGGCGTCAACATCGTTCGTCGTGCGTTGGAAGAGCCCCTGCGTCAGATCGTTCAGAATGCAGGCAAGGAAGGCGCGGTGGTTGTCGACCGGGTTCGTTCCGAGAAGAACGAGAACGTTGGCTTCAATGCGGCGACCGAGACGTTTGAGGACCTGGTGAAGGCCGGCGTTATCGACCCGGCGAAGGTCACTCGCACAGCTCTTCAGAACGCAGCTTCGATCGCAGGCTTGATGTTGACGACTGAAGCGATGGTCTCGGAGATTCCCGAAGACGATAAGGGCAGTCCCGCAATGCCGGGCGGTATGGGCGGCATGAGCGGCATGGGCATGTAAGCCAAAGCCATCCACAGATTACGCAGAACTCATTAATCTGCGTAATCTGTGGTTACATTATCTGCGTAATCTGTGGTTTTACTTCGAGTTCGTCATCCTCTGGCATTACGTCCAAAAGAATTTCCTCAATCAGCTTCGCAGACATATCGAGCGCATGCAGCACTGGATTCAACGACGAGTGCTCGCTGACGTATCCTTTGGCAACGTCTTGCGCAAAAGCCAGCGCGACGTAAGCACGCGCGAGGCGACGACTATCGACATTTCGAAAAACCACTGTACTCATTTTAGTTTTCAGACGTTCAGAAAAGCCCTCACCATGACAGCCAGCCCGATCGCTCCACCACCAAGCGTGAAGACCCATTCGACGAGCGGACTAGGCCGTCCAAACATTCGGCGGCAGATCACCATCCCGCTTTTCCATCCGTCAAGCTGATAGAGTGGAATCAGATTTCCGATCGCGAGTGCGAGATTGAGTGCGCTAAACAGCGAACCCCAGGTTAAGACGCAGAGTACGAGATTCACTCCGATCCCTGCGCCGAGCACAAATAACTGTTGCACGAGTGGTCGACTCTGCAACGCCTTCATATCCATCTGCACGTAAGCGCCAACCGGCAGCAGGTGCATCTGATAATCAACCTGCTGCAGTCGCACTCCAATTAGTTTCGGTCCCCAACCAAGGCCTGCCCGCCTGACGGGGACCGCACATATGCGCGCCGCAATGTAATGGCCCAACTCGTGTAGAACGAGTGAGGCGAAAAAGGACACTGTGGCGGTAATGATGAAACCGTTCATATTTATGAATTCAAACTCAGCAGTTTGGATAGGTGTTGTTCGAGTTCCCTCAACACGCTCAACTCAGACTTCAACTCCTGTAGTTCAGTTCTGACATCGAGAATTAAATAGACAATGGCGCACGTGACGACGATCGCCTCGAGCAATCCGAGACCGCGGTTTACAGTCACGACGATCAGAAAGAAAAGCGTTAGCGCGGAAATGTATATCCTAATAGCGAGCATGTTCGATATCGCACAGACACCAGCCTAAAGTAACCCCATAGTGTGCCCTCATTTTTCGCGACATCTGGATTAAAGGAGTAATGTGAGAGTGGTTCCACAGGCCACGAATCTTGCGACCCGATCCGCGCTGATCTCTCTTCCAGATCCGTCCAATCCGCGTTTCCGAATTCTAGAATCGAGTGTCCAGATGCTGGACAAACAGTCTGTGAACAACATTTTTTACTTCTTTTTCCAGAGGAATTGTGTAGGAAACGGGGGTGTGTAATTGATGGCCCCGGTTTTGCACAGGGAGGCACGGATTCTCGCGTCTTAAGAATATTTTAGCTACAAGGGAACTGCTCGAGTTTTAGCGACCTAAGCTTTACCCAAAACCCGCAAAGGTCTCGCCAGTTCGCTTTATTTAATTCGCCCAAGAAAGAACATAACGCGTCTTTTTAGCCCCCTGGGCCAAAGTGTCGCTATCTGAAATAGAACCAACGGTCCGTTGTTTGAGATATCGGTTCGGGATTCGGAACGCCGAGGCCTTTAGGTGTTTTGTTAATCCAGTCTTCAAAGGATCCTTTTCAGCCTTTAAATCCTTCGAGACAGAGAGAACCGTAGTTTTTGACATAAGGACTTAACCGAAGGAGTTAGTTACTGAATGCCCCTAGCAACTCCCACGGCTATCGATGGCTGGTCCACCAATAACCACGCCAAAACGACGGCGATAGCACCCGACAAGCAGGAGAGTCTTAGAACTAGCTATTCCAAAACGCCCACTCTCATCGGCCAATCGCCGGTGATGAGAAAACTTTTTTCTGTTATCGAACGCGTTGCACCAACCGACGCTTCCGTTCTGATTACTGGCGCAACCGGAACCGGGAAAGAACTTGCCGCTCGCGCCATCCACGATCTAAGCCCGAGACGCGATCACGCCTTCGTCGACATCAACTGCTCCGCCATTCCTGAAACACTGATCGAGGCCGAACTCTTCGGACACCAGCGCGGCACCTTCACCGGCGCGCACGAGAACCGCAGCGGTCTCTTTGAAAAAGCTTCGGGCGGCACGCTCTTTCTCGACGAAGTCGACGCGTTGAACCTTTCAGCCCAGGCAAAGTTACTGCGCGTCCTGCAGGAACGAACCGTACGAAGAATTGGCGCACGCGCAAACATCGCGATCGACGTTCGCATTATCTCGGCGACGAACTGCGACCTCGCCCAAGCGGTCGCCGAAGGCCGCTTTCGTCCAGACCTTTATTACCGGTTGCGAGTTTTGCCGTTGCAGGTGCCGGAGCTCTGCACGCGTGGTGACGATGTGAGTTTGCTCGTCGACCACTTCCTTCGCGTGAAGTCGGAAAGAAACGGCCAGTCACTCAGAAAGTTCGCGCCTGAAGCGCTTCGAGCTCTTTGCGAGTACCCGTGGCCCGGCAACGTTCGCGAGCTCGAAAACACGATCGAATACGCTTTGGCAATCGGTCTTGAAGACGAGTTAGGTGTGGCGGATTTGCCGCCCGAGATTTTGACGGCGGCGCCGCAACCCAGTGCCGACGATTTCAGGCAAGTGCTTCAGGCTTACATGAACGATACGGTTCCACTCGCTGAAATTGAGAAGCGCTACATCCTTTCAGTCCTGCAGCAGTTTGGTGGCAACCAGGTGCGAGCCGCAGCCGCACTCGGAATCGATCGCAGCAAGCTCTATCGCCGTCTCAAGCAGTATGGAGTGATGGCGGTGCGATTCATTCAGGAAGAAGACCTGGACGGGCACCAACTCCGCTCAATGCATTAAACCGCAGCCCCGCCACGAATGGGCACATAAAACACGGTCGTGTTTTATGTGCCTTTTGTGCTTTTTCGATCCTTTTTAAAATCGGCGTAATCTGTGGATAGAACTGTTAGCGGATGATGGTGATCGAGGCTTTGTTACCGGTGGCGCCGCGGAAGGTGAGGCTGACGCGATAGTCGCCTTCGATGTCGATTGCATCGGGAAGCTTCACGACAATCTGCGTGAGCCATTCGAAATTCGGCACCTTGCGAACATCCTCGACCACGAGCGGATACGTGCGGTTCAGAAAATCTTCAATCTGAACACTAATACTATCCCCAGGCATCACATCGACACCACTGGCAAAAAGCACCACTCGCGTACGCTGGTCGAGACTGAAATTGTGGATATTTGTTAGCGGGAACGGCTCACCCAACATCGTCACAGAATCAAACGCCACCGCTCTTCCAGTACTCTCCTCCGTCACGATCAGCGGCTTGTCATCATCGAGAATTGTGATCGTGCTCGTAAACGGACTTCCTTCCATCACAGCGGAAGAACTCAAAGCGATGTTAATCGTTTCGGGATGCTCGATCGTCTGATCATTAATGATCGGCACCACGAAAGTCTTGACGGTTTCTCCGCCCGCAAACTGAAGCGACCCGGAGCTGCTGACGTAGTCGCCAGGCTGAGTCGCGGTCCCGTTGCTGGTCGAATAGTTAACCGTCGCAGGGTTTGAAACATTTCCAATCCGCGTCACAGTCACCACGACATTGCCCGCATTTTCATTAACGACATAACTGGTCGCGCCAAACTGAACGCTTTGCGCCGACAGTGACGAAGCAAACTGTCCGCGAATCTCCCCTGTCAGAAAATTCGAACTATGAACATTGATATAGAACAAACCATTCTTCAGATTCTGAACTTGCGCCGGGGTCAGATTAATCTCGAAATCACTGATCTGTCCCAACGGCAGCGGGAAAATCGCCGGTGCGCTGACGCCAAGTGTTGCTGGTCCATGAATGTGAGCGTCAGTTTGTGCGCTCGAAAGACCGCTGAAGGACAACGAAACACGCGCAGTCTTTTCGTCGGGACTCAGCAGCAGTGTCGCCCTGCCTGTGGCCGTGGAGTTGTTGGACGGAGTTTCCTGCGCACCATTCAACGTCGCGACAAACAACACACGCGGTTTCGATTTGATCTCGTAAACCGCGCCGTTTGAAAGTGAAACAACAA
The DNA here is from genome assembly GCA_035606195.1 of Pyrinomonadaceae bacterium. GTDB lineage: Bacteria > Acidobacteriota > Blastocatellia > Pyrinomonadales > Pyrinomonadaceae > PSRF01. The sequence continues at coordinate 4,763 of DATNFX010000303.1, forward strand.
ACACATTTCCATTCGGCCCGGTTTGAATGTCAGTCGTGATTCCGAAATCTCTTCCGATCAAGAGACTCTCACTCTCAGTTTGATCAAACTTATCAACGTTGTCGGCCACTCGATCTGCCAACCGTGGATCAGTCAACGAGAAATGCTGGCGATCGGCGTTCAACTTGAACCGGAACAGGAACCCGTTGAGCAACGTGGTGCGCGAAGCACCGACGAATAAGTCTCCTTCAAACTGCGCGCCCAGTCCCCTTCCCTTCACAAACCCGATCGGCGACGGCGCCACTGCATACTTCCAACTGAATTCCGGATCGACGTATTGAGCGCCCGGCAGCATGCCCATCCGGAGCCGAGCCTGCTGTGGAGAAACCGCGATGTTACTGGGCGGCCAGCGTAATTGCTGGAGATTTCCGGCGCCATAACTCATCTCAATCGATCTGAACTCATCGATGCGGCTTATCGGTCCCATTGCCTGTATCCAGCCGCCATTGAAACCGGGCGTGACGCGATTGATCTCATCAAACGCATCGTCACCGTTTTCCTGCGTCCACAAAGTTCCACTCAACGGATCGAAATCCATCCCGAAGCTGTTGCGAATTCCGTAGGCGAAGACTTTGCGGAGGTTAGTACTGACTTGAAAGAGTTGAAAAGGAGGAACCGCGTTGATGAAAGGATTGTCAGACGGCGTCGAACCATCGTCATTGAGCCGCAGTATGACGCCCGTCAGGTGCGCGTCGTCAGGTTCCGGTCCGCCAAATTGATCGTCGGGATTTGGACCACCTTGCGGCAGGTTCTGCAGGAACCCGCGTCTGCCGTTATCGCCGATGATGATGTACAGCTTGCCGTCAGGACCGAATCGCAGAACACCGCCGTTGTGATTGCCGCGAGACGGCTGTCCGGCGTCCTGCTGGAACGCGCGCAACTTGATCAGGTTGCGATCGAACGTGAGCGTCGTCCCATTCCAGACGTAACGATCCACGCGATTCCCGAGCAGTGGCACCTGATCTATGTTTGCCGTGTCGGCTCCCGTGCTGCTTTCGGTCCAGTAGAGATACACGAAGCCGTTCTGCGCAAAATTCGGATGCAGAGCGATGCCGAGCAGACCGCGTTCGGAGGCGTTGTTGACCGGGAGATCGAGCGGCGTGCTCTGCAGAACGCCATTTACAACTCGTTGTACCTTTCCAGTCGCTTTCTCCAGCACGAAGAAATCGTTCATCCCAATGAACGTCATGCTGGTCGGTTGATCGAGTCCGGTTATCACCGTGCTCACGGTGAGATTGTCATCCAGCATCGTCGGCGTCGATGCCGCTGGTTGAATTACAGTCGTGACGGCTGCCGTGTTGTTGGTGGAATCAGAATCACTCTCACTGGCGCTGACTGTCGCCGAATTGGTTATCTGTCCCGCAGAGCCAGGAACGACGACGATCGTTACCGTCGCGCTGCTATCGACATCCAGACTACCGAGATTACAAATCACTGGAGCGCTGCCATTGCAATTACCCTGCGTCGCAGTTGCAGAAACAAATGTGACTCCGGCGGGAAGCGTGTCGGCGACGGTCACATTCGTTGCCTGCTTCGGTCCATGATTGGTCGCGATGATGCGATACGAAAGACCGACGCCGGCCTGACCCGGATTTGGCGAGGCGGTATTTGTGATCGAAAGATCCGCAGTCAATGGACTCACGACATTCAACGACGCCGGTATCGAGTGCGACGTGGCGCCCGATTGCCCGTCGATGTTGAAGGTGTGATTGTTTACCGGCG
>DATNFX010000304.1:0-3663 GCA_035606195.1 Pyrinomonadaceae bacterium
CGTAATCGCGTCGGAAGTTTGCTCATCGTTTCCGAAATCGCGCTGTCGTTCGTTCTGCTTGCAGGTGCGGGATTGCTAATCAAGAGTTTTCTTAATCTGAGACAAATCAATCCGGGATTCAACGCCGATAACGTTCTGGTAATGCGGATGGTCTTACTATGGCCCAAATACAAGGAGAGTGAAACGCGCGTACAGACTTATCAGCAGATATTCGACAGTGTAAGAGCAATTCCGGGTGTGCAATCCACCGGCGCCGTGCTCTCGCTTCCACTGAGAGGGGATAGATTTGCGTTGGGGCGCTCGGTGATCCGCGAAGGTCGTCCAGCGACGCCTGAGGAAGCAGTGAACGCGCGGCACCTGGCTGTGACAGGCGATTACTTTCAGGCGCTTCAGATTCCGTTGAAAGCGGGAAGATTATTTACAGAGCAGGACAACGCAGAGTCGCCCAAGGTTGTAATCATTAGTGAAAGAATGGCGCGAGAGTTGTGGCCCAATGAGAACCCAATCGGTCGTCACTTCACGGAATGGCGAGACGAAAAGTTTCCCCGTGAAGTGATCGGCGTCGTAGGCGATACGAAGGTGGACTCGCTTGATAAAGAAACCGAAAACCAGATGTATATGCCGTACCGCCAGGATTCGGGATGGAGCAGCCTCACGCTGGTGGTGCGCACAACCGGGGATGCGGGGGCATTGGCCGGCTCCGTGCGAGAAGCAATTCGCTCCGTGGATAAAGGCATAGCGACATACAACTTGAGGACGATGAATGATGTCGTCTCAATTTCCGCCGCGCCGCGCCGCATTCCGATGTTGTTGTTCAGTGCTTTCGCAGGAGTGGCGATGCTGCTCGCTATGCTCGGCATCTATGGCGTCACGTCTTACTACGTCACACAAAGGACACACGAAATCGGAGTGCGCATGGCGCTCGGCGCGCGGATTGGCGATGTGCTCAAACTCGTGTTGCGGCGCGCGATGTTGCTCGCAACGATTGGGGTGGGGATCGGTATCGCAGGTGCATTTGCGCTCACTCGATATATGACGACGCTGTTGTTTGGCGTGAAGCCGGTTGACGTCATCACGTTTGTCGGAGTGGCAGTTGTGTTGGTAGTGGTTGTTTTTGTCGCCTGTCTTATACCTGCGCGCCGGGCGGCGAAGATCGATCCGTTGCAAGCTCTCAGATGATAGCCAAATTGGAAATCAGATCATGGACTCCATACTAAAAGACATCCGCTATGCGCTCCGCAGCTTGCTGAAGCGACCTGTTTTCACGGCTGTGGCTGTTATCACGATCGCTCTCGGTATTGGGGTGAACACCGCGATCTTCAGTGTGATCAATGCCGTTTTGTTGCGGCCGCTGCCTTACGACGACCCGTCTCGATTGATCAGCTTCCGGTCGAATCAGTCGGCGCCCGATCTTATTGATATGGAAGCGCAGACGAAGACGTTCAGCCGTCTTGGCGGCACGGTGATGGCGTCGTTGGCGTACACCGGCGGCAGCGAACCGATTCAGTTTCAGGTCGGCCAGGTGACCGGTGGATTCTTTGAAACACTCGGAGTAAAGCCTGAGCGCGGACGCTTTATTACCTCGGATGACGATAAAAACGGCGCGCCTTTTGTCGTAGTGCTAAGTCACAACTTATGGGTACAGCAATTCAAAAGTGACGAGGACATTCTCGGTAAAGCGATTCCACTCAGCGGCAACATGTACACCATCATCGGTGTCATGCCCGCCACGTTTGTTACCCCTCGCGGTATCAGCGAAGCGTGGACACCAGTTCACGTCTCCAATCCTCTCGCGGCCAATTTTCGCGGTGTTCATTTTCTTCGCACGTACGGAAGACTCGCCCCCGGAGTAAACATCGAACAGGCCCGCAACGAAATGAAGGTTATCGATGCGAATCTCGCGGCACAGTACCCGGCGGACAACAAAAATCGCAGCACTGTGTTGTTTTCGTTGTATGAGCGGATTGTCGGCGAAACACGCCGATCGCTTTTGATCCTGTTTGCCGCAGTGAGTTTTGTGCTTCTGATCGCGTGCGCAAACTTCGCCAATCTTCTGCTCGCGCGTGCGGCTGAACGTCAACGTGAGTTTGTGATTCGCGGAGCGCTTGGCGCCGGTCGCTGGCGGCTGATGCGCCAGTTGCTGGTTGAGAGTCTATTGTTGTCACTGGCGGGAGGGATTGCGGCGGTTGTGCTTGCATACTGGGGCACGACTCTGCTGGTGTCGTTCAAGCCCGAGAACCTGCCGCGCCTAAGTGAGATCGGCGTAGATGGGCGAGTTCTGGGTTTCACTTTCGGCGTTTCCGTTTTGACGGGATTGATCTTCGGCCTGGTACCAGCGTGGACCGCTTCACGAGGTCGAGCCGCCGATGCGCTAAAGGAAGGTGCACGTAGTGTTACCGCGGGAAGTGCGCGACAACTGCTGCGAAGCACATTCGTGGTTGTCGAATTTGCAGTCGCACTCGTTCTTCTGGTCGGCGCTGGTCTACTCATCAAGACTTTCTGGAACCTGCGCTCCGTTGAGCCGGGCTTCAATCCCGATCACCTCGTCACGATGCGGGTCGAATTACCAGAGACTCGCTACAAAGAAGTTGCGCCGCAAACGCGCTTTCGCAAACAAGTATTAGCGGGGATGAATTCACTGCCAGGCGTGCAAGCTGCGATGGTCAGTGAGCTTCCACTCAGCGGCGACTCTCTTAATCATGAATTCCTTATCGACGGCCGGCCGCCAATCGCGCCCGGTGACGAACCGAGCCTCGAATCTCGAAGCATCATCGGCGATTACTTCGAGGTTATGCAGATTCCTCTCCAAAAGGGACGCGATTTTGAGCCACAGGATTTCGATGAAAAGGCGCCGCTCGTTGGCATCGCGAATGAAGCAATGGTGCGCCAGTATTTTCAAAACCAAGACCCGCTAGGCCAACGAGTGCGTTGGGCGAGCGATCGTCAGATCTCGTGGATCACGATTGTCGGGGTTGTCGGCGACGTGAAGCATTTCGGGCTCGATTTACCGGAAGAGCCCGCTCTTTACTCTCCCTACACACAAACCAGTCCGTGGAAGAGATGGATGGCTTTTGCCGCCCGAACGCAGGGCGATGCGGCGGGCACTGCCCAGGCGCTCAAGCAGGAGATCTGGAAAGTTGATTCGCAGTTACCTGTAACGCGGGTTGAGACGATGAGCGAAATGGCGGCGAGCTCGTTCGCCGCGCGCCGTTTCAACATGTCGCTGCTGTCTCTCTTTGCGGGCCTCGCGTTGGTTCTCGCGGCGATCGGTATTTACGGCGTGATGTCGAATGCGGTGACGCAGAGAACTCAGGAGATTGGTATTCGCGTCGCATTGGGTGCGCGGTCGATCGATGTCCTCAAGCTGATCATTCGGAATGGGCTCAAGCTCGTCGTTGTTGGAGTAGCAATCGGGTTGGCAGGCGCTTTCGCGTTGACGCGATTGATGGCGACGTTGTTGTTTGGAGTGACGCCGACAGATGGTTTGACGATCGGTGTTGTGTCGGCGGTTTTGATCGGTGTCGCGTTATTGGCGTGCTTTATTCCCGCGCGCCGGGCGACGAAGGTCGACCCGCTGGTGGCGCTGCGATACGAATGAAGTCATTGCCGATTTCCAATTGCCGATTGCCGATTTAAGACTCCAGTTCCAACGAAATTGGCAAT
>DATNFX010000305.1:0-7787 GCA_035606195.1 Pyrinomonadaceae bacterium
GATTCTTGGGATCGATAAAGACTTCAATGCCAAGCTCACGGATATAACGAAACGTTTGCCGCCAATGCAGATCGGTAAAGCGGGTCAGCTTCAGGAATGGTTAGACGACTGGGATCTCGAAGCACCGGAGCGCCAGCACCGGCACGTCTCGCATCTCTACGGTGTCTTCCCGAGCAATCAAATCACTGACCGCGGCACGCCCGATCTTTTTGCAGCAGCGAGGAAGAGTCTCGAGTTGAGAGGCGACGCCGGAACGGGCTGGAGCCTCGCGTGGAAGATCAACTTGTGGGCCAGGTTGCGTGACGGCGACCGCGCGTATTCGTTGTTACAAAAGGCCCTGTCGCCTGTGTACGCGAAGGAGTTTCGAGGTGGCGGCGGTGTCTATCGAAACCTGTTCGACGCTCATCCGCCATTTCAAATCGATGGGAATTTTGGAGCAACCTCAGGCATCGTGGAGATGCTGATGCAGAGCCACACGGCTGAGATAGAGCTGTTACCTGCTTTACCTGCGGCATGGGCCAACGGATCCGTTCAGGGATTGCGCGCACGCGGGGGCTTTGAGATCGATATCGCTTGGAAAAACGGCACTTTGGACCACGCCACCATCCACAGCATCACGGGAACGTCAGGCACAATCCGCTACCGCGAAAAAATTGTTGACGTGAAACTCCGCCCCGGCGCCACGAGGTCGATCAAGATTTAGCCACAAAAGGCACATAAGGCACAAAAAGCACAAAAGGAAGATGAGGACGCTGAACTGCATTAACGTTTCTTCTTCTTTATGTGCTTTTTGTGCCTTATGTGCCTTTTGTGGCTCACTTAAGGAAATCACTGACAACTGTATTGAGCAGACGTGACTCGCAACTGGTGGCGAGGTGACCGCAGTCACTGTCGAGGTCGAGGATTTTGGCCCCGACCAGGCCGGCAAATTCAAATGCCGGACGAAAAGTAACAACGTGATCGTTTCGAGCTACGACGACAAGTACCTTCGCTTTTACCGTTCGCGCCGCGCGTTCCATTGAGCCACCGAACTCGCGCGAAACGTCGAGTTGCATCATTGCCTGCACCTGGCGAATCTTGTCGTTGGCATCGAACCGGTGCGCGTCGTTTTGCGCTTTCGCAAGATCGGCGAACACCTGCTCACGAGTTTTACGACGGTTGTAGTCGGCTGGAGTGGTCAGCAGCAGTTCGCCGAAAGCAAAGTCGAGTGCGCGAGCCGGATTGGCCCGATAGTTACCGCCCTTCCAATCACGATCGCGCATCAGCGCTGATATCTGCGCCTGCCAGAGCATCAGATCGTACGGCGCGAGGCGTGGCGAACCCACGATCGGAATCGCCTTGTCCATGAAGTCGGGATACGAGACCATCCACTGAAACGTTTGCATTCCGCCCATCGAGATGCCGGCAATTGCTTTTACGTGATGGATGTTCAGCACTCGCGTCAGGAGTTCGTGCTGGGTGGCAACCGTGTCGCGCAAGGTGAATTCGGGAAAGCGCATGCGCGGTTGAGCACGACTATTCGAGGGCGATGATGAGACTCCGTTGCTGAGCGCATCGATGGCGACGACGAAATAGGACGTGGTATCGATCAGCCGTCCTGGCCCAAAGTTCGATTTGAGTTGTTCGGTGGTGCCGCCGGCCCAGGTGGGAAATACGACGACGTTCGACTTGCCGGCGTTGAGTGTTCCGAACGTTCGATAACCGATGCGGCAGTTTCGGATAACGCGGCCGTTCTCGAGTTTGAAGTCGCCAAGATTCGCGAACTGTTGTTCCTGTGCATGAGCGACAAGAACAAACAGAAGCCATCCACAGATTACACAGATTGATCTTTTCATTTTTGGAAGACGAGGTTGTCAACCAGGACCATGCCTTGTTGTGGCGTGCACTGATTGCAATAAGCGCTGATGCTGATGGCGGTTAACTTTCTCAACACTTCCTTCGTGTCGACTTTCTCGGCCCACGAAGGTTGCGATATGCCTTTGAGGGGAATCACGTATGTGTTGAGGCCCTGCTTGAGCCGGAGCGGCACTTGTGGAAAGCCCGCGGTGATATTGATGCCTTGTCCGTGACTGACAAATTCGACGCGCAACGAATCAACGCCGGTTGCGTAGAGCTGTAGCGATAACTGTTTGTATCCACTAACGTCGTCGGCGACAGGCTTGCCATCCTTCATCGGCCGTCCCGCCACTTCCAGGGTCACGTTCGCCCAGTCATTTGGGCCAAGGAGGTTGTACTCAAATGATGCCAGGTGGTTGTTTGGCGCGTCTTTCAAAACGATTCGTTCCGGGGCGCCGGGTGAAGCGTTTGCGAGACCTTTGAACTTAACGGGCGTAGATTCCTGCGCAGTATAGATCTGGACGAGGCCGCCGTTGTTACTTATTGGCCGGCCATTCTCCGCCTTCTCAAAATCTGCGTAGACAAACTTGTCGTCCTGAACAGTAACAGTGAGCAGTAGCAGCACTGCGATAGTGAATGAAGTCGCGAGTTTCATTGAACGTTCTCCCATTGGCTGGTGGTTGCCGAGCGAAATACCGCATCGACGACGGCCATGTTGTTTATCGCATCTTCGAGTGGAATTGGTTGTTCGCGGTTCTCACGAATCGCTTGTGAGAAGAGCGAGCCCTGGATTTCGTACTGATCGCAAATCGGAAACTCGATTATCTCATCATCAATCAAAATCTGAGTTGGGCGATCGTTAGGAGCGTTGAATGGGATAAGCACTTCGATCCGTCCCTCAGTTCCCATGAAGATCATACGCTGGTACGGCGCGAGACGCGTGCTGCAAGTGAAAGTCGAGTGACCGTTTGGGAAATCAAGTACGGCGCTCGTTAGCGTATCAGTTCCGTTTGCGTTGTCACGTTCGATGAAGCCCAGCACTCGCCGAGGTTCTGTCTCATACATGAAGCGAGAGATCGTGATTGGATAACAACCGATGTCCATCAACGCGCCGCCGCCGAGCTTGAGCTGGTTGCGAATGTTTGTCGGGTCGGGATTGTTGTAACTGAAAAAGCCGGTGATCGATCTCAACGAGCCGATTCTTCCTGAGTGAATCAGTCTGCGCGTTTCGAGCCACTGCGGGTGGGTGCGCACCATGAATGCTTCCTGAATCCGCACGTCGGTACGATCGCGAACCTCGATAAGCGTTCGTGCTTCTGCTGCAGTGAGCGCGATCGGCTTTTCACAAAGAACGTGTTTGCCGGCTTCAGCGGCTTTCATTGTCCACGCAACATGCAGGTTGTTTGGAAGCGGGTTATAGACTGCCTCGATCGAGTCATCCTTAAGCAGCTCCTCATAACTTCCGTATGCGTTCGGAATGTTGAGTTCGCCGGCAGCCGCCTTCGCTTTCGAAAGATCGCGCGACGCTATCGCAGCAATCTCACACCACTCGCTCCGCTGCATTGCAGGAATGACTTTCGCCAGCGCGATCTTCGCCGTCCCTAAAATCCCCCATCGAACTCTATTTTCCATCTCCCCAACCTATCCACAGATTACGCAGATAAATTTGCAAAAATCTGCGTAATCTGCGGATTAAAACGCGTCAAAGACGGAGCGAATGCTTAGTCGCTCTTTAAACTCCTCGATCGAAATCGGCTTACGCGTCCGAAACTCAACACTGATTTCTCTTCCAGGCGCGAGATTGAAGTAGTTATCGGAAAAGAATCCATCGTGTTCCGGCACTGAGAGATAAACAGCCTTCGCAAACTTGTCTGTCGTCAGTTTGATACTGAACCCACCGCGAGTTGGTGTCACCTCGGAAGTGATCGCGGGCTTCGAGAATGTCAGGTCCTTGAACGGCGCGAAAAAGTAATCATGACTCGAAACTACTTTTCCATTCACCAGTAGTTCCGCATAGACGACCGCGTTTTTGCCGTCAGTTCCACCGAGCAGTTCTTCCACTCGCAGATCGAAATACGACCGGCTCGTCAACGGAGCGACATTCAGGTCTTGATCGAAACTCTTCAGCGTCGCGCCGTCGAAATTCATGAGTGTGACTTTGAGTTTTGCCGCCACTGCTTTCGGTCGATCCGAGACGATGAACAGTTTCAGATATCCCTTCTGCACAGTCGGACTGACGAGCAGATGGTTGTAAAACCGGCGCGAGTAATACTGCAACGCCTTCCAACGCCCGTAATAGTCGATGCTGGACCATGAAGCGACTGGCCAGCAATCGTCGATCTGCCAGTAAAGCGAACCCATGTTGTGCGGCATGATCCGTCGCAGGTGCTCGGCGCCGATGCGAATCCCTTCAGCCTGCAAGACCTGGCTCACGTAGAGAAACGATTCGAAGTCTTTCGGCTGTGCGTAGTCGCGCAACATGTATTCGCGCACCAGTTGATTGCCGCGCGGATGTCGCTGGTGCGCAAGCATGATCGGCGACTCGATATCTCGATCTGATTCAATCGTATACGCCTTGACCGTTTCGATATTTGGAAACGATTGGAAGCCGTATTCACTCATAAATCGCGGCATCTGTTTCTCGTAATCGCTGAACGGTTCCGCGGCATGCCAGACGCGCCAGAAGTGCACGTCGCCGCTGCGCAGTGAATCCGGATCGTCGTCGAGCCCGCCATGCGGCGAGCTGGGCCAGTAAGCTCTGGAAGGATCGAATTGAGCCGTAACTTCCTTTAAGACACCGTGGAAGATCTTCGTGTAGTCGTCCCACACCGATGCGGGCAGGTTCTTGCGCCAGCCCCAGTTCAACCATGCTGTTTCGACTTCGTTGTTGCCGGCCCACAGTACGATGCTGGGGTGATTTCGGAGACGCTTGACGTTGTCGATGGCTTCGGCGCGAACGCTGTCGAGGAACTCCTGCGTCGCGGGATACATGCTGCAAGCAAACATGAAGTCCTGCCAGACAAGAATTCCCATCTCGTCGCAGAGCTCATAAAAGTCGTCCGCCTCGTAGATGCCGCCGCCCCAAACGCGCAGCATATTCATGTTGCTGTCGTGCACGGACTTGATCAGGAAGCGGTATTTTTCTTTTGTGATGCGGGTGGGAAAACTGTCGGCCGGGATCCAGTTTCCGCCTTTCGCAAAGACGGGAATGCCGTTGACGACGAACATGAAACTCTGACCTGCGTCATCACGCTGTTGCCGGAGTTCGAGAGTACGCAATCCCGTTCGTGTCGACTTTTCGTCTGTGATTTGGCCGTTTACGAGGCTGCGCGCGCGAAAAGTGTAGAGTGGTTGTGCGCCTAGACCGTTGGGCCACCATAACTTTGGGTGAGTAACAAAGAAATTGAAAGTGACGTGATTGATTCCAGGTTTGAGATCGATCTGTTGTTTCCCGTGAACCAGTTTATCCGTCAAATTCTCCAGCAGGATCGTGGTTGTACCCGCACTGCTCGCTTCAACTTCCACGTTCGCAGTCAGATCGGCGGCAGTCTGAGTGATGCTTTTGACCAGCACCTGAATGCTGTTGATGCGGACCTTGTCCCACCTCTCCAGAGAAACCGGACGCCAGATGCCGCTCGTGACAAACCTCGGACCCCAATCCCACCCGTAGTGATACGGCGCTTTGCGTGTGAAGGGCGACGTCTTCTCTCCCTGATCATTCGGCGCGGGCAGTTGATAGTTCAACTTCGCCATCACCGGCAGGATCTCATTCACAGGCGATCGAAAGACGATGCGCAACGTGTTGTCGCCCGCTTTCAACGTTTGTTTCGCGTTGATTCGCCACGTGCGAAACATGTTGTCGGCGCTGAGCACCAGTTGCTCGTTTAGATAAACCTGCGCGTAGGTGTCGAGACCCTCAAAGACAAGCTCAACATTCTCGTGTTCAAGCGTTTGCGGCGTGACCTTGAACGCCGTTTTGTATTCCCAGTCTTTCTTGTCGATCCACTGCTGCTTCTTCTCGTTGTCGCGATAAAACGGATCGTCGATGAGCTTGTTAGCGAGCAGATCGGTATGCACGCAACCCGGTACAGTCGTGTCGTGCCAATCTGTTTTTCCGACTTCACGGAACTGCCAGCCAGTGTTGATTTGCGTCACTGTTTTGCCGTTATTCGCGCTGCTGCGAATTGATTGACCATGCGCGGCAGCTACGGACACGAGGAGCAAAATCGGGCCAAGCCACCAGTATAGTTTTGTGCTCAGTTTTGTGCTCACCGCTAAACTTCTCCGAAAATTTTTATTTTGCTTTCTTATTTGACGCCTGATAAAAGATGCGCGTGCTGAAGCGAACTCGACGATCGATCACCCTGTTATTAGCCGTCGCTATTTTGCATCATGTGTCAACTCTCTCGGTTCACGGTCAAGCCAAGCCTGTACATCTCGCAGCACGAACCGCGCATTTGCGACGCGGTGTGAATCTGAGTCACTGGTTCTCGCAGGCGGCAAATTACTCGAAAACTCATCTCGAAACTCACACCACCGCGCAGGACATCGCCCTCATTAAATCGATGGGGTTCGATCACGTGCGCTTCCCGATTGAGCCTGCGCCGCTGCTCGCCGATACGCCCGATCCTTCGATTCTCAATGCCACCTACCTGCAGTATGTCGACAATGCACTCGACATGATTATGGCCACCGGTTTGGCAGTGGTCGTCGATATCCATCCGAGTGACGAGTTCAAGCTGCGGATGAATCGAGAAGAGCGACATATCGAAGCATTTGCGAAATTCTGGCGAGCTTTTGCTGCTCATCTCGCGAAACGAGATCCGAACCTCGTGTTCCTCGAAGTCATCAATGAGCCGATGGTCGAGGACGGTTATCGCTGGTATGGAATACAGGGAAAACTCATCGCCGCGATTCGTGCGGGCGCGCCTGATCACACGATCATTGCGTGCGGCCATCGCTGGTCGGGCCTCTACGAGATGCTTTTCATCGAGCCGTATTCCGACCCGAACCTCATTTACAACTTTCATTACTACGAACCGTTTGCGTTTACGCACCAGGGCGCCACGTGGGCTGGTCCAAACCTACCGTTCTACAAAAACGTTCCGTATCCGTCGTCACCCGAAGCGGTGAAACTCGTGCTCGACACCGTTCAGGATGAGCCGGCGAAGTACAACCTGCTTCGTTATGGTGAAGAGAACTGGAACGCAGCGCGAATCGAAAGGGAACTCGGGATGGCGGCGGCGTGGGCTGCGAAACATCACGTGTTCATCACGTGCAATGAGTTTGGTGCTTTTCGGAAGGTTGTACGGGCGTCAGATCGGGTGACGTGGTTGCACGACATGCGCCTCGCGCTCGAGAAGCATGGCATCGGTTGGACCATGTGGGATTATGCCGGAGGGTTCGCGGCTGTGAATAAGGCGAATGGCCAGGCGCAGGAAGATCCCGAGTTGTTGAAGGCTCTCGGCTTAAAACCTTAGACAGGATTTACAAGATGTTTCAGGATTCATCTTGAAAAATCCTGTAAATCCTGTCTACATAAACCGCTCAATAGAGAACTCTATGAAAAGAATACTAACCGTCGTCTTCTTCCTGCTGTTCATGAGTACGTTGTGCTTCGCTAATTCGCGGCCGGGGAAGAGAGTTTTGTTTACTCAGGACTGGCGGTTTCACCTTGGAGATGTCGCGAATGGGCAGGACACGGGTTTGGACGATGCGCAGTGGCGGCAACTCGATCTGCCGCACGATTGGAGTATTGAAGGTGAGTTTAGTGAAAACGCGCCAAGCGGTACGGGAGGGGGAGCGTTGCCAGGTGGGTTGGGTTGGTATCGGAAGACGTTCACCGTGCCGATGACTTCCAAAGGAAAGTTGGTCTTCGTCGATTTTGACGGCGTGTATCGCAACAGTGAGGTTTGGATTAACGGTGAGTATCTCGGAAAGCGTCCGTATGG
>DATNFX010000306.1:0-14010 GCA_035606195.1 Pyrinomonadaceae bacterium
CAATACCCTGAAATCCTGAGCTTCGGTCAGATCTAAACCTTGGACAGGATTGACAAGATTTATCACGATTCACAGGACAAGTCTTTTTATGTGCTTTTTGTGCCTTTTTGTGGCTAAACCTTCCTTTGTGGCCTAGCGCCATTCGCCCTGCAGCGTGAACGCGGCCCAGTAGTGTGGCGAGTGCCATCGCTTGTCCTGTGACATCGAGATCTGTGCGGCACGAAGAGCGGCAGCGGGCCGCATTCCATCTTTCAGCATGGCCTCGTAGAAGCGCTTCATGATATCAGCCGTGGCGCGATCGTCGATGCGCCAGAGACTCGCAACGACACGTGGCGCACCGGCATACATGAACCCGCGCGTCAATCCAACCAGACCTTCGCCTTTGATCTCTTTACCCAACGCCGTCTGACACGCACTCAACACCACGAGGTCCGCATCGAGCTTCAAATTGTAGATGTCGTATAACCGCAGAAACCCATTCTGTGGCCGGCCCTGTTCGTCAACCAGCGACAGAACTACACCTGACAAGTCAGGATTCTGGTTGTTGATCAACCCGTGCGTCGCAAAGTGAACAATCCGGTAATCGGACAGATTGTCTTTGGTGACGAGCGAACGACTGGCCGAGAAATCCAACGCCTTGAGGTTGCGCTTGTCACCAGCGAGACGCGCAATCTCTTCAGCTTCCTGGCGGCTGAATCGCAATCGCACCAACCCACCTAACCCGGATTCAATCGCAGACCGCTGCACATCGGTTGCTGACGAATGATTTGCCGGTTCTGCATTTTTCGCTTGTGCCAGTCGCGGATCATTCGCAGAAAACACTGGATCCGCCAACACAGCCAGCAGCTTGCTTGCCGGCTTGCGCTGTTCAAACTCCTCTCTCAACACTGCGAGCACCGAAGCTGAAGGCAACGTCACGATCTCATGATCGACAATCAACGGCCGCCCGCCATCGGACAACGTCAACGCAGAAAAAGGGAGGTACTGCAACACACCGTCAGCCACGATCACGAGTCTCTTCTGTTTCAAATCAGCGGCCAGCGGCTGCAACAACATTCGACTCACGTTCGCAGCCACCGCTGGAAGGTCAGACTCCGCGTTATCGAGTCGTTGTTTTCTCTGCGCGAGGCTTTCGTTTGGAACACTAGTTCCCTGTTCGGTCAGAAGCTGGTAGAAACGCTTGGCTTCCTGCTCGATGGTCGCGCGTCCCGGCAACTCAAACGCTTTGACCGACTCTGGCGTGACTGCCCACACAAAACTCTTCTGCTCGCCAAGCGCATATTCGAGCAGCAAAGTGTTCTCATCCAACAAGTGTTTTTGAATCGCTTCGACATTCAGTGGCGCCGGCTGGACCAATGCGGCATATCGTGGACTCGTCTGCCGTATACGTGTCTGGACCTGATCGTATTCAGTCGTGAGCGCATCCATCTCTTTTGACGCGGCAAGCTTTTGCTCTTCAGTAGCTTTTCCACTCAACAGACGCGTCTGCTGATCGGCTTTGTCGGCGATGGACTGTCGCAAAACGCTTTCGCGTTCGACCAAAGACGGATCGACGCCTTGTCGCAGTTCGGCCCGCGCTTCCCGCAAAAGCTCTAATAAGGATCTGGCGCGACTCTTTTCACTGACCTGAAGCGCAGCGGCAGCAAAGCCCTCGGCGGGTTTCTGCTCATTAAGACGCATCAACACCTCGGTTTCAAATTCGTAATACTGCCGCACTGACGCCAGAAACGAAGTACGCAGTTGCTGACTCTTCAGATTGACGCGCACAGACTCAGTCGCAGCGATCGCCTGCTCGATCAGCTTCAGAGCTTCGGGAAGATTGCCGCCGACGAACTCGAGTCTTGCAAGCTCCGACAACGCCGTCGCTTCGTTGACTTGATCGCCGGTCGTGGCGCTGATGGTGCGCGCCTCGTTTAGATTTTCACGCGCCTTGTCGAGCTGGCCTTCGTTACGATAGAAGACTCCGAGACTCTTCAAAGCACCCGTCAACTGCCGCGAGTATCTGGCCCCGCGAAGTAGTCTCACGGCTTCAAGATAATTCTCGAGCGCCTTCTGCTTGTCGCCGAGATGCTCGTAAGAGTTCGCGATGTTACTAAGTGTGGTGCCTTTGCCGCTTGGATCGTCTTTCTCGGATCGGAACTCGAGCGATTGCAGATGAAAGTCGAGCGCTTTGCGATAGTCGCCGAGCTTGGCCCAATTGACACCCATGTTGGTCAGTAGCTGGGCCATTCCGTATTTGCTTTCCGCTTTTCGTAACGGTTCTAAAGCCTGACTGTAATACTCCAAAGCCTTCTCATACTCGCCGAGCTGCCCGTAAGCCCAACCAATATTGCTGAGCGTCATCGCCTCTGACTCAGCGTCACCGAGCTTTTTGCGAATGGCCCGCGCTTCCTGATATCGATCCAGCGCTTTTTGGTAGTCACCAAAACTGCCGTAAACGCTACCGAGCCCGTCCGACACCGATGCGAGGCCACTTTGATCGTTGATTTCCCGTTTGATCGCCACTGCCGCCGTGCACAACTCAAGAGCCTTCTTCAAGTGACCCAAAGTTCTGCGCATCACGCACATGTTTCCGAGAATCGTCGACTCTTTCATGGGCTCGTGCATGTTGTGCATGATGGAAACAACCCGCTCCATATATTCCAGGGCCTTGATGGAATCGCCGGTCCATGAGTAAGCCATCGCGAGAAGGTTCAGCGTATTTGCCAGACCAACGGGGTCAGCATCGGAGCGCAGAGTAAGAGCCTGCTGGAAAATATCGAGCGATTTCTTTCTATCGCCGCGATTGCTGTAGGAGGCCCCGAGCTCGTCGAGCAAATACGCATGCCAACGTTTACTGCCCGCAGCCTGCGCGATCGGAATTCCCTGTTCCGCGGCTTCGGCTGCCTTTGGATACTGCGAGGTAGCATTCAAAGTGTAGGACACGTAATAAAGCGAGCGAGCTTCATTTGCCTGGTCTTTGGCAAGATGCCAAAAACCCACTGACTTCTGAAACTGATCCAGTGCTTTGAGTTTTGCGTCACTGGCCTGTGTAACAAACAACTGCCAGGCATCTTCAGTCAGCTTTTCCGCTTGGACACGTGCTTTGTCCTGATCCGTCGAGGGGTGCAGGTCTTTCAGCGTGATTGAATAACTGCCACGATAATCAAATTTCTCAGGTGCTCGGATAACGAGCTGAAACGTGGTGGCCGCCGGAGCCACGAGGGAGATTTCCTCGGTCAATCCAATCGCGCCCATGAGATCCACGAGCCTGAGTTGTTTTTCATCAGGACCATACACAGTCACAGCGACATTGACGGTCTTCTGATGAACCTCAACTCGCCCGTACATCCCGCTCGGCAGCGACAGACTGAACGTCTGCGGCTCCCCGGGCTTGATGTCTCTTTCGATTGTTTTTCCGATTTCGAGAGGAGTTGATTGTGTTTGAGAGTAAATGGGAGTTGCAGCAGTCAGGAGTAACAAAAGAGCCAGGTAGGGCAGGGCTAAATTGCTTGCATGTCTCATCGCTTCCTCACATTGAAGTAATAGAAACCGACGTCTTCTGCTGCACCACTTTCGGTAACGCCTCGTAGTCTCAGTTCATAGTCACCCGATTTGAGAGCTGTTGCCGGAAGTGTCAGGCCGACCGCGCGTGCTCCACGTCGATTCCTGGCGTTTAGTTTCTCTCGAGTCCAAACCTGGCGCCCTGCCAGGGTGAGCAACTCCACGTTGAAATTCTTGTACGGCTCTTCCGGATCGATTCCGATTTGAAGTCGGACCAGACGCGCATCTTCTGGTAGGACCAGGCTCGGCTTGTTGTCGCCTCCGCGTGAAAGACCAGGTAAAAGGGTTAATGAGGCGATCACTGGACGCGGCGCCGGATTCACCGCATCCCCTGCTTCACTCAGTTCGCGTAACGACTCATCAGTTTGCTCGCGTTGTTGCTTTTCCTGATTGAGTTGCGCATTTAACTCCTGGTTGCGATGGCGCTCGACTTCAAGCGCCTGCTGCTGCGAATTCTGTTGCGACTGATTCTGCGCACTTAGCTCCGTGAGTTCTCGACGCAAGCGCAACGTTTCGATTGAAAGATAACCGACTCCAATCAGCAGCAAGGGTACCGCCGAAACAAACGCCATCTTCGCTGCTGGAGTGAGCCCATTAATAAACGCGTAAATCGAATCCATCCAGGACCACGACTTAGTCTCCTGGACCGTAATCTTTTTCGGGACTGCCTGCTCAGACATCACACCCGCGAGGGCGCGCGCAAACTCGACTCGCTTGCGACGCTCCGCCGAGGCAAGAAACTGCTTCTCAAATCGCTGCCGCTCGGCGCCTGAAAGCTCGTTGCGCACGTACTCGTCGATGAGATCGTTTTCGACGGCCGTGATGCTCGCGAGGTAGTCCTTGTCCTCAAAAGCGCGGTCCTCGATTTCAACCTGCTGCTCCTCGGACAATTCTCCCAGTAAATACCGGGCGATAAGCGTTTCGTTGTTCAGGTCAGTTGCCATGGGTTTCGCGGAAATTGTCGCGCCTGAGCTCTGGGCAAAGGCTTCGTACAACCACAGTTGAACATTTACACTTCAGAATCTACCAAGCGGGGACGTTCCATTTATGAGTGGCTACAAATCGGATTTCATCACAAACTTTTTTTCAGGCTTCGGCGACACAGGTTTCGACACACGACTGAAGTCTCTCGCGCAGGCGTAAAGCGCGCATTCTTAAAGTGTTTACCGGAATCCCGAGGCGATCCATCAGCTTCTTCCGGTTCTGAATCTTTTCCCCTTTTTCGCCCTGGTAGTACTCGAGAATCAGTTCACGATTGTCCGCCGACAGGGTTTGCAGGCAGCTCCTGAGACAGACGAGTCGACTCTCGCTGTCATCCGGTTCCTCCTCGTAGACCTCACTCGACGTGCCGATTTCTGCGAGCGCCTGCTGCTCCCGTTGACGGCCTTTGTTGATTTCGAGGAGTAGCAAACGGGCTACACCCATCGCATATCCTGAATAATTGAGGATTTCTTCACCTTCCGCGACTCGTTTGGCAATCCGGTTGATAGTTTCGTCGGCATGATCTTCAGGGAAGGAGCACCCGCGCCATTCGAAAAAGCGCATTAGATGGGTTCGGATTTCGAGGTACTTTTGGGCGGCACTATCGCGGTCGCCGCCAAGCGCGACGAGTAATCGGTCAAACGCTTCTTGAGTGAGCGTCCATTTCTGGCGGGCAGTGCCCTCCCCGTCAACCATTGTGGTATCCACAGATTACACAGATTACATAGATTTCGTAAATCGAATCTGCGTAATCTGTGGATAAAAACGGGGGTTCAGTGCTTGATTTGGTCGTAGAGTTGTTTGGCCATGTCGGGGTTGATGCCCTTCAGGGTTTCGTACTGGGCCATCGCCTGCGTCTTATCGTTGATCGCGTAGTAAGCCAGGGCGAGGTTGAAATAAGCCTGGGGCAGGTTTGGTCGCAGCTTGATCACTTCCTTGTACGACTCAATCGCTTCCGAGTAGCGACCCGCATTGTACAGAGTGAGTCCGAGGTTGAAATGAGCAGACGCGTTCTTCGGTTCGATCTCTGACGACTTCTTCAGCGCATTCGCCGCCTCGTCATATTTCTTCAAACCGTTGTAAGCGTTGCCGAGGTTCTTGTAAGCGTAAGAGCGGATCTCATTTCGCTCCTGAAAGCCAAGCTTGTAAGCCCCACCCGTATCGCCGAGAAGCTTGATAGCCTGCTGACTTGCATCGACTGCTTCCTGATAGCGCTCGCTGTGGTTGTACGCAAAACTCAGATTGTTATAGGTTTCCGGACTGGAAGGATCACGCTTCAACGTCTCGTTGTATACCTCGATAGCTTCCGGATAACGATCGAGCCGCGCGAGCGAAAAGGCCAACGGCAGGTATGCTCCGTTGTAGTCAGGCTTCAATTTGATCGCCTTCTGATAAGCATCAACTGCTGCCGCAAACTTGCCCTGGTCCACGTAAACATTTCCCAATCCAGCGAATGCGCGCGCATCGTCGGGAGCAATCTGTGCGGCCAGCTGATACTGCTGTTCTGCTTCATCATAACGGGGCTTCGGCGCGCTGCGTGCGGCGTTAGCGCGAGCGATGATGTCATCCTGTTTACGGACAGGCGGTTTTTGGGTCGGCTTTACCTTTCCGCCACCTGTGGCACCCTGACTCGTAACGTGGACCGTCGGATTTGATGGCGCGCGAAAGATCAGGGCTGCGCCACCCGTGATGTCGCGAACCAGACTACCACCACCCGTGATGTCCTGGGCGGCGGCGCCGGCAGCAATGGCTAAACCCAAACAAATAAGGGGAAAAAGGCGGGTTCTCATGCGGGCGTCGATCTCCTTCGGGCCAGATTACAACTCATTCTGGCGGCAGATACAAGGTCGGAGCGTAAGGTGCAGCCCGCATGAAAACCGTTGTATGTTGCAGGACTATTTCAGATCGTCGAGTTGTAGACCGATGGGATCGGCGCCAGTGCCCTTCAGACCATCGAGGACGCGTGCGACTTCGCCGTATGGGATGCTGCGAGGGGCTTTTATAAAAATGGTCTTCTCGACGCGCCTGGATTCAGGCAGGTCCATACGTCCGATCAAATCCGCTCGAAACGCACGGTTGCGCAATCGTTCTTCGAAAACAGAAGTAAGCTTTTGAGTGAGTGGTGTAAGGTTATCGACTGTGCCCATGTCTGAGAGACTGTTGAGCTTTAAAGTTCGATCGGGTTGGATCGTCACCACGAGTGTAAGCTCGCCGGGATTGATCTGTGGATTGTCATGAGGAATCGACGGCAGTTTTGCCTCAAAGCGATATGGCCTCATAGGCGCGGCCACCATGAAGATGATGAGTAAGACAAGAAGAACGTCGATCAGCGGAGTTACGTTTATGTTCGGCGCAGTCATAAGTGCACATTAGACACTCACAATTCTAAAAAGTTCCGTCGAACGTACTGTAGGGGCGGCCCTCCGTGGCCGCCCGGCGTGGAACTCGATCTTTTGTAACACGATCGTTTCAGTCGTTTGGCAAAGAGATCAGTTCGACGCCGGGCGGCCACGGAGGGCCGCCCCTACAGTTACGCCCAATTCTTAGCGGGCGCTGTCGCGTGGGAAGAGGACGCGATCGGGTTCGGCGTTCAGGCGGTTGAGTAGCTCTACGATTAATCTCGACTTCACGCGGCCGGCTTCCTTCGGATGGACCAGGTAACGAACGATCGCTTCGAGCCACGTGTTGTCACTGACGCGAAACAAAACCACGGGCCGCTCCTGTACTTCGAGATGATTCACCGGCGTCTGCGCGAGGATTTCACGAAACACCGCGACCTGCTTCATCATGGCTTCGCCAACTTCCTGCTCCGCCACTTCCTTCATCGTCGCAGCGACAAACTCGAGGTCGGCATTGTATGCAACCTGAAACCTGATCTCGTTCCAGATATAAGGAAACAGCGGCCACGTGTAGTTGTAAACAGGTTGGCTCAGCACCGTCGAGTTGGGAAACTTGATGATGCGCCCGCTCGGATGCTCAGTGGAAAGATAGTCGCCACCAAATTCCCAGAGCGTAGTATCGAGATAATTGACGTCGAGCACATCGCCGGTGGCAGTGCCGATCTTGATCCGATCGCCAACGCGATACGGCTCGCGCACGAGTATATAGACCCAGCCAATAAAACTCGTGATCGGTGTTTGCAGCGCGAAACCGAGTATCAGCGAGATCAGGCCAAACGAAACAACCGCCGTGTACCAGTTCTGAAAGAAGAGTGTGAGGACAAAGAACGCGATCACCACCCATAACAGGAGCCGTGAGACGCGCTTCAAGTTGTACTGGTAGACAGCATTTTGGACACGCCCGATGAAGTAAACATCAGTCAGGCGCAACACCATCAGACAAACAACCACAACTGCGATCGCGAGGACGAGCTTGAGAGTCAGCGGATACCTTTGGACAAGCACTGGGAACCGCGACTTCAGCACCTGGTACAGACCGCCGAGCACGATCAGCATCACGAGGTGTGTGCCGATGAGAAACTTGTCACGTGCGCGCACCGGCGCTTCCTTTTTCTCGGCAGGCGTCGCTTGTTTCAACGCACGCTGAACGTCGGCGTCCTGCTTCACTTCCTCAACCTGGCGCTGAAGCTCGTCTTTAGTTGGCGGCTGTGAGCTCACTTCACGTCCTTTAGGCCGTCGATAACGATGCGGGCCACGGTGGGAATGATCTCGCGTTCATTTGCATGTTGGGAAGTGAACGTCGCGAGAACAAACTTTCCGCCATCAGGCATCTCGACGTACGCAACGTCATGGCGGGTGGTGCTGGTCCACCCGGCCTTGGACCACAAACGAAATCCCTCACGACCTTTCAGCGCGATGCCCGTGAAGCCAACTCCCTGATTGTCAGGATCATTGCTTTGTCCGGCGTAATCTCGTTTGAGCAACTCCATCATCGCGGCCGTGCGCGCCTGGTTTGCGATTTTGCCGGTCACGATCTCCATCATCAAGCGCGCTGTCGCATCGGTAGTGAGCTTGTTCCGGTTCTCGCCGTTTGGTCCACGCGAGACGCGTTCGCGACCGTAAGCATCTTCGCAGAATGTTTTTTGATTGACGTTGATGTTGGTGTAGCCGAGTGAGGAGAAGTAACGGTTCACGGCGTTGCGTTGATACTGCCACTCCTCCATTTCCTTAGCCGGCAATTCATACCCGGCAGTCGTATGAGTGATCACGTCGACAACATACTGCGTCGCTTCATTCGAGGAGTCGACAATCATATCTCGCAGCGCGCGCGTCAGTTCGGACGTCTGCTCGATCTTCTTGTCTTCGAGCCAACGGTGCGCGGCAACGAGATAGAACAGCTTGACGACGCTTGCCGGATAAATTCGTTCGTTGCCATGAAAGCCGGCAGTCTGTGGGCGCTTCGGATCGCGAAGATCTATCAGCGTTATCGAGAGTTCGGATTCTTTCAGATTCTTGTCGGCGAAACGATCCAGAGTGGTCTTCGCGGCGCGGTCGACGAGGGCCTGCAACGACTGCGCGGAGACTGACGAAGTGATGGCTAGAAGTATGAAAAGAGTTCCGAGAATCTTAGTCATAGAGGTCACTTTTAACACAGATTACACAGATTAGACGGATTTTGTTATAAGCTTTGCGTGCAGAACCAACCGGAGGCGGACCTGGTCCGTGGCATACGTCGCTGGGACCTCGTCGCCATCACGATCAACGGCATTATCGGCGCTGGAATCTTCGGTCTTCCCTCGAAAGTTTACTCGTTAATTGGAACTTACAGCCTGATTGCGTTTGTGGCGTGCGCACTCGTGGTGGCGCTTATCGTCTTCTGCTTTGCGGAGGTCAGCAGTCGATTTCAAGAGACTGGCGGTCCATATCTCTACGCACGCGAGGCGTACGCGCCCGCAGTGGCGTTTGAGGTCGGGTGGTTGATCTGGCTCGTACGGGTCACCGCCTTCGCCGCCAACTGTAATCTGCTGATCAATTACCTGAGCTTCTTTTGGCTGTCCGCCACTACTCCATTGTGGCGTGCGTCAGTAATCCTGCTTGTAGTCACAGTGCTGGCAATTATCAATTTACTCGGCATCAGACAAACTACGATTGTTAGCAATGTGTTCACTGTTGGCAAACTTGTTCCGATTATCATCTTTGTCGCCGCCGGGATGTTTTTTCTCAATCCTGTAGCTTACAAATTTGAAGCACTTCCTGAGACAAGCAAGTTTTCCCAGTCGGTGCTGCTGCTCGTCTACGCGTTCACTGGATTTGAGATGGCGACAATTCCGGCCGGCGAAATACGCGATCCACAGCGGAGCCTGCCAAGGGCATTGCTCATAGCGATTCTCGTCGTGGCGATTCTCTACATCATGATTCAGGTGGTTTGTGTGGGAACGTTGCCGGGACTCGCGCAGTCGCAAAAGCCACTTGCGGATGCGGGTTCACAGTTTCTCGGTGTGGCGGGTGGTGCGATCATCTCGGCGGGCGCAATTATTTCGATCATAGGAAACCTGAACATCCTCTTGTTGTCCGGCTCGCGACTTACGTTTGCGATGGCCGAACAAAAGCAACTGCCGGCATTCATCGGCGGCATACACCGAAAGTTCTTTACACCCTGGATCTCGATCTTGATCACGGCCGGAGTAATGCTGTTTTTGACTTTGAAGACTTCGTTTCTTCAGGCATTAACAATTAGCGCGATCGCGCGGCTTGTTACCTACGGAGCAACGTGCCTCGCTTTGCCTATATTCCGCGCCCGACCCGAGACGCCTAAGGCACTGTTTCGATTACCCGGTGGAACGGTGATCGCGATTTTGTCATTCCTGTTGATTGTTTGGTTGCTGCTCAACGCTACTCCGCAGGAAGCAAAAGCCTCTGCAATCGCCGCCGGCATAGGCTTGGTGATCTATTTTGGCCACAGATTGATGCGGATTAAAATGGATCAGCGGCGTGGATAATCTAATCGACAATCTGAGCGCAATCGTCGGGCGGGAGCATGTTCTCTCCCGACCTGACGAACTGCTCGTCTACGAGTGCGACGGCCTGCCGCAACACAAGCATCGCCCGCGCGCAGTCGTCTTCCCTTCTTCCACCGAAGAAACAGCCGCCATCATGCGTGAGCTTGCGCGAGCAAATGTGCCATTCACTCCGCGCGGCGCAGGCACAGGACTCTCCGGCGGCGCACTCGCACTAAACTCGGGAGTCGTGATTGAACTCGCGCGCATGCGCAAGATTCTCAGCATCGACACTGAGAACAGAATCGCCGTGGTCCAACCGGGCGTAGTGAACCTCAACGTCTCTAAAGCAGTTGCTCCTTATGGCCTCTATTACGTTCCGGACCCGTCGAGCCAGCCAAGCTGCACAATCGGCGGCAACATTGCGGAGAGTGCGGGCGGCATTCATTGTCTGAAGTACGGAACGACGACCGATCACGTACTCGCATTGCGTGTGGTGCTCGCGGGCGGAGAGATCGTCGATCTCGGAGGCCCAGAATTCGACGGAGGAGGTTACGACCTGCTCGGCACGTTCATCGGCTCCGAGGGAACATTTGGCATTGCAACTGAAGCGACGCTCAAGCTGGTCCAGCTACCACCTGCGGTGCGAACGCTGCTCGCCGAGTTTATTGAAGTAAACGACGCGAGCCATGCGGTCTCCGCGATCATTGCGGCTGGTGTGATGCCGGCGGCCCTCGAGATGATGGACGGCGAGATCATTCGCGCGGTCGAGGCCAGCGTGTTTGCGGCAGGACTCCCACCTGATGCCGGTGCGGCGCTGCTGATCGAACTGGACGGCATCGAAGCCGGTCTCGACGATGAAGCCGAGAAAGTAAGAAGTATTTGCATGGAGTACGGCGCGCGCAGTTGTCGTTACGCGCGCGACGAAGCGGAACGAAAGAAACTCTGGGCCGCGCGGAAAGGTGCATTCGGCGCGATCGGTCGCATCAAGCCGGATTCGATGATCCAGGATGCGGTCGTGCCGCGTTCGCGTCTGCCGCAAGTGCTCAATGCCGCTTACGGCATTGCAGCGCGATACCAACTCAGGATTGCGAACGTCTTTCACGCCGGAGACGGAAATCTACACCCGCTAATCTGTTTTGACTCGCGCTTTCCTGAAGAAGTGCGGCGCGTAAAAGAGGCAGGCCGTGAGTTGATGGAGGTTTGTGTTGCAGCGGGCGGGACGATTACGGGTGAACATGGTGTCGGACTCGACAAGCGCGAGCTATTGCCTCTCGTGTTTTCCGATGCAGATATGAATGCGATGTTGAGTGTTCGCGCGGCGTTCGATCCCCTCGGCCTGTGCAATCCGGGAAAGATCGTGCCGATGTTGCGTGGTTGTGGTGAGGCAAAAGCTGAATTTTCACGCAAAGGCGCAGAGGAATCGCAAAGGCCCAAAGAAGAATTTAGCCCGCCTATGCGCCTTAGCGATTCTTCTGCGCCATCGCGTGAAAGTCAATCAACAAAGTCGCTGGCACAAATCGTTGGTGACATAAACATTTCTTCGCACAACGGAATGATCACAGTTTCACCGGGATCTGCAGACGAGATCTCAGAGATTTTAAAACTCGCATCAGCGGAACGTTGGACCGTCATGCCCGTAGGTGGCATGAGATGGATTGGGTCAACAGCTAATCTGATCGTCAGCACGGTACGTCTCAACGAGATCATCGAACACGAACCGGCAGATCTCATTGCTATCGCGCAGGCTGGTGTCACGCTAAACGACTTCAACGCGACGCTCGCAGAGAACGGTCAATGGTTGCCGCTCGATCCGCCGGACGACGGACGCGCTACACTCGGAGGCGTTGTAGCTACGGGAATCGGCGGACCGCAACAGTTCGGTTATGGACGCCCGCGCGGATCGGTGATTGGAATGAAAGTCATACTCGCGGATGGCAGTCAGATCAAAGCTGGTGGACGTGTGGTGAAGAACGTCGCGGGATACGATCTTTGCAAGCTTTTCACTGGCAGTTATGGCAGCCTGGGAATCATTACGGAGCTGAATTTTAAACTGCGGCCGCGACCAGCGCGCGAAGCGACGGTGATTGCCTCGGGCACAATTGACGATCTCAATGCCGGTGCGCGTGCCATTTTGCAGGCGCGATTATTTCCAGTGGCTGTGGAGATCGTGCAAGGGAGATTGCTGGTGCGTTTTGCCGGGAACGAAAAGGGTGTAGCCTTTCAGATCGAACAAGCGCGGAAGCTGTTGAAGAAGGCTGAAGTCGTAATTGATGATGCGGATCTGTGGAAGACGATCGCTGCGACACGAGCGCTGGAAGGCAGAGTTCGTAAAGAACCTTCCGGGAACGCGAAAGCTTTGATGGAAAGGATCAAGAGACAACTTGATCCCGGGAATATTTTGGCCGCGGATTAACGCGGATTTTTTACGGATTTAAAACTATGAAAATCAAACTGCTCGTTGTCCTGTTGGTCGTTACGTTAAGTGTTCCCGTAAGCCTTGCACGTGAACCCGTTCGCGCGCGGCACGGGATGGTGGCTTCTACGAACGAAGTGGCGTCGCGTGTTGGTGTCGACATCATGAAGCGTGGGGGCAATGCTGTCGATGCTGCGATCGCCGTCGCCTTCGCGCTTCAGGTGACTCATCCGGCCGCCGGAAACCTCGGCGGTGGCGGTTTCATGATGATTCGTTTGAAGGACGGCAGGACCACCGCTATCGATTATCGAGAGATGGCGCCGGCCGCAGCCCATCGCGATGTTTATCTGGATAAGAACGGGAATCTCATCGAAGGCGAGGGTGGATCCTTAGTTGGCTATCGTGCCACAGGTGTTCCTGGCACGGTGCGCGGAATGGAGTTGGCGCTGAAGAAGTATGGTTCAGGCAAACTCACGTGGGCCCAACTCGTCGAACCCGCGCGCCGCCTCGCAGGCGCAGGTTTCACTGTGACGTATGAACTCGCGCGCTCGCTCTACAACGAACGCAAATACCTCTCGCAATATGCCGAGACGAAACGAATCTATTTGAAAGGCGGACAGTTTTATAAAGAAGGCGAGCTCTTTCGCCAACCCGAACTGGCTGCGACTTTCGCGCGTCTCCAGCGATTTGGTCCGAACGAGTTTTATGAAGGTGAAACGGCGCGATTGATCGTCGCCGACATGAAGCGCAACAACGGTCTGATGACAATGGACGACCTGCGCGGTTACGTCGCGAAAGAGCGTGCTCCGGTGCGTGGCAATTATCGTGGTCACGAGATTATCTCGATGCCGCCGCCGTCATCTGGTGGCGCAGTGCTGATCGAGATGCTGAACATTCTCGAGGGTTTCGATCTGCAAAAGATGGAGGCGAGCTCGTCCGATCGTTACCATCTCATGGCCGAAGCAATGCGACGCGCGTTTGCCGATCGGGCCGAGTACATGGGTGATAGTGATTTCGTGAAAGTTCCGGTGCAGGGTTTGATCGACAAGGCGTACGCCACGACTTTGCGCACTACTATCAACACCGATCGCGCTTCGACAAGTGCGGAAGTGCGTGCCGGACGTCCGGCCGGGTACGAGTCTGATGAAACAACGCACTTCACCGTCGTCGATGC
>DATNFX010000307.1:0-25497 GCA_035606195.1 Pyrinomonadaceae bacterium
GACCTCTCTGCTGCCGGTCATCAGCCGATGCACGGCTGCGACGAGCGAACGTGGCTTGTCTTCAACGGTGAGATCTACAACCACGCTCTCATTCGTGCGAACCTCGAACATCGCGGTCACAAATACAAATCCCGCACCGACTCTGAAACCATCCTCCATCTCTACGAAGAACGCGGCCTCGATTTCATTCACGAGATCGAAGGCGACTACGCGATCGCGCTGTGGGACGCGAACAAAGAACGGCTCGTCCTCGTCCGCGATCGTATCGGTGTCAAGCCGCTTTACTTCTATCACAAAGACGGTCGCTTCATCTTTGCGTCGGAAATCAAGTCGATCCTGCAACACCCAGCGGTGACGCCTGACATCGATGAACAAGCGCTCTATCACTATCTGACGTTTCTTACGACGCCTGCGCCCACGACGCTCTTTCGCGACGTACACAAGCTACCAGCAGGTCACATCCTGACTCTGACGCGCGACGGCACAATCAACATCCAGCGTTATTGGGACGCGCTTCCGCCTCAGCAAAGAAAAGCCGCGCCGGAAGACGAGCAGCGCGCCGAGATCCTGCGTCTGCTGCGCGACTCTATTCGCAAACGAATGATGTCAGACGTACCGTTCGGAGTATTTCTCTCCGGCGGCGTCGACTCCTCAGCGAACGTGGCGCTGATGTCGGAACTGATGACGCGCCCGGTCGAGACGTTTACGGTTGGCTTCAGCGACGCTGAGTATCTCAACGAGCTCGAACCAGCCCGCCGCATCTCAAAACAGTTTGGGACCAACCATCACGAAGTGATCATCTCTGAGAAAGAGATGCACGAGTTTCTTCCGAGCATGGTTTTTCATCAGGACGAACCGATAGCCGATCCGGTTTGCGTGCCGCTTTACTATGTTTCAAAACTCGCGCGTGACTCGGGCACGATCGTGGTCCAGGTCGGGGAAGGCTCGGATGAGATCTTCAGCGGTTACGAAAACTACGTGCGTCACCTACGGATTTACGAAAACTTCTGGCGACACGCTGAATCGCTCCCGCTTTCGTTGCGACGCGCCATCTCGAATCTTTCGCGTCCGGCGCTCGAAGCCACTGGGAGAAAGCGTGCGGCGATCGAGTTGATCCGGCGGCTTGGCGCCAACGAACCGTTGTTCTGGGGCGGTGTCGTCGTGTATGACGAGACGTTCAAACCGCGTGTGCTTTCGAAATCCGTGCGCGATCGGTTGAATGGTCTTTCGTCGTTACGAGTCGTGGAGTCGTACCTGAAGCACATCGAGCAGGAGCGGCCCGACGCGGATTTTCTTGCGCGGATGACGTATCTCGAGTTGAAGCTGCGATTGCCGGAGCTGTTGTTGATGCGTGTGGATAAGATCACGATGGCGACGAGTGTCGAAGCGCGCGTGCCGTTTCTCGATCATCATCTGGTTGAGTATGCGCTTTCGTTGCCACGCTCGGCGAAGGTCGAGGGTGTGAGTGGCAAGTACATTCTCAAACGTTCGCTGGAGGAGATCCTGCCGCGCGATTTGCTTTACGAACGCAAACGAGGATTCGGTGCGCCGGTGCGTGAATGGTTCAGAGAAGGTCTTGGTGGGTGGTTCGATGATCACTTGATGAACTCGACGATGCGGCGGCGCGATCTTTTGGACTACACATTTGTGAGCCGCATGTTGGAAGAGCACCGGCGGAAAACGAAAGACTGGGGCTTTCATCTCTGGGCGTTGTTGAATTTGAGCTTGTGGTATGAGCGATGGATCGATAAGGGGTGACAGGATTGCAGGATTAACAAGATGAACAAGATAATCTTGTAAATCCTGACAATCTTGTAATCATGTCTAAATTTACCACTCAAGTAGCCTGGACCTTCGCGACGCGCGTGGTGATGATCTTCAACAGCCTCGCCGCGGGGATCATCGTTGCGCATTGGTTGGGAGCAGAGGGTGTCGGGCAGCTCGCGGTAATCAATGTCGCTGTCGCGACACTCGTTCAACTCGGCAGCTTCGGTCTTCCTTCGTCCAATACGTACTTCATCGCCCAGGACCAGGAGCACTTGCGCGCCGCTGCGCTCAACTCGCTGATGTTTGCGCTCGGCGTTGGTCTAGTTCTGGCTCTCGCGCTTAGCGCAACCGCATCATTCCGGCCCGAGTGGTTCGGTCTCGACTCTGCCAACCTGATGCGCATCGCCGCGATCTCGATCCCGTTTCAAATGATCACGCTGATTGGTCTCAACATTCTGTTGGCGCTGGGAAGGGTACGTCATTTCAATATCCTCGATCTTGTCAGCCAGTCGTTTGTGTTTATCAACGCAGTTTGCGTCTTGCTCCTGGTCCAAGGAAATCTCGAGACGCTCGTATGGTGGAACACAGCGACGAGTGTCTTGGTGAGTATAGCGATCGCGCTGCTGCTGGTGGTCTCTGCCAGGAATCTCGCGCAATCGAAGTGGCGTGCAGACATCGCCCTCCTGCGGCGCATGATTACTTACGGTCTCAAATTTCATATTTCAATTCTTGCCGGGGCCATCATCATTCGCGCCGATTTACTTGTCGTAAATCACTTTCGTGGCGCGGCGGAAGCGGGCGTTTACAGCGTTGCATCACAGTTTGCGCTCATGCTGATGTTGCTGCCGGGCGTGGTTGCAACCTTGCTCTTTCCGCGTGTTACAAGCGAACAGGACGCGCGCGGCGAAACCACTTGCCGCGTCACTCGCTACACGGCCTTGATCATGTTCATCTGTTGTCTCGCGGCGGTTCCGCTTAGTTTGCTGTTGCCGTTTATATACGGGCAGGCGTTCTACGACGCGACCGCATTGCTTTGGATACTGCTGCCAGGTGTTTATCTGATTGGTCTTGAATCGGTGCTGGTCCAACACTTCAACGCGCTTGGCTTGCCGCGAGCTATCCCGATCTACTGGGTCGTGACGCTGGTATTCAACCTCGTGCTGGTATTTGCGCTCGTGCCGCGTCTTGGCGCCCAAGGCGCCGCTATCGCTTCAACAATTAGCTACGCTGCGATCTTCTTCCTTGTCGCGCTTCACTTTCACAGCAGCACCGGACGCTCTTTCGCCGAGGTGTTCGTGCCCGGGAGTCTGCGCGGATGAAGGTTGTTCTGCTGGCACTTAGCGGCGACTTGTCTCGCTGGCAAAATAAAATCGACGAGCTTTACCCTGGCTGTTCGATTGAATTTATTTCGCGCGGCGAATTTGAGACCGGCAGCCATCTCAAACGTCTCAAGGCGTTGCGTGCACTACGACCAGACGTTCTCGCGATTGCGACTGAACGATTACCGTGGCAACGCGGTCAAAATCTCTTCATGCTGTTCGGTGCGCTGGCCGGCGCGCGCGAGGTGTTGATGATCGACGCGCACGGCGGACTGATCAAGAAGTCTCGCTCGAATGTTTTGCTCGGCGCGCCTGTGCGACTGAGTCGTGAGACGATGACCGGCGCGAACGACATCGCGCAATCGAAGCGTGAGCTGCAACGACTCGAAGAAGAGACACTAAGATTCTCGGACCTTCCGCTCAAAACGGCGAGTCCATTATTGGCGAGACCGCGTCTGCGTGTTGTCTTTCTTCGCTCGACACCTGGACCCGGCACTCAGGCAGGCGGCGCTGCAAGTCACATCAAGGGTGTTGTTGAAGGACTCGAATCGCTCGGCCTCGAAGTGCGAATCATCAGCAACGACCAGATCGCCGGCCTGGACCATTCCGAAGATCGTTTCGAGATTATTCCGCCACAGCCGGGCGGCGGCTCGCGTGCGCTTTTCGATATCCACAACAATCTCGTCTTTACGCGCGGTGCGGTGCCGCTGATTGAACGAATTCGTCCGGATTTTATTTATCAGCGATATGCGCGATTTAGTTGGGCGGGAGTCGTCGCGGCAAATCGCATCAAGCGTCCACTGTTGCTCGAGTACAACGGCTCGGAGGTCTGGGTTGGCAAGCATTGGGACCACGTGGGAAACCTCGACTTGCTGGAGCGTTATGAACGTTTGAACCTTGACGCTGCCGCGCGTATTTTTGTCGTCTCGGAAGTCGAGCGACGCAACCTCGAAGCTCGTGGCGTGGATGGCCGCAAGATCGTCGTTAACCCGAATGGTGTTGATGTCGAGCGTTTTCGGCCAGGTGTCGGAGGCGTGGAAGCGCGGCGAGAGCTGCAGATTGCAGACGATGAAGTTGTTGCCGGGTTTGTCGGGACGTTTGGTCCATGGCACGGTGTTGAGAAACTCGCCGAAGCGATCAGGAAGATTCCGGCAGACGTGAAGGTCCGGTTTCTTTTGGTCGGTAGTGGCAGCTTGCATGCGGCGGTCGAGAAGCAGCTCGAGGGTGACAAGCGGGTGATCTTTACAGGAGCTGTGGCCCACGATCGAGTGGCGAAATTACTTGATGCCTGCGACGTACTGGTTGCGCCTCATGTTCCGCTTGCGGATGGCAGCGAGTTCTTTGGATCGCCCACAAAGATTTTTGAGTACATGGCAATGGGCAAGGGAATTGTTGCAAGTCGACTCGGTCAAATCGGTGAAGTACTTGTGGATGGTGAGACGGCGTTGCTGGTTGAGCCGGGAGATGTTGAAGAGTTGAGAGCGTCGATACTGAGGCTGGTTGAGTCGGAGGAGTTGCGGAAGCGATTAGGTGCAAGGGCGCGCGAAGTTGCTGAGAGCGAGCACACGTGGAAGAGGAATGCTCAGCGTGTTCTTGATGCGTATAAATCGTTGACAGGATTACAGGATTAACAAGATTGGCAGGATTAGCGGAAGAGAAGCTCAGGGCACGAGAGCAGTGGGGACAGGATCCTTGCGGCGCGGAGTACGACCGGGAACACGAGCTCGGCACGCGCGAGTTTTTTGATTCCGTAGAGCGACATCGGTATCAGGAGTATGCCGCGTGGATGCCGCAGCTGATGGAGTTTGAAAAGTTTCGCGGCGCGCGGTTACTCGAGATTGGCTGTGGCATGGGTTCTGACCTCTTGCAGTTTGCTCGTGGCGGAGCGCGATGCACCGGCATCGATCTCACGCCGCGATCGATCGAGATCACGCGCCATCGCTTCCGGCTCTATGGAGAGGATGGAAACTTTATGATCTCTGACGGCGAGCGCTTGCCGTTTCGCACGGAGAGCTTCGATGTGGTCTATTCCAATGGCGTTTTGCATCACACGCCTGATACCACGGGAGCAATTCGTGAAGTGCATCGCGTGCTGCGCCCCGGCGGAGTAGCGAAGGTGATGCTTTACCATCGCAATTCGTTGAACTACTGGATCGAGATCGTCTTGCGGCGCGGCGTGTTGGGTCTGGAGTTTCTGCGCGGGCGATCGCCGGAGGAAATAATGAGTCGTGTGATTGAGTTTAGCGATCACGACGCGCGACCGTTGGTGAAGGTCTACAGTCGCAAGCAGGCGTTTGAGTTGTTCAGCATGTTCAAGGACGTGAGAGTTGATGTCGAGCAGTTAATGCGTTCTGAGTTGAGATTTTTTTCGCCGCTGGTGTCGGAAGAGAGGATGGAGCGGTTGCGGAAGAAAATCGGCTGGAACGTGATTATCACGGCAGTTAAGTAGACACGGATTTAAACGGATTGATTTGCGGATTAACCTACAACAACTCCTGATACTTTTCACGTTACTGTTCATAACGATTAGCATACGTGTCCTCACACTCCAGTTCATGCGCGCGCATCTGAACGATCCGGCGTGGTTTCAAGTCGGATCGTACGCGAAATTTGATCGACAAGCGCGCGACATTCTCGACGGACGTCAGCGACTTTTTTGGATTGACGACCCAGCGCGTACAGACCTGGCTCAGTATCCTCCGGCTTTTCCTGCACTCGTCGCATTAATTTACAAAGGTACCGGAACCGCTTCGGCTTATCCGGTTCAGATCGTGTTGTGGTTCCTCGATCTAATTCTCTCGCCACTGTTGATTTGCGGCATTGCAGTCACAGCGTTCGGTTGGCGCGCTGCAATTGCAAGTGGTTTTCTTGTGGGATTCTCCGCGCTGTTTGCACTGTACGCCGCGTATCCTTCCGCAGACGTTCCGGCGACGTGGTTTGTGCTGGGCGGTTGCTGGCTGTTGTTATTGGCACTGCAGCGTAAGAGCGTTTGGCTCGCGCTGGCAGCAGGAATTGTGCTTGGAATTGCTTGTTGGCTCAGAGTGAATCCGTTGTACTTGTGCGTCTTTTGGGCCATCGCTCTTTTAGTGGTATTGAAAGATGGATTGTCTCTGAGACTAAGACTCGGCGC
The DNA here is from genome assembly GCA_035606195.1 of Pyrinomonadaceae bacterium. GTDB lineage: Bacteria > Acidobacteriota > Blastocatellia > Pyrinomonadales > Pyrinomonadaceae > PSRF01. Next base: position 6,217 of record DATNFX010000307.1, read on the forward strand.
TGCAGTGTTGGCCGGAACTCTCGTAGTGATTTCACCCATCGTGGTCCGCAATTACGTTGTTTTCCCTGACTTCACTCCGACCGGCGGCACGATCGGCGTAAATCTCTGGGAAGGCCTCGGGGAAACTGAACTCGGCCGACAGCACGGATTTATTTTGGGCGACGACAAGATGCTTGCAGTTGAACGTGGGCGGATGGGCCGGCCCGGAGACACGAGCATCGAGATTCAATTCCCCGACGGCATTCGACGCGATAAAGAACGAACACGCGAGTCGCTGGCCTTTATCCGGCAGCATCCAATCTGGTATCTCGGCGTGATGTTTGGTCGCATGTGGGGCATGCTGAAAGTCGCAGGCGATCCAGTGCCGTACACAGGCGTGAGCGGTATCAACGTCACGAGCGCGAAGTGTTTGCCGGAGCGTTGGCAGCACGGTGCGCTGGCGTTGGCTGTGAACGTGCTGGGAATGGTTCAAAGCGTCGTGCGATATCTTTTTCTGCCACTCGTTGCGCTCGGACTTTACGTCGCGGTTCGAATCGATTGGCGTGTTACTTTTCTAATGTTGGCGACCATACTTTACTATCTGGGACCCGGCACTTCCGCGCATACGGAGATCCGTTATGTCCTGCCTATGCACGGCCTGTTAATTGTCTTTGCATCCGTGGGAATCGATTTTGTAATCCGTCTTATCCGTGGCCAGAGAGGATGAAGGAACACACATATCCAATCATGTTCCGCGTCGAGCAGTCGCACTGGTGGTACACCGGGCGTCGCAAAATCCTCGCGGACTTCGTCGAAGCGATTTGTCGAGAAGTCACTGATCGGCGTCCGAGAATACTCGACGTTGGTTGCGGTACGGGCGCAAACCTGCTGATGCTTTCGCAATACGGCGATGCTGAGGGCGTTGACGTTTCAGAGGATGCGCTTGCTTTCTGTCGTGAGCGTGGGCTCGACAAGGTCAGGCTTGGCGCGGCTGAAGAGCTTCCGTATGAGGACGGCACATTTGATCTGGTGACGGCGTTGGATGTGGTTGAGCATTTAGATGACGATCTCGCCGGACTGCGAGAGATGCGACGCGTGTTACGGCCGGGTGGGCGAGTGCTGTTGTTTGTGCCAACGTTTATGTTTCTCTGGGGCTTGCAGGACGACGTGAGTAATCACCGGCGACGATACCGTCTGCCGGAACTGCAACGCGTGCTCGAGCAGGCCGGTTTCGAGATTGAACGCACGACTTACGCGAACATCACTTTCTTCCTGCCGATTCTCGCGATGCGACAACTGATGCGGCTGACGGGCATCAAGGCAGACTCCGAGAACAATATTAATGTGTCAGCGTTGAATGGAGTTTTGGGAGGTGTGTTTGGCGCCGAGAGTTGGTTTCTTAAGCGTTTGAACCTCCCGTTTGGTGTTTCGGGCTTGTGTGTAGCGCGAGTGAAGAGTGGACAGGATTAACAAGATTTCAGGATGAACAGGATTCATCTTGTAAATCCTGCTAATCTTGAAATCCTGTAAAGCATGTTGCAGAACCGTTCGATTATCTGTTTTGGCGGCGAAGACTGGTGGTATCACCATCCGCACTCCAAAGCTCACCTGATGCGCAAGTTTGCGAGCGCCGGAAACAAGGTCATCTTCGTCAACTCGATCTCGATGGGCCTGCCCAGTATTGGTCATAAAGATCTGTTGCCGCGTATCAAACGCAAACTCGGAAGTTACTCGAAGCTGGCACGTCAAACCGCCGAAGGCATCACAGTGATCTCGCCCGCGAGTCTGCCTTTTTTCGGAACGGCAGCGGCACGCTCGATCAATCGTCGTTTGATTGGAGCTCAGATCAAGCGACTTGCCCGTAGTCGCGGTCTCACGAAACCGATCCTCTGGATTGCAATTCCCACTGCTGCCGACATGATTGGTATGCTTGACGAATCGGCGGTGGTCTATCAGGTGTCAGACAAGTATGATGCGAACACGATGGATCACGCCACCGATCCTGCCTTGATTCGCGGGCTTCATGAACGCGCGATTGACGCCGCCGATCTGATTTTCTATTCGGGCCGAAAACTCTTTATCGAGGCGTCGCGTGGATGGGAGCGTTCGCACTTGCTGGAGCAGGGAGTCGATTACGATCACTGGCGGCGTGTTGGCGATGGCTCGATCGAAGTTGCTCCGGAGATCGCAAAGATTCCGCGGCCGCGTTTGGGATACTTCGGCGCGATCGAGCCGTGGCTCGTCGATCAGGAATTGATCAAGCGTGCTGCTCGCGAACGACCTGAATGGCAATGGGTGTTTATCGGAAACAAGTCGCGCGGGTTGGAGATTGAAGACTTGGCGAACACGCATTTTCTGCCGCCGGTTGCGTACGCGGAGCTGCCGTTGTACGCCACGGGATTCGACGTTTGTGTCTTGCCGTGGGAAACTGAGCAGTCTTTTACGAGTTACGGTTCTGCGATCAAGGTGCGGGAATATCTCGCGACGGGCAAGCCGGTGGTCATCTCGCCGTTGCCGGAATACGAGCCGATGCGCGACGTGTTGAGGATCGCTCGCACGCGGGATGATTTCTTCCGTCTCGTCGAGGAAGCATTGCACGACAACGACCCCGCGGCCGCGGCCGCACGCCAGGCAGCGGTCGCCTCCGGCACATGGGACGCACGAGCCGAGTGGGTTAGCGGATTAATCGAAAGAGTTTTAGCCGCGGATGAACGCGGATTGATTCATGAAGCAGGTTTTGCAGAATAGAAAGACTGGCCGGCCTTTTGTCGGAGAGGTTCCGGTGCCGGCGTTGCAACGAGGGCGTGTGCTCGTGCGCACGGTGGCTTCGTTGATTAGTGCGGGGACTGAACGTGCGGCGGTTGAGTTGGTTAGCAAGGGATTGGTGCAGGAGGCGCGGCAACGACCGGATCTCGTTAAAGCAGTTGTCGCGAAGGTTAAGAACGAAGGTTTGCTGAATACGTTTGCCTCGGTGCGCGACAAGATGGCGGCGTCGCAGGCGCTGGGATACAGCGCGGCGGGCGTTGTTGCGGCTGTTGCCGAAGACGTGACGGAGTTTCAGATTGGCGATCGAGTGTCCTGTGCGGGTGTTGGCTTTGCTTCGCACGCGGAAGTGTTGTCGGTCCCGAAGAATCTTTGTGTTCATCTGCCGGAGAATGTGAGTTTTGAGTCGGCCGCTTACGGGACGCTCGGAGCGATTGCTTTGCAGGGAGTTCGGCTGGCTGAACCAACACTCGGCGAGTCAGTCGTGGTGATTGGGCTAGGCTTAGTCGGACAGCTTACCGTGCAACTTCTGAAAGCGAATGGTTGCCGCGTGTTTGGACTCGATCTGGACCAGTCGCGCGTTTCGTTAGCGCTCGAGCTCGGTGCGGACAAGGCGATCGTTTCATCCGACGAAGCCGCCAAAGAGATCGACGCCTGGACGCGTGGATACGGCGCTGATGCTGTGCTGATCACCGCGGCCACTGATTCCAATCAGCCGATCGAGTTGGCTGCGCGTGTCTCGCGTTTGAAAGGACGCGTGATCGTGGTCGGCATGACCGGCATGGATATTCCACGAGCACCGTTTTTCAGTCGCGAGCTCAAACTGATCATTTCCATGTCGTATGGACCGGGCAGGTACGATCCTGACTACGAAGAAAGAGGGCAGGACTATCCGCTTCCATACGTGCGTTGGACCGAGAACCGAAACATCGAGAGCTTTCTCGAGTTGATAGGTGACGGGCGGGTCAACGTGGAGCGCTTGACTACGCACCGCTTTCCGATCGCTGAAGCGGATCGCGCGTACCAGTTGATTTCGGGAGATCTGCAGGAGCCGAATATCGGCGTCGTACTCAATTACGATCCCGAAGCTACCGTTCTGCGCAAGATTTCGCTGGGTGCGGCGGCGCCGGTTCGGAAGTCGGAGAAGTTCATAGTCGTCGGAGTAATCGGCGCGGGTGGATATGTACCGGCGATGTTGTTGCCGCATTTCAAAAGTGAGGGAGTCGAGTTTCGCTCGATCGCTACGGCGACAGGAATCTCGGCGCACGATGTCGGGAAGCGGTTTGGATTTGCGTATGCAGTTTCCAGCGCCGACGAAGTTCTAGACGATGCGAACATCAACCTGGTCGTGATCGGAACGCGGCATGACACACACGCTGAGCTTGCACGTGCGGCGCTCGAGCGAAACAAGCACGTGTTTGTTGAGAAGCCGTTGGCGCTCGACGATCAGCAACTCGAGTCAGTGTTGGAAGTGGCCGCGGGCTCATCCGCGAAATTGATGGTGGGGTTTAATCGTCGTTTCTCGCCGCTCGCTCAGCGTGCGAAAGAGTTCTTCAGCGGACGTGAAACACCGCTTTCGATACTCTACCGTGTGAACGCTGGTCGGATTCCGAAGGAGCATTGGACGCAGAATGCTGAGGAAGGCGGCGGCCGAATTGTCGGCGAAGTTTGTCACTTCGTTGACCTGATGCAGTATCTGACCGGGGCGTTACCTGTGTCTGTGTTTGCAGAGTCGATCAGTGCGAAGTCCGGCAAGATCGTTGATGCCGATTCTGTATTTATAACTTTGCGATTCGCGGATGGGTCGAACGGAAGCATTGCCTATCTGAGCGAAGGCGACAAAGGACTCGCAAAGGAACGCGTTGAGATCTTTGGAGCAGGGCGGGTTTTCGTGCTCGACGATTATCGACGCGCGAGGATTTACAAAGACGGACGCGAAGAGCAGGTAACGTTGAAGGCACAGGACAAAGGCCAGCAGGCGCAGGTCCGACAAGTTTGCACGAGCGTGATGGAAGGTGGTCCAGCTCCGATAAGTCTTGAAGAGTTGGCGGCAGCTAGTCGCACTACATTTCGCGTGCTCGACTCTCTCCGCGAGCGCCACCCTTTTGAAATTTAGCCACAAAAGGCACATAAGGCACAAAAAGCACAAAATAGATGTGTGGGATTGCGGGAATTGTTGGGTTGAATCCGGAGCGCCTGATTGGGCCGATGCTTGCGAGTGTTGAGCATCGCGGGAGAGACGATTCAGGGACGTGGGTGTCGGAGACGATTGATTCGTTTGGGCGACGCACATGCCTGGGCCATCGGCGACTGGCGATCATCGACACGTCTCCGGGTGGCCACGAGCCGATGTTCTCGCACGACCGCCGCTACGTCCTCACTTTCAACGGCGAGATATACAACTACCGCGAACTCCGCGAACAACTGCGATCGCTCGGGACTGAATTCGAAACAGACAGCGATGCGGAAGTGTTGCTGGCGGCGATCGTTGAATGGGGTTGGGATGCCGTAACTCATCTCAACGGTATGTTTGCGTTCGGCGTCTGGGATAACAAAGAACGCACGTTGACCCTGGTTCGCGATCACGTCGGGATTAAGCCGCTCTATTACGCCATCATTCCATCCGGAAAAGATGCGCCTGCGACGTTTCTCTTCGGCTCCGAGATCAAAGCCATACTTGCTTCGGGATTAATCAAGCCGGAACTCGATCCGGAAGCGCTGCATCAGTTCCTGACGTTTCTCTGGTCGCCCGATCCGAATACTCTTTTTGCAAACATCAAGACTGTTCCGCCAGGTCACCTGCTCCAGTTTCGCGAGGACGAAGTAAAGCTCACGCAATGGTGGGATATCGCGTTCGACAAAATCGAGGAAGGCAAGAACGAGGCATGGTGGCGTGAACGTGTGCTCGACACACTCGATCGCGTCGTGAAGATGGAAATGGTCGCCGACGTGCCGCTCGGATCTTTTCTTTCGGGCGGCATCGATTCGTCTGGAATCGTCGCGATGATGGAACGACACAGCAACGGGCGCCGGATTAGCACTTACACGGTCGGCATCGAGAGCGAGGATCTTCGTTACGACATCATTCCCGACGACGTGCGTTGGGCACGCCGCGTCAACGAGCAGTTGCAGACTGACTATCACGAGATCATGTTGAAGCCTTCCGTCGCGGATCTGCTGCCGAAGCTGGTCTATCACATGGAGGAGCCGCCTATCGACATGGCGATTCCGAGTTACCTGATTTCGAGTGCGGCGCGTGAGACGCTGACCGTGATGCTATCAGGCATGGGTGGCGATGAAGTGTTTGCGGGTTATCCGCGACAGATGGCGATGAAGATCGCGTCCGCGTTCGATCCGGTACCGAATCTTCTGCGACGCCCGTTGATGAAAACCGTCGCCGGCGCGCTACCAGGTGGTTTGCCTGGACGACTAACTGCGCCGTTGCGAAATGCGAAGAAGTTTGCACGCAGTGCGGCACTCGATTTCGAAGATCGTTACCTGGGCTACGGCACTTACTTCACGAATGAGATGAAGCAGCGCCTCTATTCCGATGAGTGGCGCGCAATCACACGTGAATACGATCCCTATTCCACACATCGCAAATACTTCGGGCGTGCGGATGGAGCCGCGCCGCTGAATAAACTTCTGTACGTCGATCTGAAAACATTCCTGCCGTGTCTCAACCTTATGACGACGGACAAGACGTCGATGGCTGCGAATCTTGAAGTACGCGTGCCGTTTCTGAATCGCGAGATGATCGAGATGGCTGCGCGCATGCCGCCGCGTCTGAAACTGCGTGGACTGACGCGGAAGTACGTGCTGAAGCGAGCTCTCGAAGGGGTTTTGGCGAAAGATGTGGTTTGGCGGAAGAAGGCGGGGTTTGGAGCGCCCATCCGGTCATGGCTCCGTGGGCCGCTGCGGCCGCTGATCGGCGACCTGTTGTCCGAGGAGACAGTCCGACGGCGGGGCATCTTCAGGCCAAATCAGGTCAAACGAGTGCTCGACGCTAACTTTTCAGGGCGCGAGGACTACAACCTCCAAGTCTTTCAATTACTCGGTTTAGAACTCTGGCACCGAGCATTTATTGACTGATTCAACAATAGAAAACATTGACAATCACCTTCTCGGCAGTCTAATCTGCATCTGGTGAGTCAACCCCTGGCTCAGCGACTTCAGAGCCCTCACGGCCTCGAATGTCTTAGCCCACAACGATGATCAGAGTGGACGACCTCGAAATGCCAACAGGCAATGGACTGCACTCGGCGCCTCCGCACGAGCAGCGCCCTTGTGTCTTGCTGGTCGAGGACGATCCGGCCCTCCGGCGATACCTCGAAGTCGTGCTCGACAGGAATGGGTATGAGGTTCTATCGGCGGGTGATGGTTTGGAGGCGATGAAGTTTTTGCTGGCAGCGCAAGTGGATGTGATAGTTACCGATGCGCTAATGCCTAACCTCGATGGTTACGAGTTGTGCCGCTTTGTTAGAAACAGCGAGCACCTCGCGCACCTGCCCATAATCTTACTCAGCGCCCTCGACCCCCGAAATACGACCGACGAATCCGAGCAGGTCAACGCCTTCCTCGCGAAGCCCGTTTCGCCAGAAGATCTCCTGGCCGCCTTGGCGACAAAAAAGAGTTAGGCCACGGATAAACACGGAAATAAATCCGGATTTTTTCCGCGTTTATCTGTGGCTAATTGATCAGACTGTCGAGTGGCGTGTAGGGGATGCTTTGCGCGGTGGCGACGGCCTCGTAGGTGCAGTGGCCTGCGTAGGTGTTGACGCCTTCTTTGAGGCCCGCATCGCTCTTGATTGCCTGGAGGAAGCCTTTGTTTGCGAGCTTCAGGGCGTACGGAAGCGTGGCGTTCGTTAGGGCGAAGGTTGACGTGCGTGGCACTGCGCCGGGCATGTTGGCAACACAGTAGTGGAGCACGCCTTCGACGTAGAACGTTGGATTCGAGTGAGTGGTCGGATGGCTGGTCTCGATGCAGCCACCCTGATCTACTGCGACGTCGACGATCACAGCGCCGTTTGGAACGTCCTTCAGCATGGCTCGCGTGACGAGTTTCGGAGCAGCCGCGCCCGGTACGAGCACTGCGCCGACGATTAAGTCTGCCTGCGAGATGGCGTCGTGAATCATGTAAGCACTGGACGCGAGAGTTGAAATCTTTGAAAGAAAAATATCGTCCAGCTCGCGAAGTCGATCGAGATTGTTATCGATGATCGTGACGACGGCATTCATGCCGACAGCCATCTTCGCTGCGTTTGTGCCAACGACGCCGCCACCAATGATCACTACTCGCGCCGCGGGTACACCGGGAACGCCACCCAGCAGGATTCCTCGACCGCCTTGCATCTTCTCGAGATAGTGTGCGCCCACCTGGATCGACATGCGTCCCGCAACTTCGGACATCGGCGTCAGCAACGGCAACGTGCCGCGATGCGTGATTGTTTCGTAAGCGATGCCGGTGACTTTGCGTTTGATCAACTCGTCGGTGAGCGCGTGATCCGGCGCGAGGTGCAGGTAAGTGAAAAGCAACTGGCCTTCACGCATGCGTGGATACTCCGGCGCGATCGGTTCTTTCACTTTCACGATCATCTCGGACATGGCCCAAACCTCATCGGCCGATTCGACAATCGTCGCTCCTGCGCGTTCGTACAGTGAATCTTCAAACCCCGAACCCGCTCCGGCGTTCAGTTCCACTCTGATTTCGTGTCCCGCATCTTTGAGCGCACGCACGCCGGCTGGAGTTAAGCCGACACGATACTCGTTGTCTTTGATTTCCTTGGGCAGACCGATGATCATGGGACTATTGTGGTGATTCTAATTGATCGATCTGGGCGCGCTGCAGCTTGCCGCTGAAGTCGACGTAGACCGACTTCCACTCAGAGAAAATGTCGAGCACCTGAGTTCCTGCTTCGCGATGACCATTGCCCGTGGCTTTGGTGCCGCCAAACGGCAGGTGTACTTCCGCGCCGATCGTTGAGGCGTTCACATAGAAGATCCCGGTGTACATTTCGTTCATCGCTTTGAAGGCGCGATTGACGTTCTGAGTGTAGATTGCTGCGGAGAGTCCATAGCGAACACCGTTTACAATTTGAATCGCATCTTCGAGTGAGCTTGCCGGAATGACCGTGGTCACTGGTCCAAAAATCTCTTCCTGCGCGATGCGCATGTCCGGAGTCGCATCTGTGAAGACTGTCGGCTCAATGAAATGGCCGTTTGCGTAGTCTCCCTTCGAGAGACGACGGCCGCCGCAAGCGAGGGTTGCACCATCATCGTTACGTCCGATCCGGATGTAACTCATGATCTTTTCAACGGCATCGTTATTGATCACCGGACCGACGTCGGTCTTTGGATCGGCGCCGTTGCCAACACGCAACGCTTTCGTGTTCTCAACCAGCTTCGTCACGAACTGTTTGTAAACTTTCTTGTGGACCACCAGGCGCGACGAGGCCGTGCAGCGCTGGCCTGACGTACCAAAGGCGCCCCAGATGGCGCCTTCAATAGCTAAATCGATATCGGCATCGTCCATCACGATAATGGCATTCTTGCCGCCCATCTCGAGCGAACAGATTGCGTTTCGTTCAGCACAGGCAGAGGCGACGAGGCGACCGGTTTCAGTCGAACCCGTAAACGAGATCAGACGCAGTGCCGGGTGATTCGTCATTGGCGCGCCAACGGTTTCGCCAAATCCCGTGACGAGATTCACAACGCCAGGTGGAATACCCGCTTCCTCGCAGGCCTTCACGAGATTGTAGGTTGAAAGTGGAGTGTCTTCGGCCGGTTTGATAACGACGGTATTGCCGCAAATCAGCGCCGGGATCAATTTCCACGACGGAATCGCCATCGGAAAATTCCACGGCGTGATCAGACCGCAAAGCCCGACCGGCTGTCGCACGCACATCGCAAACTTGTCGCGCATCTCGGCGGGCGTTGTGAACCCGTGCAGACGGCGTCCTTCACCTGCAGTGTAGTACGTGCAATCGATAGCTTCCTGAACGTCGCCGCCGGCTTCCTTCAGAACCTTGCCCATCTCGCGTGTCATGTCGGCGGTGTACTGCTCCTTGTTGCGGATCAGTATCTCGCCGAGTCGAAACAACAGTTCAGCGCGTTTTGGTGCGGGAGTATTACGCCAGCGATCGAACGCGCCTTGTGCGGCGTTGACCGCGGCGTTCACATCTTCGTTTGTGGAAAGTGGAAAGCGTCCAACGATGTCGCGATTATCCGCGGGGTTGATGTTTTCAAACATCTCGCCCGACTGGCTTGCGACCCACTTACCGTCGATGTAGTTCTCGTAAGTCTTGACTGCGCTGCGTGCAGCGTTGCGCGCCGCCAGTTTCCCGCTGGTTTTTGAAATTGCCTTTTTTGCCTGAGCCATATTCGTAATTGCCAATTGCCGATTGCCAATGGCCAATTTGATCTCACGAAAGCCCTAACAAATTGGCAATCGGAAATTGGCAATGGGCAATAGCGTTATTGATACGTAAACTGGACGATCACCGGAAACTGCCGATCGCCTTTCGGGTCTCGCTGGATTCGCGTCACATTCAAAACGATCGGGTCGCCCGCTTTGAGACCACTCAACACACGTTGAAAATCGGCGAGCGAAGTTACCGGTACGCGATTGATGCGATTGATGACGTCGCCTTCGACCAACGCCTGCCCGCCACCGGAGGTACGCAATTCCGCAATCAGCCCGTTCGGATCGATGTCTTTAACGTAGAGACCCTGAACGCCAGTCAGGTGTCGATCGGCGAGAAGCTGTGGCGTCAGTTCTGCGAGCGTGATCCCGAGATGCAGAGCGTTACCGCGCGGGTCAGGGTCCTTCGAACTTGACGTCGCTGGTGGAGTCCACTCTCGTGAACTTTGCGGCGGTCGTTCGCCGAGTACGACCTGCACCGTTTTCTTTTCGAGCTTGCCGTTAGTATCTCGCAGGAATGTTAGTGAGACCTGCTGGCCAACCGGCGTGCTTGCGACACGTTGAATAAGATCCTGCGCGTTGCTAACTGGACCATTTTCGAAATCGACGATGATGTCGTTTGGCTGGAGACCTACTTTAGCCGCCGGCGTGGGCAGACCGTTTTCGAATTTGTCGGCTACGGTCGTGACGATCGCGCCCTTCGCTTCCTGCAGGCCATAAACTTTCGCAAACTCGTCGTGCACTGAATCGAGTGTGATGCCCAGGTAGCCGCGTTTGACTTTGCCCTGAGAGATCAACTGCTTGTAGACGAAATTGGTTTCGTTAGCCGGAAGGGCGAAGCCGATGCCGTTATAGTCGCCGGTCGACGTTGCGATTTGCGAGTTCATCCCGATCACTTCGCCACGCATGTTGACGAGTGGTCCACCACTGTTCCCGCGATTGATGGCGGCATCCGTTTGCAGGAAGCGCTGGAAGACGTTGAAGTAAGGAGTCTCGCGTTCTTTCTTCGAGATGATTCCTGCGGTCACTGTTTGATCGAGTCCGAATGGCGAACCCATCGCCAGCACCCAGTCGCCGACCTGCGCCGCATTCGAATCGCCGAGTGTTACCGTGGGCAGATCCTTGGCCGCTTCGATTTTGAGCACTGCGACGTCTGTTTCCGGATCGACGCCTACCACGGTCGCACGATACTTCTCACCTGACTGGAGTCCGACAGTAATTCGATTTGCGTCTTCGATGACGTGGTTGTTGGTCAGAATGAAGCCTTTCGGACTGACGATGAATCCGCTGCCCACGCCACGTGTTGGACGTCGTTGACCGCGGCGGAACATGTCGAGCAATGGATTACTGGGCGACTGGTCTTCCTTATCTTCGTCCTTTTCGCTGAGTTCAACCTGGGTTTGGGTGGTTTCGATGTTGACGACCGCCGGTTCGACGCGCCGCGCAATCTCGGCAAACGACGCCGAAAGTGCCTCAGGCGCGCGCGCGATCTGGAGATCGGGCTGTGCGGAGGTGGGGCGACCGGATAACATCGCGCCGATGCCGATTCCGGCCACTAAACATGCAACTGCGAGCGCGGCGATCCAGATGCGCAGTTTCTTCAAAATCGTCCGTTCTTGTTCGGTTGTGCTGTTTTTGGAAACGTCAAACATGATTCACACCACCTTCTCGAAAATCGGGGCCCGGCGAAAGGAGTAGAGTATAGCGAAAGGGTAGGACAAAGATCCATCCGCAGATTACACAGATAAGCCAATACAATCTGTGTAATCTGTGGATGGCTCTACGGTCGCAACAGGACCTTCATCACACCTCTGGTCCCGGCGCGGCGCATCGCGTGAACGCCATTCGCGAGCGGATACTCCTCGCTGATCAGACTATCGACGTCGATCGCGGATTTCTTCAACAGATCGAGTGCGGGACTGAAGCGCCCACACCTCGAGCCGACGATCGAGATCTCGTCAACCACGATCCGTGCGGCGTCCAGTTCCGTTTTTCCATGAAAAGTTGACTTGAGGACCAGTTGACCTTTCGGTCGAAGCAGGTCGAGGGCGAGGGCAAAACCACTCGCGGCGCCTGAGGCTTCGACGACGACGTCGAACTGTTGCTTGCGTTTGAGGGCTTGTTTTGGAGTCATGATTTCGATACCGCGACGTTCCGCGATTCGCAGTTTGGAGGAATGTTTTCCAATGAGGAGGGTGGGCGCTCCGCTTAGCGCGATTACCTGCGCGCAGAGCAATCCGAGTTTGCCGTCGCCGATGACTGCGACTCGATCGGAACTATCGATCTTTACACGTTCGACTACGCCACATGCAGCCGCGAGTGGTTCAGTGAACACTGCATGCTCGTCCGGTACGTTCTCCGGAACAGGGAGAATATTGATAGCAGGGAGTTGTAGAAACTCGGCATGCGCGCCATCGCGTCCGTGAATTCCGAGGACGGTGCGATTAGGGCAGTGTCGCGAGTCGCCCGCACGGCACAGGTCGCAGTTCCCGCAGCCCGCGTTTATCTCACCGACAACTCGACGACCAACGAGTGCGCGGTCACTGCTTTCCTCCACGACGCCGACAAACTCATGCCCGATCGTTCCATTGAACCCTGCATACCCACGCGCGATTTCAAGATCGGTGTTACAGATCCCCGACAAGAGCACACGTACGAGGACCTCATCAGGACGGTCCGGCTTCTCAACATCCTTAACTGCTAAACGTTTTCGATCGACGCGGAGGGCAAGCATTCATTTTGTGCTTTTTGTGCCTTTTTGTGGCTCAGAAAGTCTTACTTCTCGTGTACGCGTTCTGCGGCGTGAGTTCGATCACCTGCTTCGTTCCGGTGACTGTTACCGGCAAACGCCATTCGAGTTGTTCGTCGCCGGAAAGCGTAGCGTGTAACCACCAACTGCCGGGCGGCAGCGACACCGATCCCGATCCCTGTTTGTCGAGACGCGCGTTCACCGGCGAGCGACCCTTCATCCGCTCTTTGAGAAAGTCTTCAAATCGTTTGCCGGGACGTGTTTCAGTAAAAAACTCGTGCCGTACTGCAATGATGTCGACGGGATAAAGGCTCACGGCCACATCCAACGACTGACCAACGCTGTCCGGTGTTTGCTTGATGAGAATTTGGAGAGTTGTTCGCTGCACGGAATCAGTCTGAGCAGCGCCTGCGGGAAGTTGCCTGTAGATCATCCACGCCGCGCCGACGAGCACAAAGATCAAGCCCGCTTGCAAAGCAAGAATCATCAGGCGACGGAATGTGCTTACCGGCTTCATTTTAACGAGCGAACAAAGTTTACGAGCGACTCGGCCTCTTTTTCATTGAGTTTGTTGGAAAACGCCGGCATGTTGCCGCGCACATTCCGGCCGTTCATGATCGAGTTGAAGAGGCGTTCGTCGCTGACGTCGTTTTGCCATTCTGCATCAGTCAGATCGCGCGCGTGACTGAATTTTCCTTTCGACGTCTTGCCTTTACCATCGTTCCCGTGGCAAGAGACGCAGTAACGACGATATAGCTGCGACGCGGGTCGCGGCGCGTTGAAGGCTGCTGCAATCGCCGGCAGGCAAACAATCCCAGTTACCAGCAGTGCGAGATACACTCTCATCACGAGCCATCATACCCACGCACACGCGAAGACACCAAATAAAGATCTGATCCGCGTTCATCCGCGGCTCAAATGAGTTATCATTACGCGGTAATCCCCGTAACCTGCAAAACCAGGACAATTCAATTGACTGAAATCGAGATCAATAAGCTGCGTGAAGAGTGTGGTGTTTTCGGAATCTACGGACATCCCGAAGCTGCGCGTTTGACTTACCTGGGTTTGTACGCGCTTCAGCATCGGGGGCAGGAGTCGTGCGGGATCGTTGCTTCCGACGGTACTGAACTTCGAATCGAACGCGCGATGGGACACGTCTCAGAAGCATTCGATCAAACGCACCTCGATCGTTTGCGCGGTCCGAGCGCGATCGGACACGTGCGCTATTCAACTGCCGGCGAGGTCTCGATTCTCGAGGCGCAGCCTTTCTGCGTCACTTGCCAGCACGGCCAAATCGCAGTTTGCCACAATGGAAATCTCCCGTTTGCACGTGAAGAGCGACAGCGACTCGAACGTGAAGGCGCGATCTTCTCGTCGACTTCCGACACTGAAGTCGTGTTGCACGGTGTCGCGCGTTCGCGTTTGTCGGTCCGCGAAGCGATACCGCAAGTTTTGAGTGAGACTGCAGGCGCGTTTTCAATGCTCTTCTTAACGCCGTCTGAGTTGATTGCGATTCGCGATAGTCGCGGCTTCCGCCCGCTCGCGCTCGGCCGGCTGGGTGATGCGTGGGTGATTGCGTCGGAAACCTGTGCGTTTGATCTCATCGACGCGCAGTATGTGCGCGACGTGGAGCCGGGCGAGATGATCGTGATCGATCAGAATGGTTTGCGATCTTCAAATCCGTTGCCGCCGCAGCAGCACTCGATGTGCTTGTTCGAGCACGTTTATTTTGCGCGACCGGATTCGTTGATCTACGGCAAATCGATCAACGAGTCGCGACACAAGATGGGACGCAGGCTTGCAGTCGAACAGCCGGCGGATGCTGACATCGTGGTGCCGGTGCCTGACTCAGGAGTGGCGGCAGCGATCGGATATTCCGCTGAAAGTGGTTTGAGTTTTCGTTTTGGCCTCGTGCGCAATCATTACATCGGGCGAACGTTCATCGAGCCACGACAATCGATTCGGTCGTTTGGGGTGCGTATAAAACTGAATCCGGTTCGTGATCTGATCAAAGGGAAACGGGTGGTGCTAATCGACGACTCGATCGTTCGTGGCACGACGTCAAAGAAGATCGTGCGCATGGTTCGCGAAGCGGGCGCGAAGGAGATTCACGTGCGCATCAGTTGTCCGCCGACGATTAGTCCGTGTTACTACGGCGTCGATACGCCGAGCAAGACCGAGTTGATTGCCGCGCAGATGAGTGTCGAAGAGATACGAAAATTTATCGAGGCCGATTCGCTGGGCTATCTGTCGCTCGAGGGAATGATTGCGGCGACCGGGTTGAAGGCGGATGCGTCGTGCGCGGCGTGCTGGAATGGCAAGTATCCGACGCAGATCACCAGGGAAGCGGAGACGCTGTGGGAACGCGAGCATGAATCTGTGACGGCTGAGAGCTGAGATGTTTTTGAGATCTGCATTGCTAGTTCTTGTGGCTTCCGTGGCTACAGGCGCGCAAAATAGGTCCAATACGTCCTATAGGACCTATTCCGAAAATGCGGTTTCAATTGAAGTCTTCCAGGTGCTCGATCTTCCGCTCACGGTCCATGAGGCATCGCTCGTGAAGTCAGAGCGCGCTTACGTCGTGAAGCTTGCCGTCGGCAACAGTTCAGAAGAAAAGCTGGTTGGCCTGCGTTACTCGCTGGTGACGATCGATTCGAAAAACCAAATGCAGTTGCTCGTCAACAGAAACGAAGGCTGCGCGGTGCCGGCTTACGAGTCTAGAACTCTGATATTCAAAACACCGATCAGGTTCAAACCAAAAGGCGGTGAACGGCTCGTATTGATGGTCGATCAAGTCATGTCTCCGATATGGATCTGGGACGTGTTGAAAGCGAAAGAAGCGCTCGAAGCCTATACCCGCGGAGATTACTCCGTAATGCCAACCGTGATGAAAATGCTGAATCAGGTAGATGCGCCAGATGCTCCGCGCGTGATTTATCGCCCACAACGAAACGAGGAATATTGATTGGGACGAACGACCCGAGGTTGTGGATGTGCGATTGCTGTTCTCTTACTTGTCGCCGGCGCCGGCGCGTTTGTTGGCTGGAAGTATGTGCTGCCATGGTGGCGCACGCAGCCGCCACCGGCCTCAGGTGGTGAACTAACTGTTCGCATTCTCGATGTTGGTCCGATTAACGGTGACGCGTTGCTCATTTCGTCGCCGGCCGGCAAAACCGTCCTGATTGACGCCGGAGACACGACCAAAGGCAAGGCTGTTGTCGAGGCACTCAAGCGCAACAACATTCAACAGCTCGACTACTTCATCGCCACGCATCCACATCCGGATCATATTGGCGGCGCTGCCGAAGTTTTCAAGGCAGTGAAAGTCCTGAACGTGATCGACAACGGGCAGCCGCCGAGTGTTCCCGCAGAACTCGTTGCTGCGACTGCGCCTGCGAAGTCCGCCGCCACAAAGAAACCCGCGAAACCTGCGAAACCAACAAAAACTTCCACGGTGACAAAGTTCTACGACGACTACAAAGCAGCCGTGACATCAAGCGGAGCGCATTACGAAACCGCGCGACCGGGAACCAAATACGATCTCGGCGGTGGCGCGTTATTGATGATTCTCGCGCCGTCGGAACCGTTCTTCACAAAAGACAAGATGAGTACGGGCGGCAACGAAGCAAACGCGAATTCGATCGTGGCGCGATTGGATTACGGAGCGTTTTCGATGCTGCTGACGGGCGACGCTGAGGATCAAACAGAACATCGTTTGCTGACTAAAGAATTGGATCTGACGAGCAAGGTCATAAAGATTGCGCACCACGGATCGAAGTACGCTTCATCCGGAGATTTCCTGAATCGTGTAAAACCGGCAGTGGCGATCGTGTCGTGTGGGGCCTGGAATCGGTATGGCCACCCATCGCAGGCAGTGCTTGATCGTTTGAAGGCGGCAAACGTGAAACTCTATCGCACCGACATGCAAGGGGAGATCACGATCACTACGCGTGGTAAAGACGGTGACATGACGATTAAGACAGCTAAGGAAACGACGGAAGATTTGTGGGCCGGCCGCACCGCGCAGAAGGACGATTCATCCCGCTCGGGATTCATCGCTTATGGTGATTTCGGTCCACCACCACGACCGTCAAAGAAGACTGAACAGAAATAATAGGTCCTATTGGTCCTATAGGACCTATTCTCAAAACAGATGCCTGATTCAATCTCCTATAGCGACGCCGGTGTTGACATCGACGCCGCCACACGCGCGACTGACAAGATCAAAGAGCTCGCTCGCAGAACCTTCAACCAGCGTACGCTTTCCGAAATCGGAAGCTTTGGTGGAATGTTTGACGGCGCATTTCCCGGTCTCGCTCAGCCGGTGCTCGTCGCTTCCGCCGACGGCGTCGGCACCAAACTCAAGATCGCGTTTGCGACTGGGGTACACAACACTGTCGGTCGCGATCTCGTCAATCATTGCGTGAACGACATTCTGGTCCAGGGCGCTCGCCCGCTTTTCTTTCTCGATTACATCGCGACCGGAAAGTTGTCGCCAGACGTAGTTGCGAGCATCGTCGAAGGCGTGACGAATGGTTGCCGCGAAAATGGTTGCGTCTTGCTCGGCGGCGAGACCGCAGAGATGCCGGGGTTCTACCAGGAAGGCGAGTACGACATCGCGGGCTTTATCGTCGGCGTGGTGGATCGTGACAAGGTCATTGACGGCAAAACAATCGCGCCCGGAGATGTTTTGCTGGCGCTGCCTTCGGCTGGGTTGCACACAAACGGCTACTCGCTTGCTCGCAAACTATTTTTCGAAGTGGCGGGTTATCAACCAGACACACAACTGCCCGAACTCGGAATGACTGCAGGTGAAGCGTTGTTGCTGCCGCACATCAGTTACCTGCAACCGCTCGACGGGCTCCTTGATAAAGGAAGCATCAAAGGCCTGGCCCACATCACCGGTGGTGGGCTCACAGACAACATTCCTCGAATCCTTCCGGAAGGCGCCGCTGTTCAGATCGACCGTGACTCATGGCCCATTCTGCCGCTGTTTGAACTGCTGCGCCATCTCGGGAACGTGTCTGATAGCGAAATGTATCGCACGTTCAACATGGGTGTCGGTATGGTGATTGTTTGCTCCGCGGATGAAGCCCGCGAGGTCGAAAAGCATCTGCGCGACCGTGGTGAACAGTGCTTTATGATCGGGCGGGTAGTTTCAGGCAATCGTGAGGTGCTCATCTGAAGAAGATCGGGATTCTGATCTCAGGACGTGGGTCGAACATGCTGGCGTTGAGCGACGCGGTTCGCGATGGAACGATTCCTAACGCTGAGATCGCGATCGTGATTAGCGACAAAGCGACGGCTCGTGGACTGATACTCGCGAACGAACGAGGAATCGAAACGCGAGCTGTCGAACGCCGCGGCTGTACACGCGAAGAGCACGAGCAAGTGATCATCGCGATGTTGCGCGAGCGTAACGTCGACCTGGTTTGCCTGGCAGGATACATGCGGCTTTTGTCACCTTGTTTTGTTGAAGCCTTCCGGGGACGAATACTCAACATTCATCCGAGTTTGCTTCCCTCATTTCCCGGACTCGATGCTCAGCGACAGGCACTCGAACATGGCGTTAAAGTGAGTGGCTGCACGGTCCACTTTGTCGATGAGACGCTCGACGGTGGTCCAATAATTATGCAACGCACTGTGCCGGTAATGGATGGCGATACGGTGGATAGCCTCTCCGCCAGAATCCTCGAGCAGGAACATCTGCTCTATCCCGAAGCAGTCGCCAAACTACTTCTTCCCCAGTAACTCCGCTTTCTGAAACGCCGACCAAACAGCCTTCGACAACACCGTCCGCAAGCTGCCTTTCTCCATCTGATAGATTGCCTCTGCCGACGTACCACCGGGCGACGTAACCATGTTCCGTAGCTCCGCGGGATGCTTGTGCGACTCTCTCGCAAACAAAACCGACCCAAGCATCATTTGATGGACCAGCTCCTGCGCGACGTGTCTCGAGAAACCCATGTGTACTCCGGCATCGATTAATGCCTCCATCATGAGGAAGATGTACGTGGGACCAGTGGCGCTCAACGCCGTCGCCATGTCGATCTGCCGTTCGTTCTCAACCCGAACTGCCTTGCCCAGCGCTTCGAGCATAGCGCAAACCTGACGCTCCTGTTCCTCGCTCACTCCGGCACTCGCAGTCCACGCTGTCACCCCTTCGCCGATCTGCGCCGGCGTGTTGGGCATCGTCCGCACGATCGAAACGTGCACGAGCTCTTCAGCGATCGTCTCAATCTTCGCACCTGCCACAACCGAGACGACGAGCTGCTCTTTGACAAGCGACCCTTTCAACTGTTGCAACACGCTATGCAGCCGTTGCGGTTTCACGGCGAGCACAACGATCGAGCTTGCTTCCGGACTCTCG
>DATNFX010000308.1:0-7858 GCA_035606195.1 Pyrinomonadaceae bacterium
ATCGTTGTATTCCTCAGTTGATAATCCTTCAATAGCCTGCCGGTAGATCGAAATGCCAAACGCTTCCTGATACTTCTTCTCCCGCATCATTCGGTAGAACTGGCGCATGGTTTCGCTCGGCGAGCGCTGTGGTGTTTGTGCGAAGGCGGTGGATGTAAATAAAAGAATGGTCAACAGCAGTGTAATGCTTCGAGTACTCATAGATTTTGATTTTTGAGAAATACTGTAGGGGCGGCCCTCCGTGGCCGCCCTCGGTTTAAATCGTGTTCGTTAAACCCGAGCTCGTCGATTCTTGATTCCGTGTGCCAACCGAGGGCGGCCACGGAGGGCCGCCCCTACAGTACGTTCTGTCATTCCTCGCGGCGTACGACCGGCGTCGGCTTCAGCACCAACTCCCTACCAACAAGGTAAAGCAACACTGTAAGAGCAAGGAACGGCAGGATACCTAACACATCTGAATTGGGACCTTCGAACAACGGATTGTGAGCAGTCGCCCACTCTTCGAAGTGCTTCAGTTGCGTGACAATCCCTTCCCTTAAATTCAGGAACGCATAGATGACGCCTGCCAGCGTTGCTCCCGCGATATAACCCGAGGCAAGCAACACTCCGGGACTCTTATCGGTCTCAGCAGCCATCTGCTCTTCCGTCAGATTAAGGTTCTCAGGTTTCTTGCGCAGGTACTTATCCACCAGCCAGCGCACCGCACCGCCGACAAAGATCGGCGCTGATGTCGAGATCGGAAGGTAAACGCCGACCGCAAAAGCAAGCGAAGGCACGCCGCTCAACTCGAGCACGATCGTGATCATCACCCCCAGAAGCACAAGTCCCCACGGTAGTTCTCGACTCAAAATTCCCTTGATGATGTAAGACATCAACGTCGCTTTTGGAGCCGTGAACTTGGCGACCGTGTTGTTAGTGCCCGGCACTTTGTCGTAGATGCCATTGATACCCGGATCAGCGAGATATACCGGCACGCCCTGAGCGTTCACCAGGTAACGTCCGGCTGGGCCAAAGTCGGTCGTGGTCTTGTGCACGACGTAGTATGAATTGGTGTCGGAACTTGCCTGCCCACCCGTCAACCGCTCTTGCTTCGGCTGATCTCCGCTCTTCACAAACTGATCCTGCGGAAACACGAAACCAGCGGGGAAACTGAAGTCCTTGTTCTGAGTCACGGGAACGTAAACACTGCCGGACTGATTCATCGCGAGCAGAATTGGCCCAAGCGCGAGAGCCGAAGCCAGGGCGCCAATCAGAATCGCGATCTGCTGGTATTTCGGAGTGCCGCCTACAAGAAATCCGGTCTTTAAGTCCTGCGAGGTGGTTCCCCCATTTGAAGCGGCGATACAGACAATACCGCCAATCGACAGAGCCGTTACGAAATAAGGCGGTGCAACCCAACCAATGATGAGAAACGCAAGACAGGTCAACAGCAGTGTCGCGACAGTCATTCCGGAGATCGGGTTTGACGACGAGCCGACTTCACCAGTCAGCCGAGACGAAACAGTCACGAAGAGAAATCCAAACGCGACGATCAAAAGCGCGCCGAGAATGTTGAAGCGAAGATTGAGTTGGGGAACGATCATGATCACGAGGATCAAGGCAATGATGCCAGCCAACACAAACTTCATCGACAGATCCTGATCGGTGCGCGGCGCATTTTCATTCGAGCCGGTGCCCGAGCGACGCAAGTCAGCGAGACCACCCTTCAACCCACTCCAGATGACCGGCAGGGATCGGAAGAGACTGATGATGCCACCAGCCGCCACAGCACCCGCACCGATATAGAGGATGTAGCCCTTCTGAATCTGAGTGACGGACATGTCCTTGATGAGGTGCGTTGTTTCCGGAGCGAGGGGAGTCATCCAGCCACCGCCGAAATACTTGATCGCGGGTATCAGCACGAGATAGGCGAGCACACCTCCGGCGACCATGATCGAGGCGATGCGTGGTCCAATGATATAGCCCACACCTAAGAGCGCGGGATTGTTCTCAATCGCGATTGACCCACCTTCAAACGGCTTACCAAAGATCTTGCCCGGGTACTCTTTCCAGGTCTTGAAGATCTGCTCGATGCCGTAGTAAAGGAAACCGAGACCGAAGCCGGTGATGATGGTCTTGCCTCCGGTAGCCGCCTCATCCACGACCGAGGTGTCGGCCGCTCCTTCCATCGCAGCCGCACGAGATTCGTCGGACGCGCCCGCTTTTAACACCTCTGCGCAAGCTGTGCCTTCAGGATATTTGAGGTAGCCGTGCTGAGCGACGATGAGTGCGCGTCGCAAAGGAATCATCATCAGGATTCCCAGCAAACCACCGAGCACGGCAACCAGCATCACGCGTGATAATTCGAGATCGAACCCGAGGATCAATATGGCCGGCATCGTCACGCCGAGACCGAACGCGATCGACTCGCCGGCTGAACCGGCGGTCTGAACAATGTTGTTTTCGAGAATCGTGGCGTCGCGCAAACCCATCTTTGACAACACACGGAAGAGAGTGATGGAGATCACCGCAACGGGTATCGAAGCACTGACCGTTAGACCAACTTTGAGGACGAGGTAAAGCGACGAGGCGCCAAAAATAATTCCCAGGACGGTGCCGACTATGAGCGGCAGAATAGTCAGTTCACGCAGCCTGACGCCGGCTGGAATATAGGGTCGAAAAGTCGCCAAATAAGGATTATCTGGCTTAAAACCGACCCGGTCTGGATACTCGTTTGCAGGGATGCTTTCACTGGACATCCGGTTGACCTCCAACAAGTTTTGTAAAAACGGGGAGTGCGCAGGGGTTTGAAAACGCCGCTACTTTACACGGGCCGCTCGCGCTCGGCAAGCGTGTTTACAGGCAAATACAGTCGTTTTGAACCCGTGACATCCATCTTGGTTGCCTCGCCTATCAGACACTGCGGTACGTACTGTAGGGGCGGCCCTCCGTGGCCGCCCGTGGTTTGGGTAAGGGTTCACCAAGCAACGGTCTCGGTTTGGCGAACACCTATCCAAACCACGGCGGCCACGGAGGGCCGCCCCTACAGTTTTTGATAAACTGCTCCACACTCATGCGTACTTTAACCCTAACACTGCTGCTTCTTTTTACAGCGGCTGGATTTGCCACGGCCCAAACTAAGATTCCTACACCGGCAGAGGTACTCGCGTTCACGCCGGGCGACGATCGGAAACTTGCATCCTGGGATCAGGTGGTCGATTACTTCCAGCGGCTTGATCGCGCCAGCGATCGAGTGAATTTTGAAACCCTGGGCACGACGACGATGGGCAAGCCGTTCGTCATGGCGACCATCAGCGCACCGGCAAACCTGGCGCGATTGGAAGAGTTCAAGAAGATTCAGGACCAGCTTGCCGATCCGCGAAAGCTCGGCCCGTTGGCAACACGCGATCGCAAAGCAGCGGAGTTGGTCCGTCGCGGCAAGACCATCGTCCTGATCACATGCGGAATCCACTCGACGGAAGTCGGGTCGTATCTCTCGAGCATGCTGATCGCACACCGGCTCGCATCGTCAACCGAACCCGAGATTCAAAAGATTCTCGACAACACTATTATTCTGCTCGTGCCGTCTCTGAATCCTGACGGCGTCGACATCGTCAAGAACTGGTACGACAAAACTCTCGGCACGCCCTTCGAAGGAACAGATCCTCCGGAGCTCTATCACAAGTACACCGGTCACGATAACAACCGCGACTGGTATGCGTTCACGCAGGTCGAAACGCAGATTACGGTCGACAAGATTCACAACGTTTGGCATCCACAGATCGTCCACGACATACATCAACAGGGCTCTTTCGGTTCACGTCTTTTCCTGCCGCCGTACATGCAACCGGTCGAACCAAATGTACCGCGCGCGCTCGTGCAGGGTTACACAGAACTCGGCAACTGGATGGCCGCCGAGATGCGCGCCAAGGGCTTCGAAGGCATTACTACTGACTCGACCTACGACGCGTGGTCTCCCGCGCGCGCCTATTCGCACTATCACGGCGGCGTGCGGATGCTTTCTGAGACTGCGTCCGCGCGGATTGCTTCACCGATGACGTTGAAGTTCGAAGAGCTACGTTCGCGTGAAGGTTACGATCCACAAAAGGAGTCGCCACAGTTTGGGCCACTGTGGCGCGGTGGCGAGTGGCATCTGAGTGACATTACGAAGTACATGACCACCGCGGCGTTTCTCTTGTTGGACCATGCTGCGACAAATCGCCAGCAATGGTTACAACGTTTTTACTCCGTCGGGAAGGAAGCTGTACGCCCGCGACGGCCGGGCGAGCTTTTTGGTTTCTTGATCGAACCGTCGAAAAACTCACAGGCGCTAGTAAGTGTCCTCGAGAGAGGCGGTGTTGAAGTCACCACATCCAGCGCAGCTTTCAAGATCGGCACCAGCGAGCTTCCCTACGGAACGCGGCTGGTTAGGTTGGACCAACCATACGGCGGTTTTGCGAAGGCGCTGCTCGAAGCGCAGCATTATCCGAATCTAAGAGATGAAACCGGACATCCGATAGCGCCATACGATGTAACAGCACACACGTTACCTCTGTTGATGGACGTCACAGTCCATCCGGTTAAAGCACCATTCCGATACTCACGAGTTCCCGAAATTATTGGATTAACTGAGAATATAGTGAACTTGTCTTCAGGTCAGAGTTCGCTGGCGCTGTATCACTCATTTGTCCCCAGTCAGGATGAAGGCTGGACCAGTTGGATCCTGGACTCAAAGAAGATTTCTTACGGGCTGCTCGGCGATAAGGAACTGCGCGCAGGCATCACTGTCTACAAGCCGTCAGCAGGTGTAACTATCAAGTACTACACGATCGTTGTTCCGGATCAACCGGCGCGAACTTTGCTCGAAGGCTATCGCACCGGCGCGATGCCACCCGAATTGACGGGCGGCCTCGGACCACAAGGCGTTAAGAACCTGCGCTACTTCGTTGAAACAGGCGGCACAGTGATCTTTCTGAATCGTGCTTCAAACTTCGCGATTGAACAGTTCAAACTTCCCTTGCGCAATGTCGTCGGCGGCTTACCGCGCACAGACTTCTACGTTCCCGGATCAATCCTGCGAATCAAACTCGACACCTCGCATCCGCTGGCGAAGGGAATGCCCGCGGAAACGATCGCGTGGGCCGAAGATTCACCCGTCTTTGAAGTGACAAACGATCCGAATGCGAGCGTACCCGCAGCAAACGTGCACGTAGTCGCTTCGTATTCGACTGACAAAGACCCACTGCTTTCTGGCTGGCTGCTCGGAGGAGAGTTGATCAAAGGCAAGGCGGCGCTGGTAGAAGTGACGATGGGAAAGGGCCGCGTGATTCTGTTCGGCTTCCGCCCGCAGTACCGGGCCCAATCTCTTGCGACTTATCCATTGTTCTTCAACGCTTTAGGTGCTAAATAATCCACAAATTACGCAGATTCATTAACCAATCTGTGTAATCTGTGGTTGAACTTTTCATACGGACAGGCGTATAACTGAATTACTCGGCAAACGCTCAAACAGCAATTCAGTAGCCTTGCCGGACCGCGATGGTCACCCTTCTAATTACTTCGGTTTTTGTTTTTGCTTTAATCGTAATCGCCATCTACTTTTGGCAAAAAGCTGCGACCACATCGCAACCTGTCGAGTTACCTTTACCGCCGCAACCCGCGGGCCTGTTTTCCGACTTCAAACCCGCTGAGTTGCCGAGCCCGGCTGAAGATCCAAAGAAGACGCTAATCGAGAGCGCCGCCAAAGGTGACAAAAACGTACTCGAACAGGCGCACGCGCTACAAAACCAAACTCTTTATGAAGAAGTTCTGAACATCCTTGTCGCGCAGATCGATTCAGAGCCAAAACTACTATCACTGGTTTCTCATGTAACAACAAATGAACTTCCAGTAACCAAAGCATTGGCCCAAAAATCCATTGACTACTGGAAAGACTCTCCCGGCAAAAATTCAACAGCAAAGATGCTCCACCTCGCAGCGCTTTCAGATGACGCAGAGACTTACAGGCTGGCAGTCGAACTTGCGCTCGATTCATGGCGCAACGGCAAGCTGCCGGATATGTCAGCAGTGGAGCTTCAGGCGTTAATCAATGGTGAATTCTGGGTGCTTTCATCGAACACGCGCAGTTCCGGTGCGGGCTTTGTTTTGAAGCGTACTCTCGCAACTGCAAGGCGTGAGCTCGAACCAACAATGTAAGTAACCATCAACTGCCTCCAGTTGATTGAAAGAGACTAAAAGCAATGGAAAATTTTGATCTCGCAACGGTGATACCGATAGTCATCGGTTTGTTCATTCTTCTGGTTGTCTTCCTCATCGTCGTGAACCGAATCTTCGTTAACGTCGGCGCACGCGAAATCGCAATCAAAGAACGAAGATACCTGGGTGCAAAAATGCCACCGGGAAGAGTGGTAGCTACTGAAGGAGAAGTTGGTATTCAAGCCGACGTGTTAAAGCCCGGCTTGCATCTGATTAAGTTTCCTTTTGAAAAAGTCGTTCGGAAAGTGCCTTTGATCGAAATCGGCGCAGATGAAATGGGGATTATCGAAGCCGTCGACGGCGAGCCCATGCCCCCTGGTCGCATCTTTGCACCGGACCGCGCACAAAACGCACACAACAACTTCCAGGATCCCATCGCGTTTATCAAACAAGGCGGAGTGAAGGGTATTCAGCTCAGAACGCTTCCTCCGGGTCTGTGGCCCATCCACCCTTACCTGTTTCGCGTTTCAATTGCGAAAGCGACTCTCGTGCCTCAGGGTAAAGTCGGTGTAATCACAGCCGCGGACGGCGATCCACTCGATCCGGGCCGCCTCCTTGGCAAAGCGATTTTAGACCATCGCCAATTCCAGGATGCCGAGCAATTCGTCGCCTCGGGCGGACAAAAAGGTCCACAGGTCGACATTCTTACGCCAGGTGTCTATCGCATCCTGACGCAATCAGGAACGATTGAAGGCTCCAATGAAGCCAAGCCAGGTCTCTTCAACATACGTTTGTTCGATGCGACTGTAATCAACGAGAACCAGATTGGTCTCGTCGAGGCTTTGGATGGCGCGCCTCTCAACCCACGCGACTACGTTGCGGAGTCATTCGCCGGTCACGACAATTTTCAGGATGGCCACGAATTCATCGGCAAGGGTGGCCAGCGTGGACCACAAAAAGACATCCTGCTGCCCGGCACCTATTACATCAACCCGCTACTGTTCAAAGTCATTCCGGAGACAGCAAAGGAAGTAAAGCCGGGTGAGGTTGCAGTAGTGGTTTCCAATGTTGGCAAGGATCCGTCGGACGAAGTTCGTCGAGAGATGGCTGCGAAGGTCCGTAAGAGGATGGAGCGTGAGGAACAGGAACAGGCTCAGGAATCCGCCGTCCGTCTGGATAAGATCGATGACGACAAAACAATTGCTGAGATCAAGGCCGAGTTAATGAGTGGAGATCCCGCAGATCGTCGTTTGGATGAGGGAGCTCACGAAGCATACGTAGTACCTGAAGGTTATCGAGGCATTCAGGAAAGCGTGGTCGGCCCAGGCCGTTACTACGTCAATACGCTTGCTGTTTCGCCAATCATCATTCCGACGACGAACCAGACGGTCGAGTGGACGGCGGGCGAAGTGACGAACACGTTCAATCCGTTCGAAGTGATTTCCAAGGACGGTTTCACGATGCAGTTGGAAGTACGCGTCGTGTTCCGCGTTAAGCCTGAAGACGCGCCATTCATGGTCGCGAAGATTGGAGGCATCGAACGATTAATTCAGAACGTGATGCATCCGCTGATTGACTCGATTTTCCGTAACCAGGCTTCGGAGTCCTCGGCGATGGCGTACCTGCAGAATCGACACGAAGAGCAGAAACGTGCAGAGGCTCGCGTGCTGGCACATTTGCTCAA
>DATNFX010000309.1:0-21961 GCA_035606195.1 Pyrinomonadaceae bacterium
GCGATGACGATGGCGGCCGATTCGAAGAAGCCATGGGCGGTGTTTATCGGCGCCAGTCTCGCGCTCGTAGCCGTTTCGGGGTTGGGGGTTTTGGTGGGGAGTGTCATCGGCAATTATGTACCGATTGAGTGGGTAAAAAGAGTGGCGGCAGTGGCGTTTATTGTGATTGGTGTGTTGATGTTGATGGGTAAGTTCTGATTAGAGGCCGCATCCACAGATTACACAGATTCTTTTTCAGTGTAATCTGCGTAATCTGTGGATGACTAACTATGCCCCAGACTCCCCACATCGAACGTCACTTCACATCGAGTGAAGTCGTTCGCGACATTGTTATCGGAATGGCTGATGGTCTGACGGTTCCGTTTGCGCTCGCGGCGGGATTGACGGGCGCCATCGATCAAACCGGCATCATCGTTACCGCTGGTCTCGCCGAGATCGCCGCCGGGTCGATTGCCATGGGCCTTGGTGGTTATCTTGCTGCGAAGAGCGACGCCGAGCACTACGCGAAGGAACGTGAACGTGAGAAACGTGAGGTGCAGGAAATTCCTCACGAAGAGATGCGCGAGGTCGCTGAAGTTTTTCAGGCTTATGGGCTCAGCGAGGAAGAAACATGGCCCATCGTGCAGGCTCTCAAACGTCAACCACGCAATTGGGTCGACTTCATGATGCGTTTTGAGCTGGGTCTTGAAAAACCTCAACCGGGTCGCGCGCTCGCCAGCGCGCTAACAATTGCGGGCGCTTACATTGCCGGTGGTCTGGTTCCTCTCGCACCGTACTTCTTTGCACACAACACGCAAGGAGCATTGTTGTATTCGGTTGCGTTCACGTTGCTGGCGTTATTTATCTTTGGTTTTGTGAAGGGACGTTTTACAGGGACGCGTCCCGTGAGAAGCGCGTTACAGACTGCGCTCATCGGCAGTGTGGCCGCTGGCGCGGCCTTCGGAATCGCGAGATTGATTGGCGGTTAAAACCATCCACAGATTACACAGAACTTCTCTTCAGTTTTTAAAAAGAATCTGCGTAATCTGTGGATGTTTTATTTCCTCGCCAGGACGACCGGAGCGTTCTCCGCAGCGCGGATGCTTTCGAAGAATTTCCGCACAGTCTCATAATCGGCCGCCGCGATCGTTGTCGCCTTTTGCGACAACTGGCGCTTGAACACGAGCTCGTTATTCTTCACCTCATAACTCGTCGTGTAAGAACCGAACGCAGTTTGAAGCTTCACCGGGTCCGGTAGTTCATCAACATCAAATCCCGCCGGCAACTGAACTCGCACCGTTTCGGAAAAACCAATCGCGTGCAGGACCACTGGATATTTACGTGTCGCTTCCGTGAGTGAAAGCGCTTCTCGACGTGCAACCACCACGGGTTTGAACACCAGCAACCGGTTCTGCATCAACTGTCCATACGTGTTTGCAGTGAACTCGAGATTAAGACTGAAGCTTCCATTGCCCGTGTCTTCTGTGGGCTCGAGCTTGTTGAGACGTGCCGAGGTGATGCCACGTGCCAACCATGTCTCGATCTTCACCGTGTAATCAGGTTTCGACAAGCCGCGAAATTCAGAACGCAGCGATGCGGCCGTCTGCCCATTGGCCTGTTCTTTTATCTGACCGCTGAGGCCGCCATCGGGTGTTAGCTGCAGCGTTGCGATGCGTTCAAGCTGATTCATCTCCGGCGGCGTCACCGGCATGCGGACGAGATCGGTTTCAGACTTCGAATCGAGCAATGCAAGACTGCCTTGCAGATGGAATGGAAGATCGCCGATCGGGGTTTCTTCGTCAGTCGGATCGAAGATCAAAAGCCGTCCCAGCGTCGGATGCTGAATGATCGTGCTGCCCTGAGTTTGATCGCTGACTTTGACTGCAATGATGCAGTGATTGAACTGCTGCGGCGACGGCCAGCTCGCGCGAACATAATTCGGATCTCCGGAATAGATACTTATCGGAATCGCGTCGATGCCGACCACCTTCAGCATCGCGCGCATCAGATTCGCCTTGTCTTTACAGTCGCCGTACGACTTTGCGAGAACTTCGGCCGAAGAGTGCGGACGATAACCACCGCCGCGTCCGAGACCTGTTTGGATCGAGATGTATTGAATGTTTTGAACGTAGTTGGCGATCGCGCGAATCTTGTCGTACTCGGTCTTGGCTGTTGCGGTTAACTCGTTTGCCTTTCGTGTGAGCGCATCGTCGATGATCACCTGTGGATCTTCCAACTCGCTCATCCACGCTGCGACGTCGCCCCACTTTGAAAAAGTCTTGATCGACAACTGCTGCGAGTTTGCAGGTGGGAAGTAACTCACTGCGAGTCTTGGTACGAGATGAGTAAGACTCGGACTGAGTGGTTCATCAGGAATCGCCGGAAGGTTTGACAGTTCCCACGTGTAGTTTGAGCCATTGATGCGCGGTTCGACTGCCGCGTGATTAAACGTTACGGCTTCGGCACGCCAGCCTTCCGGTAACGTGAGGTTGTATCGTGACGTGATTACGGGGAGTGAGTTCTGAAAAGCCCAATCGGTCTGACTAAATATCGATCGATCTTCGAGCGTATAGCTGTAAGCGAAGACCGCGCCCACGTCCGCGTCGTCTCTAGCGGAAATTCTCTTAAACCGGTATTCGTTGTAAACGTCGTTGAGACTCGCCTGGATGTCGACGGAATCATCCTTTCCGAATCGCTTGATCTCGCCGTTCGGTTTAATCAGCCACGCGCGAAACTCTTTCACTTTCCCGGTCTCGGGCACGTAGCCAACCTGTCCGATGGCATAACCTCGCCCTTCACGTCGCAGGATACGCACAGCGTGGTTATTGACCTCGTTGACTCGTCCATCGGAGTTGATGCTAGTCAGCGATTCGTCGAGGAGCACAACCGCGGACACATCTTTGTCGTAAGCAGGCACTTTGATTGCCGCGGCCTGCTGCACCCATGGCGGAGTGTCGTCGGCAAGGACAGGCGTAGCAACAAGTAACAATAGGAGGAGTGTTCTGAAAAGTTGTCGTTTCATCGTATAATCCCCGGGGTTCATTTATCAAGCAATTAAGCCACGGCCGCACCGGGAGGAAGTTTCATGGTTACAACACTTAAGCGCTCTGATTCGCTTGCGCGGATCGAAGAGTGGCTTGGGCCCAATGCCTCTACTTTACTGAATCACTCATCGCAAACGATCTCGAAGGATCATATACAACTTCCGGGTCCGGATTTCATCGACCGCGTCTGGAGTGGTTCCGATCGGTCGCCGGCAGTATTGCGGTCACTGCAATCGCTGTTTGACAACGGCCGGCTTCGTGGCACTGGCTATCTGTCAATCCTTCCGGTGGATCAGGGGATCGAGCATTCGGCGGGAGCTTCGTTTGCGCCCAACCCACAGTACTTCGATCCAGAAAACATCGTGAAGCTTGCCATTGAGGGTGGATGCAATGCAGTTGCTTCAACCTTCGGCGTGCTCGGGACGGTTGCACGAAAGTATGCGCATAAGATTCCGTTCATCGTCAAGATAAATCATAACGAATTACTGACGCTGCCGAACAGGTTTGATCAGGTGCTTTTTGGGACAGTTAAAGAGGCACACAATCTTGGGGCTGTGGCCGTGGGTGCCACAATATATTTTGGGTCGGATGAATCGACCAGGCAGATAACAGAAATCAGCGAGGCCTTTGCGCAAGCTCACGAGCTGGGAATGGCCTGCATTCTGTGGTGTTACCTGCGCAACTCCAAGTTCAAAACTCCCGAAGGCGACATGCACGCGTCAGCCGATCTCACGAGCCAGGCAAACCACCTGGGCGTGACGATTCAGGCCGATATCATCAAGCAGAAACTTCCTGAGCGGAACGGTGGCTACAAAGCGGTTGAGCAGGCACTCGGTAGCTCGTATGGGAAGACCAGCAAGCTTGTTTACGAGAAACTCACGACCGACAATCCGATCGATCTCGTTCGCTATCAGGTGGCTAACTGTTATATGGGTCGATGTGGATTGATCAATTCAGGTGGCGAGTCGAAGGGCGCGAGCGATCTGACCGAGGCAGTGCGCACCGCAGTCATCAACAAACGCGGCGGCGGCATGGGTCTGATCTCGGGCCGCAAAGCGTTCCAGCGCCCGATGAGCGAAGGCGTTGAGCTGCTGAACGCAATTCAGGACGTTTATCTCACCGAAGAGATCACGGTAGCGTAATTTGATCCCGAAAATAGGTCCTATAAGTCCTATAGGACCTATATTCCTCCCAATCCGCTTCCATCCCACGCTCCGTATAGTTAAAGCTTGCAACCTAAACGAGCACAAGAAGACGACGTGGAACTGTTGAAGGCGATTGCCGCGAGGGACGAGGCGGCCCTCGCACAGCTCTACGATCGTTACCGCGTAATCCTGTTTGGACTCCTGATGCGTATATTGAATAACCGCGAGGAAGCGGAAGACGTCCTTCAGGAGGTTTTTCTGCAGGTTTGGCGTAAGGCGGAAGACTTCGACGAAGAACGCGGTCGCCCGTTCACATGGCTGGTAACCCTCGGACGGAGCCGTGGGATCGACCGCCTGCGGACGCTCGCATCCCGTGAACGTGTCGCAGAGGCCGGCGCCAGAGAGGCGGTGGAAGAGATCTCCGACGCAGCCAGCGACGCCTTCAAATCAGAACAACGCGGGCTGGTCAACAAAGCGCTCGCACAACTCCCCGACGAGCAGAAGCGGCCTCTGATGCTCGCCTACTTCGACGGTCTCACTCAATCAGAAATCGCGACGCGTTTAGGCGCGCCGTTGGGTACCGTTAAGACTCGCATGCGTACGGGCCTGACGAACCTGCGGGAGTTGTTGGCCGGGCAGGGAGAGAGTTTCGGCTTTTAGGACGAGGATGGTTCACGAAGATTACAAGGAGATGATTCCGGCGCGCGCTCTGTCAGCGCTCGATGCGGCGGAAGAACGTGCGTTGAACGAGCATCTCGAAAACTGTGACGAGTGTCGCAAAGAGCTCGAAGAATGGCAGGGCACGGCTGCGACTCTGGCCGTGGTCGCGGATCCTGTGGAGCCGTCGCCCAAAGTTCGTGAACGGATTCTGAGCGAAGTACGAAAAGAGCTCGCAACGCCTGAAGTAATCCCTTTCCGATCCACTTCGCGAAACGTCTGGAGGTCGTTCGGTTCGTTGGGAGCGATGGCTGCGGTCGTACTCTTTACCGCTTTGATCGTTGGTCTCGTCGTCCTCTGGCGCGAGAATCGCGCGATTAACGAAGAGCTCGCAAAAACAAGAGAGTTCATCGAGATGGCAACCACGCCGGGCGCCAAAGTGAATGAGCTGAAAGGGATCGATCTCGGCGCCGGCGCCACAGCCTCACTCGCGTACGACAAATCCGGGCGTGCGATGTTGATGGCAGAAAAGCTTCCGAGTGTTCCTCGAGGAAAGGTTTACCAGTTGTGGTTCATCGTTGGAAAGAATCCGCCCATGCCGGGGAAAACATTCTCACCGGATGACCATGGCGGCGGGATGTTGAAGGATCAAATGCCGAAAGAAGCGCTCGACTCCGCCATTTTCGCGATCACCGTAGAGCCGGAAGGTGGTAGTGACGCTCCAACCAGTCCAGTCTATCTCCGCTCTTTCGAGGTCAACTAATTTGCTGTTACACTCCCCACGTATGAACACGGGGAAGAAGCAACCACCACCAGTCGATAACTCTGTTTCGGACTCAACCGGACAGTATGATCTGCGTTTCGTTTTATGGCGGCAGTTCTGTGCGAAGTACCAGATTCCTGTCGATACCTTACCGAGTCAGTTGAATGACGAGCAGAAGGAATTGTGGGAAGAGATGAAGTCGAAGCGCTTGAAGTAATCCGCGTTCATCCGCGTCATCCGCGGCTAAAAATAACGGGTAAGAAACGGGTTTGTTAGACGCTCTTCACCGATCGTCGTTACCGGTCCGTGTCCTGAATACACCTTCACATCATCTCCGAGTGTCATTAATTTGTTCTTGATCGAACTCAGCAGTTGCTCGGTAGATCCGCCGGGCAGATCTGTTCTGCCGATCGAGCCTGCGAACAAGACGTCTCCAACGAACACAACGCGCTCAGTCCCCTCATACAGCACGACGTGGCCAGGCGTGTGACCCGGACAGTGCAGCACTTCGAATTCGAGCTTCCCGACTGAATATTTCTCACCGTCAGTCCAGTAGTGATCGATTGCCGGTGGTTGCTCAAAAGCAAACCCGAGCGCCGCCCACTGCGCGCGCGGGATACCAATCCAGGCCGGCTGTTCCGGCAGCGCCTGGTACAGAGGCTCGTCACCCTTGTGCAAATTGATCTTTGCATTTGGTTGCAGTTTCTTCAGGGCCGCCACACCGCCAACGTGGTCGAGGTGTGCATGTGTCAGAGTGATTGCCTGCAGTGTGAGACCCCGTCGTTCGAGTGTCTCAACAATTCGTTCAGCTTCGTCGCCCGGATCGATGCAGATGGCATTCCTGGTTTCTTCGCAGCCGACGATACGAGTGTGTTGCTGGAACGCGGTGACAGTGATTTCTTCGATGATCATGTGCCTTGTATAATACTTAACATAATGCCGTTAACTGCTCAATCAGCACCGCTCGCAGCCGTTCTCGACTCGATGACGACCGAGGGTGCGGAGGAATTAACCGAACATCTCGAGGACGGCGCGTTGAAGTGCTACGCCTGCGGCCATCGATGTTTGATCAAATCAGGGAAGCGTGGAATTTGCAAAGTTCGCTTCAACGAAGGTGGACATCTGCGCGTGCCTGCAAACTACGTAGCCGCGCTCGCCTGCGACCCCACCGAGAAAAAACCATTCTTCCACGTCATGCCCGGTTCAGACACGTTGACCTTTGGAATGCTCGGTTGCGATCTGCATTGCGCTTATTGCCAGAACTGGCTCACGTCTCAGGCGCTGCGCGACGATGCTGCGGGAACGAATCCAACGGTAGTTTCGCCGGAGCGTCTCGTGACGATGGCAAAAGCTTACGGCGCGTCGATGGTTGGCAGTAGTTATAACGAGCCACTAATCACGGCCGAGTGGGCCGTCGACGTTTTCAAACACGCTCGCCCCGCCGGGTTCAAAACCGCTTTCATTTCCAACGGCAACGCGACGCCGCAGGTGCTCGACTACCTGCGTCCCTGGACTGATTGTTACAAGATCGATTTGAAGTCGATGAATGACAAGAACTACCGGCAACTCGGCGGCGTGGTCGACAATATTCTCGACACTGTGAAAATGGTCCATGAGCGCGGCTTCTGGGAAGAGATTGTGACATTGGTGATTCCAGGTTTCAACGACTCCGAAGCCGAGCTGCGTCGTGCAGCAGAATTCATCGCCTCGGTTTCTCGTGAGATCCCGTGGCATGTGACTGCTTTTCACCAGGACTACCGGATGACGGAAAACTCAAACACGACTGCCGAGCAATTGATTCGCGCTTGTGAGATTGGTCGTGAGGCAGGCTTGAACTACATCTACGCCGGAAATCTCCCGGGCAGAGTCGGACGTTGGGAGAATACTTATTGCCCGTCGTGCGATCAGTTGTTGGTTGAGCGTTTCGGTTATTTGATTCGACAGGTAAACGTCACGAGGGAAGGTCGTTGTCCAAAATGTTCAACGACCATCCCGGGGATCTGGAGTTAGCCACAAAAAAGCACAAAAGGTACAAAAAAGAGTTTATGGTGTTGGACTTGTTTTCGCCGTCGGTGAGGCCTTTGCTGGTGGTGGCGGAACTGAGGCGGCGGGACTTGCCGCAGCCGCTGCAGCAACGGCTCCCGGTTCGATCTTCACGGCCTGCGATGCTACGACTTGCCACTTGCCGTCGCGTCGAGCGTAGACGTCGAGGAAACGATATTCGCCGGTGATATCGATTGGTTTCTTTTGATTTGGAACCACGATTTTGCCGTTTTTAATGACGCTGCGTCCGGTGATAAAAGCCGAATCCGCATTCATCACCGTCACCTTCGATTCCAGCATGTCGTACGCATCCGCAGTCATTGCCCCTGATTCGATAGAGCGAATTTCGTCAGCTTTCGTAGCCGCTGTCCCATCCGGATAAACAAGGATCACGTTATCAGCGAGGAACCCTTTCGCAGCTTCTGCATTGTGGGTTTTCGCAGCGCTATACCACTCACGTTCGATCCTCATCACTTCAGCTTCGATCGCTGCCGGATCAAACGCCTCTTTAGCGGGGGTCGCAGTCGCTGCGGCGAGATTGCGATTAGTATCAGCTGCCGGCTGGCATCCATTCAGTACAACGACAGCAAGGCATACCAGCAACGCGAGTGCGCTTCTGTTCATTTTCGATGAGCTCCTTTATCACGACGGGGTTTTAACGGACCATCAAAGCATTCAGCTTCTACGATAAACTGCCGTGTCAGTCAACTTTTCAGGTGCCGCTCAGACATTGACATCCGATCTTCTTAGGATTATTTTTCTCGCATAAAAGCAAATCCGGGGCAATCGAGGCCAAATTTTTTAACTTGCTCCGGCGGTATTTTCCTACCTGTTTGTTCGTGAACACGTATATCTGTGGAAAGGAGTAACCATGACTCGTTTTTTGAGATCCTCCAAATTCTGGTTACCAAACCGCGTTTTGCTTGTAGTGATCAGTCTTACGCTTGCCGGAGCAGCCTTAGTTCAAGCTCAAAAGCGTCCCAACGCGGGGACCGAAGAAGAGCCGGTTTTTCACGAGTATCGTGGAGTGAAAATCGGCTGGCTTGCGGATGAGGTGCGCAAGAAACTGGGTAATCCCGCAAATAAGTCAGATGAGCAGGATTATTTTGAGTTTAGTGACAACGAAAAAGCTTCGGTCTACTACGACAAAGCTACAAAACAGGTGACGGCCATCTCAGTAGACTTCATCGGCAATGGAAACGGAGTTATTACCCCGCAACAGGTGTTTGGCGCCGACGTCGAAGCAAAGTCTGATGGCTCGAAGTCGAAACTCGTGCGATATCCCAAAGCCGGTTACTGGGTTTCGTATAGCCGCACCGCGGGTGATAGTCCGATCATATCGGTGACGATGCAAAAACTTCCGCCGCAGTGATCCTCGCAAAGAACATCAAGGACAGGGCTCTTTTCGAGGGATTCAACAAGGTCGGAATTGTTGGCGCCGAGTCACTGGAAGATGAAGGGCGCCGGTTAAAAGAGTGGCTTGCGCGTGGCCATCATGGCGAGATGAGCTGGATGGCCCGCGATGTCCACAAACGCATCAGTCCGCAAGAAATCTTTCCGCCTGCGCGCTCGGTGGTAGTTGTCGCGCTCAACTACTTCACACCTCATCAGCATCAGGACAATCCTGCAACGGGAAAAGTCTCTCGGTACGCCTGGGGCGACGATTACCATGATGTAGTTAAAGGAAAATTGTTGTCGCTGCTTACGTGGATCAAGGAACAGGAGCTGCGAGCCGAGGGAAAGATCTGTGTCGACATTCAACCCACGATGGACAAGGCGTGGGCCGTGCGCGCTGGACTCGGTTGGCTCGGTAAACACTCCAATGTAATCACTCCTGAATACGGTTCGTGGATTTTCATCGGCGAGTTGTTTCTCAACCTGGACCTCGAACATGATGTCGAGCCGATGGAGGACCATTGTGGCACGTGCACGCTCTGTATAGATGCATGTCCTACCGCGGCGATTACGGAACCGTACGTCGTCGATTCAAACAAGTGTATCTCCTACGCAACGATCGAACTCCGCGCGCCTGAATTGCCGAGCGAGATTCAAAGTAACCTCTCCGGGTGGTTGTATGGGTGCGACATTTGTCAGGATGTTTGTCCCTGGAACCGGTTTGAGGAAGCGACTGCGGAGACACGCTTTTTCCCACGCGAAGGAAATGCTGATGCCGATCTGCGTGAGATTATCGAACTCACGCCGGAAACTTACGCCCAACGTTTTCGTGGCAGTGCTATGAAGCGCACCAAACTCGCGGGCCTCCAGCGCAATGCGCGCGCCTTATCCACAGATTACACAGATGCCACATAAACCTCGCAATCCCGCGTTCGCGGAAGAGATCAAGCAAAGCTTTGCCAGGCAAACAATGATGGACCTCATTGGCGCTCATCTGAGCCGGGTTGACCCTGGCATTGTTGAGATAACTTTGCCGTACCGTCCCGACATGACTCAACAGCATGGTTATTTGCACGCCGGCATTGTGACAACCATTGCCGACACAGCCTGTGGCTACGCCGCCTACAGCTTGATGCCACCGAACTCTGAGGTGCTGAGTGTGGAGTTCAAAGTCAATCTACTGCGTCCTGCGAAGGGTGAAAAGTTTGTGGCCATTGCCGAAGTTATAAAAGCCGGAAAGACGCTCACCGTGGTTCGTGCGGACGTCTTTGGCGTGAACCATGAGCAACAACGTGAGCTCGTGGCGACAATGCTTAGCACGATGATATGTTTGTTATAAATCCGTTCCCCTCCGTGCAATCCGTGGCCCCCAACGAGTATGATTAATTCGATGTTGACCGATGCTTACAACCGACCGATTCGCGACCTGCGTGTGTCGCTGACGGATCGGTGTAACTTCCGTTGTTTCTATTGCCTGCCGCACGGTGAACCGCCAATCGCGCCGAAAGAGCAGATGCTTTCGTACGAAGAGATCGATTACGTTTGCGAGATATTCGTGTCGTTGGGCATTGAAAAGCTCCGGCTTACCGGCGGCGAGCCCATGTTGCGGCGCGATATCGAAACCATCATCCGAAAACTCACGAGGCTGAAGAGCTCCGGGCTTCGCGATCTCGCGCTCACAACGAATGGCTACTACCTTCCGGAGCGAGCGCAGAGTTTGAAGGATGCCGGACTCGATCGCGTCACCATCAGTCTCGACAGTTTGAAACGCGACGTGTTCAAACGCATGACCGGCGTGGACGTCTTGGATAAAGTGCTTGCCGGGATCGACGCAGCAAAGAAATCCGGACTTGAACCGATAAAGATCAATGCGGTTATCGTGCGTGGGCACAATGAAGACGAGGTTGCCGACTTCGCTGCGTTTGCGCGGGAGTACGACGTGAAGATGAGGTTCATCGAATTCATGCCGCTGGACTCAGGACATGAATGGTCACGCGAAGATGTTGTGTCTGGTAAGGAGATTCGCGAGCGGATCAGCGAGCGCTTTCCGCTCGTTCGTGTCGAGATTGCCAGAGGTTCCGATACCTCCTCGCGTTATCGTTTCGCTGACGGCGCGGCCGGAGAGATCGGAATCATCGCTCCTGTTACGGAGCCGTTCTGCGGTGCTTGTTCTCGCATACGATTAACCTCCGATGGTCAGATTCGTACGTGCCTATTTTCGACTGTAGAGCATTCGCTCAGGGATGTAGTTCGCAGTGGCGCATCGCGCGATGAGATTATTGATTACATTCATTCAGTAATAATGAAGAAGGAACCTCGTCACTTCATCAACGATCCCGGTTTCGTCGCCCCCTCACGTACGATGAGCTTTATCGGCGGTTAGTGATACAATTCTCGCACTTTGTTCCAACACTCACACAAACTTATGAGCACTAAAGTCGGAGCCACAATCGAAGATCTCTACAAGGTCGAGGGCAAGGCTGAGCTCGTCAACGGAGAAATAATCCTCATGTCTCCAACAGGCATTCTCCCGAGCTATGCAGCCGGCGAGATATTTTCCTCACTACGCGAGTACAGCAAGCGGCAAAAACATGGCCGTGCTGTAACCGACAATGCTGGCTTTGTTGTAAATCTTCCGCATCGTAAATCCTTCAGTCCTGACGTTGCGTTTTATGTCGAAGCGGTTTCTGGAATGAAGTTTTTCCCGGGCCCGCCGATATTTGCGGTTGAGGTTCGCAGCGAAGGTGATTATGGACCACGTGCGGAACGCGAGATGGCCAAGAAGCGTGCTGATTACTTTGCTGCTGGAACGCTCGTAGTGTGGGATGTGGATCTGTTAAGCGACGATGTTGTGCGAGTGTATCGAACCAATGATCCGAATAAGCCTACGAATTATCATCGCGGCGAAAATGCTGAAGCTGAGCCCGCCGTACCGGAATGGATTATGCCCGTCGATGATCTATTTCCGGAGTAGTGACTGCTCTTTCTTGAGCAAGGGGAGCCCAAGGAGTACAATCACCTCACGACGTTGAAAACACTCACAGATACCTATGAGCACTAAAGTCGAAGCCACAATTGAAGATCTCTACAAGGTCGAGGGCAAGGCTGAGCTCGTCAACGGAGAAATAATCCTCATGTCTCCAACAGGCAGTTTCCCGAATTATGCCGCCGGCATAATATTTTCCTCACTACTGGCGTACAGCATACGAACTAAATACGGTCGAGCTGTTACTGATAACGGCGGCTTTGTTGTAAACCTTCCACATCGCAGATCATTTAGTCCTGACGCTGCGTTCTACGTTGGAACAGAATCCGAAATGAACTTCTTTGAGGGCGCTCCGGTATTTGCGGTTGAGGTTCGTAGCAAGAGCGATTACGGACCACGTGCGGAACGCGAGATGGCAAAGAAGCGTGCTGATTATTTCGCCGCTGGGACGCTTGTGGTTTGGGATGTGGATTTGCTGAGCGAGAATGTGGTGCGGGTTTATAGAGCCACCGATCCAGCAACTGCAGAGATTTATCGTCGTGACGAGATTGCCGAAGCTGAGCCGGCTGTTCCTGGTTGGACGATGGCGGTTGATGAGCTGTTTCCGACTCAATAGGTCGAATAAGTCCTATAGGACCTATATTCCGCGGACCTACACCTTCACCGACGCATCAATTTCCTTCACCGCTCTCAACCCCGACGAAAGCGCCCCCTGCATCCACGAAGACCACGCCGAAAGATGTTCACCCGCAAAATGGATCCGCTCATCAGCTGAAACACTCGTAAAGAAATCGCTGAAACCAACAAACGCCCATGCGCCACGCGACCATTCGTCGTCCATCCAGCACTTAGTTGCGCCGCGCTCGAAGTTTTCCTTCAATCCATCGAAGATTCCGTCCAACTGCGTTAGCGTAGTCGCGATGCGGTCGTTCTCTTTGAGCTTCGTGATTTTTTCGGCTTCGCCCGGTCTTGCGTAAGTCATCAGGATCCCACGTGCTCCAGGCTGGCTCCACGTCGGTTGCCAGATCTCGATCGCCCCTTTTGTAAATGCAAAACCATTCAAACCTTTGTCTTCCCAGAATCGATTGCGAGTTTGGAGGTAAACACG
Organism: Pyrinomonadaceae bacterium; assembly: GCA_035606195.1. Lineage (GTDB taxonomy): Bacteria > Acidobacteriota > Blastocatellia > Pyrinomonadales > Pyrinomonadaceae > PSRF01. The sequence continues at coordinate 13,121 of DATNFX010000309.1, forward strand.
CGAGACTGCGTCGTAACGAGTGTTTTTGATGACGTCGCGTTTGCGCTCAGATAGAGCCGGTAACTCGAGATTGCGAAGTACGGAAAACGGAATCGTGCATAGAACTTTGTCAGCGGTCAATGTTTGTCGTTGTCCCGACTTCAGGAACACAACTCGCGCCTGCTGCGTATCCTGCTCGATTCTCACTACGGGTGAACCGTAGTGAATTTTGTCACCGAGGCGTTGCGCAAATGCTTTTGGCAGCATGTCGGTCCCGCCAACGATCTTCTGCCAACGCTCAGGGCTTCCGCCTAACTCCCCTCCGTAATTCTGCGTCATCGCATCAGTGAATCCCTCAATCGGAACTTCCTCGCGCCGTCCACGATCAAACCTCACTGCATTGAGACGACTCGGGTAAAACGGTTCGAGCGGAAGCGCAAACTCTTTCACATACTGAAGCGTAAGATTGTGATTCTCAGGAATTCGTGCCGCGCCTTCTTCCGCGAAAAGCCCATCCGAGAATGGCTCACGCAGTGTGTGCACGCGCCCGCCGGGGCGGGTTCGCGCTTCGAGAACGGTAACGTCGTGACCCGCCTTCGATAGTTCGTAGGCAGCAACAAGCCCGGCCATTCCGGCGCCCAGAATGAGCACCTTTTTGGCCGGGCCGGTTAATACCAGGTTCCGCACTGCACCGGACAATTGCGACCGATCAAGTCCGGCTGCGGCAACTGCGATCGCGCTTCGCCTTAAAAATTGACGGCGAGTTATTGCCAATTACCTTCGTCCTCTGTGTCGTGAAGTGTGCCTCCGCGACTTTGTCGTTTTTGCCGGAGGCTTCGTTGTCTGAGCTTCTGTACGCACAGCCGGCGTTGCAGGTTGCGAGGTTGTTTCCTCGGCGGGCTTTGCCGGCATGTCGGCCCTGGAATATCGCGGTAACAGATCATCACGCATGGCCAACTGATAAACTGCCCACGCGACCACCATCGCGTCCTTCTTCACATCATCTTCGACTATTCGTTCATAAGTATCGAGATTCGTGTGCCAAGTGTGTGTGCCGTATTCGATTGGATCCTGGCCCATGCCGATGCCGGGCAGTCCGGCCTGACTGAACGACGTGTTATCGGAACCGCCAAGCCTCCGGCTGCGAGAAGTCACAGCTCCGGCTACGCCATCTGCTTTAAAGGGTTCAAGAATACCTCGAAGAATGCCGGCGGCCTCGGGTGGTCCAAACACAGACGCCCCACGAACGCGTCCAGTGCCGGAATCGATGTTGAAGTAACCACCAAACTTTTCATACCCGGGCTTTGGCTCCTCGAACGATCCGAAGTGTTCCTTGACGTACGCGATTGATCCAAGAAGGCCCTGTTCTTCACCACTCCACAACGCCACACGAATCGTGCGACGCGGCTTAACTCCGAGTGTCTTCAGAATTCGTGCCGCTTCCATCATGATCGTGCAGCCGATAGCGTTGTCAGTCGCTCCTGTCGCGGCGTGCCATGAATCCAGATGTCCACCGAGCATGATCACTTCATCGGCTTTGTCGGTGCCGCGGATCTCACCGATCGTGTTGTAGGACGTCGCCCCTTCAGGATAAACACGATTGACGATATTGAACTCGAGAACGACTTCCGTGCCGTCGTTCAGGATCCGGCTGATACGCCCAAAGTCTTCATTGCTCATCACGACGGTCGGGATTACTTTGTCGACGTCAAATGTCTGGTTGTTGAAGGCGCGTATTTGCCGAAACTCGCGGCCCGCGTCATTAACTCTAACCGCGGCGCCGTTCGCCTTGAGAAAAGCATCGAGTTGCTCGTTTATTTGACGGTTAGTCAATGGTCGTGGTGCGTTGGCGGCCGGAGTGGGTGTTGGCGATGCCTGCGGAAATGCAAATGGCCGCGCATTCGGACCAAAGCGTTGCTCGGCTTCCTCGTCGGTTAACCTCTTAGGCGCAGGATTCAGGTTAGGGGCGACCGGCGCGGGCCTGCCGATGAGTACAATCTTGCCGCGGACTTTGGTTTTGTAATTGTTAAGAAAGATATCCAACTGTTCCTGCGTTACTCTGAAGGGCAGAACTAGTTGAAGCGCTTTGGCCTGCACAGTTCCTTTGGTGCTGGGAGTCCATGCGAGTACTTCGCAGACGAGCGGATCTTTAACCGGAGAAATAAGATGCGCAGTCAATCGCTCGTTCAGCCAACCGGGATGTTTGAAGTCCCATGGTTCGAGGTGAGCATTTTCAAGACCCCACGCGGTCATTTGTTTGACTGCCCACTCCGCGGCGGCTTTGTGGTTGGGTGAACCCGTCAGCCGTGGACCATAGACATCCGTAAACATGTGCATCGTCTTCATGATCTCCGAACGTTCCATCGCTTCCTTGCGGATACGACTCAGCATATCGCCGCTGCCGTTCTGGGCAGCTACCGGCAGGGAAAGCAGCGAAAGGATCAGTAAAAGGGCGACAACGCGTCGTTTCAGCATCTTTTATCTCCGGGAAATCGATTGGGTTGGATTACCAGCGGTGAAGATTATAGACTACAAGGGTACCAATCGGAGAATTCACATATGAGTGCAGGAATCAAACTAACGCAAAGCGAAACTTCGGAAAACAGTTCATTGCCAAACTCTCGTCGCGTTTACGTCGACGGTAAATTGCCAGGCGTCAGAGTGCCATTTCGTGAAGTTGCACAAAATCCGACGCGCAATTTTGACGGCACGCTGGCCACCAATCCGCCGGTTCGTGTTTACGATACGAGTGGACCGTGGGGAGACCCGGCCCTTCAAGGAAACGTTCGAGAAGGATTGCCGCAATTAAGACACGAGTGGATCGTTGGACGTGGCGATGTCGAGGAGTACGACGGTCGTGAAGCGAAACCAATCGACGATGGCTACCTTACATTCGATGCCGCGAATCGCGCGCGAATAAAAGACGTCGGCAAGCTCGAAGACTTTCCCATTATGCGCCGCCGGGTACTGCGCGCGACCGCAGGCTCCTGTGTGACGCAATTGCACTATGCGCGACGCGGAATCATTACTCCCGAGATGGAGTTCATCGCGATTCGTGAAAATCTGGGTCGTGAGGCCGCGTGGGACACTGGCGATGCGCCGCGTGATTCACTGTTACACCAGCACAAGGGCCAATCGTTTGGCGCGGGCATCCCGCAGTTTGTCACTCCCGAATTCGTGCGTTCGGAAGTCGCACGTGGACGCGCCATTATTCCGGCTAACATCAATCATCCTGAATCCGAGCCGATGATTATCGGGCGCAATTTCCTCGTCAAGATCAATGCGAACATCGGCAATTCAGCTGTTGCTTCGTCGATCGAAGAGGAAGTCGACAAAATGCGCTGGTCCATTCACTGCGGGTCTGACACGGTGATGGATCTTTCCACGGGAAAAAACATCCACGCCACACGCGAGTGGATCATTCGCAACTCGCCTGTGCCGATCGGCACTGTACCGATTTACCAGGCGCTCGAGAAGGTCGGCGGTAAAGCTGAAGAGCTTACGTGGGAAATCTTTCGCGACACATTGATCGAGCAAGCCGAGCAAGGAGTCGACTACTTCACGATCCATGCCGGCGTGCGTCTGCCCTACATTCCTTTGACAGCGCGCCGCACGACGGGAATCGTGAGTCGTGGTGGATCGATCCTCGCGAAGTGGTGCCTGGCCCATCACGAAGAGAGTTTTCTTTACACGCACTTTCGTGAGATCTGCGAAATCATGGCTGCTTACGACGTGTCGTTTTCTCTCGGCGATGGTTTACGTCCTGGATCAATTGCCGACGCGAACGACGAAGCGCAGTTTGCGGAGCTCGAAACGTTAGGTGAGTTGACGAAGATTGCCTGGGAGCAAGATTGCCAGGTGATGATCGAAGGCCCAGGTCATGTGCCGATGCACTTGATCAAGGAGAACATGGACAAGCAACTCGAGACATGTCACGAAGCGCCGTTCTACACGCTTGGGCCACTCACTACCGACATCGCGCCGGGTTACGATCACATCACGTCAGCGATTGGAGCCGCGATGATTGGTTGGTTTGGGACGGCCATGCTTTGTTACGTCACACCAAAAGAGCATCTCGGATTGCCGAACAAGAAGGATGTGAAGGATGGCGTGATTGCTTACAAGTTAGCGGCACACGCTGCCGATCTGGCGAAGGGACATCCGGGCGCGCAGTATCGCGATAATGCTTTATCGAAAGCGCGTTTTGAGTTTCGTTGGGAAGATCAATTCAATCTCTCGCTCGATCCGGAAGTAGCGCGCGAGTATCACGACGAGACCCTCCCGCAGGAAGGCGCGAAGCTGGCGCATTTCTGTTCGATGTGCGGCCCGCATTTTTGTTCGATGAAGATAACGCAGGACGTGCGGGAATATGCAGCGCAGAAGCAGGTTGATGAATCTAATGCTTTGGCCGTTGGACTCAACGAGAAGGCCGAGGAATTTAGAAGTACAGGCGGGGAGATTTACATGAGGCTGCAGCGAGTCGAGTCAGAGATGCTCAAGTTGGTTGGATACGATGCCAACTTGCAGGTGCTGGAAGTCGTTTTCAACACCGGAGACAAATATCAGTACAAGGAAGTGCCGGCGTCTGAGTACGAGGGATTGATGAGTGCCGATTCGATCGGGCAGTACATGCACAAGCACATCATCGATCATTACGACTACGAACGCATCTGAGACAGGATTACATGATTTACAGAATTTAACTTTCGAAGCCGGCTTTGCGTTGCATCTCTTTTATTGTTTCGGGGATAAAGGATGTGATCTGGTAGGTCTCTTCACGGCCGTCGGCGTAGGTCTGGTAGAGATTGAAATCGGGCAGCGAGAGACAGCTCAGCGGGGACTGGTGGTTGTAGCCGGTGTCGAGGCCGATGGCGCTGTGAGAGATGTAGATGCCGTGGCGGCCGAGACGGCCGCGCAGGGGCAGCAGCGGCGTTGGTGTGTGGCCGAAGACACAAGGTTTGCCGCGGTAGTTCTTATAGAAATCCATGTCGCGCATCCACAAGAGCGACATCAACGAACTCTCACTCGGATGTTTCCCCTCATCCAATCCTGCATGAACGTAGATCGCAAATTCGTCTTCGTAGTAGTAGGGCAACTCCTCGAGAAACGCGAGTTGTTCCGCGGGAAATGACCGCGCAAACAGCTCTCTCATCTCGTCGAGATCCTTCTCACTATCAACCCGGACCGATCGTCCCGTGTACTGCTCAAAAGTCCGTTCACCACCGACAACGGGCGTAAGCCAGAGGTTGCTGTGCCCGTCGAGAAAATCCATCAACATCTGTTCGTGATTTCCTCGCAGACAGATAACTCGCTCGGGATTCTCCTTACAAAGTTTCCGGACGTGCGAAACGCAGCCGGGCGCGTCAGCGCCTCGATCGATCAAGTCACCTAAAAGAACGAGTGTGTCTGTTTCGGGATCTCGCGGCAGCATGTCGAGCAGATTGAGGAGCTGCGCGCATCGACCATGTATGTCACCCACGACAAAGGTTTTCATTCAGATTGTTCCCCTGGTTGCTCCCGTTGGCTCTTGATGCGATTCATCAATTCGACGAAACGTGGATCCTCGTGCAGGTCAGTCCAGTTTGGATCTGACTCGAACCATTTGTAGTTTTCGTTACCGAGAGTGATGGCTGTTTCCAACCATCTGAGGGCTTCCACCTGGCGGCCCTGCAAGAGGTATGCAGAGGCGAGCCAGTAAGATATATCGTAATCGGCCTCGGCCACTTGCCGGACCTTCGGCGTCAGTTGTTCGTTGGCTTTTGTATGCTGGCCCTGAGCACTCAAACAGATCGCGAGAATGGGCCTGACACCATCGATCTGCGGATGTCGCTGTAGCACGTGCTGCAGAATCTTGATGGCCTCATCAACCTCGCCCTTGTAATAAAGCACGCGCGCACGGAATACCAGAATCAGCGGATGCTCAGGTTCGAGTGCGGCGCCTTGATCGAGCTCGCGAAACGCCTCGGCATATTCGCGCTGGTACATAAAAATTCGCGCGCGGTTGTAACTAGCCAGCACGCGTTCAGCCGGATTCAGCCGGACCATCCGGTCGAAACTGCGCAGAGCCTTTTCGTATTCCGAATCGAGTCGTGCCACCACTCCACGCACAAAATGGACACCCGGATCGTTGGGATATTCATCACGCAAAGAATCGACTGCGGCCCGCGCTTTTTGCTTTTGGCCTCCAGTGAGATAGATGAAGACCATGTGCATTCGCGCTTCGAGCAGGCGCGGATCCAACGTCAGAGCTTTACGAAACGCGTTCTTGGCCTTTTCATGGTCGCCGGCCTGGCCCAGTCCCTTGAGAACACGATTGACGTAACAACTACCAAGCGCCGAATACGCGAGGGCGAAGTTTGGATCGATCTCGATCGCGCGACGGAAGTGTTCGATTGCCGAATCGAGATGCTCGCGCTCGATGGTGTGATAGATGAACTTGGCGAGGCAGTCGCGGCCCCGCAGGTATTCTTCGGAGGCAGCCGCGTCCGCAGTTGTTTTGCGAGACAGTTCGTCTTTTTCATCCGGACGCAACTCGAGCCGCAAGCCTTCCACGATGCGGTGCACGATTGTGTCCTGAACGCCAATGATGTCGCTGGCGTCAGCGTCGATGCGTTCGCTCCAGAGAATCTCGCTTGTGCGGACGTCGAGTAGTTGGGCCGTGACGCGCAATCGATCACCGGCGCGCAGGAAGGTTGCAGTCAGAATCGCATCGACGCTGAGTTCGCGTCCGGCTTCCGCGGCATCGACAGTCTTGTTCTGATACTTAACAATCACCGACGATGGCCGCACCACGAGTGAACGCACACGAGCCAGCTCTGTGATCACGGCATCCGCGAGAGAAAACTGATAGAAATCGATCTCACGCTCGTTGCCGACATTCTTGAAAGGAAGTATCGCGACACTCTTTCGATCGCGATCACCCAAACTCGTCATCGGATTAGACTGAACGTCACCACTGCGTCCACTGGATCTCGAACCTGACGCACTCTGGGCGTTTTTAGATCCAGTCAACCAACGCAGTGCGCGCGTCACCGGGCTTGCTTGTTTCAGATGTTTCGGAGCTACAGGCGCCGTGGCTTCATCGAGGCCGGGCAGTGAGTCTGAACCGAGCTCACGAATGATCGCGCGCAGGTCGTCGGCAAAGTGTGAGATCCTTTGATAACGATTGCGAGGATCCTTCGCGAGAGCTTTGTCCAGGACGGCTTGCAATTGCACCGGCACGCGACCTGGTCTCATCTCCGAAAGTGGCGCAGGCTCGTCGTTGAGAACTGCATGACGCACTTCGACGGCCGTTTGACCCTGGAAGGGCCAAGTGCCGGTCAACATTTCGTAAAGCAACACGCCCGTTGAAAAGATGTCGGCGCGTGAATCGACGCGGTCTCCGCGCGCTTGCTCGGGAGCTGCATACGTCGCCGTACCGTAGGGCACGCCAACTTCGGTGATCTCTGTGTGATGAATTCCCGAGGTACGTGCGGCGTCCTCATCAAGGAGTTTTGCAAGACCGAAATCGAGAACTTTGACCTGGCCGGCCGGCGTCACCATTACGTTGCCGGCCTTGATGTCGCGGTGAATGATGCCACGAGCGTGTGCGGCGGCGAGCGCGTCTGCGGTTTGCAGTGCAATCGACAAGGCACTCTCGAGTGACAGGGGACGACCATTTACGAGTTGCCTCACATTTCGCCCTTCGATGTACTGCATGGCGATAAAGTGAATGCCGTTGATCTCGTTGAGGTCGAAGATGGTGCAGATGTTGGGATGATCGAGGGCGGAAGCAAGTTTCGCTTCGCGCTCGAAGCGCTTCAGGTTGGCTTCGCGGGCGGTTAGTTCGGCCGGCAGCACCTTGATGACGAGCGTGCGGCCGAGCTTTGAGTCCACCGCTTTATAGACGGTTCCCTGTCCGCCCTCACCGAGCTTCTCGAGAATCTTGTAGTTCCCCAGCGTCGAACCGATCATTTAAGCAAATGAAATAGGTCCTATAGCCCCTATAGGACCTATTCTCGCAGACCAAACAATAACAGCAAATCAGCTATTTGCTATACCCATCTGCCACAGCATGAAGGCATAGTCAAACGCCGTTTCGCGCAACGCGTCGTAGCGGCCCGATGCCCCGCCGTGTCCGGCGCCGAAATTGACCTTCAGGAGCAGCGGGTTTTTATCCGTCTTCATGGCGCGCAGTTTTGCGACAAGCTTGGCGCCTTCCCAATACGGCACCTGACTGTCGTTCACGGACACCTTCACGAGCATCGCCGGATAATCCTTCTTTGCGATGTTATCGTAAGGCGAATAAGTCTTCATGTAATCAAACGCGGGTTTCTCGTTTGGATTGCCCCACTCGATGTATTCACTGGTCGTAAGCGGCAAGCTCGCATCGAGCATGGTGTTCAGCACGTCAACAAACGGCACATGCGAAACAACGGCCTTGAAAAGATCCGGTCGCAGATTCGAAACTACACCCATTAACAACCCACCGGCGCTGCCGCCCTCGATCACAAGCCGATCCTTTGACGTATATTTCATCTTGACCAACGCTTCGGCACAGGCGATGAAGTCAGTGAAGGTATTCATCTTGTTCATCATCCTGCCGGCCTGACGCCATTCTTCACCCATCTCACTGCCACCGCGAATATGTCCGATCACGAAGATCACTCCTCGATCGAGAAGGCTCAGGCGACTTGCAGAGAAGGTAGGTGCAATCGAATACCCATACGACCCATACCCATAAAGAAGTAGCGGAGCGGACCCATCCTTCTTCACGCCCTTCCGGTAGACCATCGACATCGGAACCTTCGTCCCATCCGACGCCGTCGCGAACACACGCTCCGACTGGTAATTGTTCCGATCGAAACCTCCCGGCACTTCCGT
>DATNFX010000310.1:0-12988 GCA_035606195.1 Pyrinomonadaceae bacterium
CTCCGCGTTTTTATCTTCAGAGGTTTGCCACGATAGATCTTGCCCATGCGCTGAAGATTTTTCTCGGAGACCGCGCCGGAGAACATCAGTAATGGCCAGGTGAAGTTTGGACCGTTGAGTTTCCGCAACTTGTAAACCCACATCCCGAGCGAACCAACGCGCCACGCCATCGGTCCCCACCAACTGTACTGCCCCGGTCGCAAATTCATCTTCCAGCACTTCATCATCAGTTGCCACTGAAGCTTGGTGAGCTGCTTGGTCTGCGTGACGCCTTTTTCCTTCTCCATCCGCGTGTCGTGCAATGGGGTAAAAATCGAGGGCACAAGGAAAGCAAACAAACCTCTTCGCTCCATCTCGTAGACGAGATCTATCGTGTCCATCACGTCCTGATCGGTTTCACCGGGATTGCCGACGATCAACGTCATCGCCGGAAACCAGTTGTTCTCGTTCAGCACGCGCAGTCCTTCGAGCACGACGCTCGGCCAGTCTTCGATGGAGAACGGCACGCCTTTGCTCGACATGATCTGCTTAGCCATGCGCACGGATCCGGTCTCGAGTCCAATCAATGGTGCAAGCGCCTTCTTCTGCGGGTGACTACTCAGCACCGGAAAATGGATTGGGCTCTTGGGAAGCAAAAGATCTGATAGCTGCTTGATGAGCAAAGGATCGACAACTGCCGGCGCGATCGTGCAGTGACTCAGCACGTGTTGCTCGACGCCCGGCGTATTCACGATGTCAGAATAGAGATCGACGAGAGCTTCACGGTTTGGAAAGTAGAACGGCGTGTCCGTGTGCACCTGTCCCCAGATGAACATGTCTTCGGTTGCAAGTGAGATCTGCTTGTTTCCATTTCTCACGTTGGCCCGGACAGCGTCCATGATCTTGTCTTTGGGAAGATCGATTTGCGGATTCAGATCGGGCACGCAGAACTTGCAACGGCGCCCGCAGCCGGTCGTCATCTCGACGACGCCGAACGTCGTTCGCGTATCGGGAAACAGGATAGCGTCGCGTTCTACCGGATGTTGGACCTCAACGCGACGCGGCAATTCTTCTCCCTGAATCGCTTTCCTAAACAGCTCGAGCGTTTCAACGGACTCACTGCGTCCCTCGACGACGCAGTCGATACTCAACTCCTCGTAAGTATCGGTTTGAATAATTTGCCAACCACCGGAGCCGCCGACGATTACTTTGAAGTTCTCGCGGTACGGGCTGTTTTTGATTTTGGCAAACAGATCTCGCGCGTAGTGCGAATTGATCGGCATTCTCGACGAACCAAAGATGGACGTGTAAACGCCGGCCGCGAACGTAACACCGAGCGGGTTGTGTGTTGACACGGCCACCACGCGGGTTCGTGGTCCGATAAACTTATGAAGATCGTCCGGATAACAAGCGACCACGTCGTCGTCGCGGTATTCGCGCGACAGCGACTTCTCCACCAGTCTCACACCAGCCGGCATATAACGGGCCGACCCATCAGGATTGTGTTCGACCTCGCGCCACTTCGGATACTTGCGATTGATAACACCCTCCATCCAGATCGGCAGTGATGCCAGCGCCATCTGAATGAAGTACCCGGCATGATCGATCGCTTCGGTGAGCGGAGCGCTCAGCACGATCATGCGACCGCCGTCTGCCGGTGGTTCGGGTGTGATTTGTGGTTGGGGCGATTTGCGTTTGGATTCTTTACTGGGAGTATTCATCAATTACTATTCCGGGGTTGATATCTATTGATCCGTTGCGGCAATGGCTTCGATCTCGATCAGAAACTCGTAGTGAAGCTTTCCGCACGGAATAACTGCGCGAGCGGGGCGACTCTCGCCAAGCACTCTTGAATAAACTTTATTTACTGCTTCCCAAAGGTTGATGTCTGCAATGGAGATATTCATCTTGAGAACGCGATCCCAATCACTGCCCGCCGCTTTAAGAATGGCGTGCACGTTGCTGAGCGCTAACTCGGTCTGTTCCTCAATCGAACCAAACTTCTTCTCACCGTTGGCAGGATCGATCGAAAGCTGTCCGGCGACGAAGACGAGGCCGTTGTAAACCGTCGCTTGCGAATAGTGGCCACCCGGTTGCGGAGCGTTCGGGGTGTTAATTCTCTTAATCTCCATGCGCGGCAAGATAACATGCCACAAAGATGCACAAAAAGCACAAAAAGCACAAATGAGGTCCAAACAGCGTTTTCGCTGGCTACTTATGTGCCTTTTGTGCTTTTTGTGCCTTTTGTGGCGTTACTTAGGGAAGGCGGTCTCTTCGGTGACGCGTTTTGCCTGCTGAAAATGCCGGTGTTCGTGGACGACGATTACACGATAGGCGTCCATCAGGCTGTAAGTAACAGCGGAAATGGCGGGTGAGGTAATAATGATTCGTTCGAGGTCGAGGTGTTTAGTCGCCTTCATCTTTTCGACGATGAGTGTTTGTTGGTCGACGAAGTTGTTGATTACTTCAGGCGTGATGTCGCTCTGGGCCGGCTCAAATCGTTTCGGTGCTTTGATCTTGCGCCTCGTTGCCGGATCGAGAGACTTGATCAGCAACTTGCCGGCGAGCCCGGGCAGTAAAGGCATACTCTCCCAAAAGGATTGCTTCCTTCCCTTCAGCACGTCGTCAATGATTGGAAGATAGCCGCGGTTACTGGTGAGTAGGTGATCGAAGCATTGACCGACGCTCCAACGTTCTGCTGACGGTTTCCAGTTGAGTTGTGGAGGGGATAAATTGCCGAACGTAGACTTTGCATCCGCCGCAACCTGATTGGCCGCTGCAATGAGAGAAGGCAAATCGGCGATTCTATAATTCATCCTGGACAGGGTCAGCGCTCTTAATTAATAAACTCCGCCAAGTCTTTAGCGAAACGTTCCGGACGTTCCCAGTGTGGTGCATGACCAACGTTCGGATAAACTTTCAACTCTGAATTCCGCAACGCCGAAACCAACAAATCCTGTTCGGAACGCGGGAAGATAGTCTCTTTGTCGCCCCACACAATCAACGTCGGCGTCTTGATCTTCTTCAGCTCAGCGTTGGCTTCAGGCGCCAGCATCTCTGCCATCACCTCACGCCAAACATGTGCCGGAACTCTACAGCTCTCCTTCAACAAACCTGCGAGAAACTCGTCCGCGAGCGGTTGAAACGCCGTACTAGTCTGAAAGTCACGTACAAAACTCTCGGGCACCGGCGCTGTGTCCTTCAGCAACCCGATTTCGCGCTGCAAGTCGATCACAGTGTTATTACGAATAGTTGTCGCGGAACCTTCGAGCACCAGCTTGGTAACTCGCTCTGGTGCTGCGACAGCGACGTGCTGAGCCACAAAGCTTCCCATCGAATGGCCCACAATCGTGGCCTTCGGAAGGTTCATCGCGTCCATGAACGCGAGCACGTCGGCGGCAAACTGCTGCATGGCATAACCACCCATTGGTTGAGTGGTTTTGCCATGACCGCGCTGATCGAGAATGTAAACACGATACTTACTATCGAGCAGTGGCAGCACGGGACTGAACGAGAACCACGAGTCAGTGTAGCCGTGCAGCATGATCACCGGTGTTCCCGATGGATCGCCCTGGTAAGCGTAGTGCATGCGAATTCCGGTCTTCAGCATGACGTCTGAAAACTTGACGTCTGAAAACTGCATTTGCGCTGTGGAACCCGTCGGCGCGGGAGTATCGCTCATACCAATCAACGACGCTACTGTCAGCTTGGTATCCGCATACTGCCACGCTTTTTCAAATTCAACCTGCACGCTCTTCGCAGCCGATTCTTTGCCCTGTCTTCTTAATGCTTCGGCAAGACCAAACAACGCACGTCCGTTGCGATGATGCCGTTGCAACTCAGCACGAAATACTTTTTCTGCTGCTGCATTATCGTTATTTGCGAGTAACGCGCCGCCGAGCACTTCACGTACGGGCAAGTCCCAGTCTGATGGCTCCGCGTACGCGGTTGCATCTTCGGCAGCGACGGCTTTGTTCAAGAACTCGAACGCCGTCTTCTTGTCTCCTTTGGCCAGCGCGATCTTGCCTTGAAGCGTTAATTCACCAACCCTCGTAATATCCGAAGCTGCATTGCTGAACATGCGCTCTTCCGTCAAAGTTTTATTGACAGCCTGCAGTGCGGCCAGCTCCGCTTCAGCATTCGGAATCTGTTTTGTACCGACATACGCACTGCCGCGCGCGAAGTGCCAGAACGCGGTCGTGATCTTGAGTGACGGATCCGGTTTTGGCTCTTTCAAGATCTCGTCCCACTTGCCGAAACGCGTAAGCGACATACTCGTGTAGGGTAGAAACATCTCGAGCATCGGCATCGCTTTAACAACCGGCTTTACGTTCCCTTCGAGATCGCGGCACGACTTGATCGAATCCGCATAACGTCCCTTCATCGCGCTTGCAGCCGCCAGGAAGTGGATGTTGTGGTTGTAGTACATCGCCGGGTAAAGACCGTTGTTACCGCTCTTCTGGATGTACTCTTTGTCGACTGCGATTGCGTCGACGTTTGCCTGAGCAGCCTGGTAGTAATCACCGGTGCGAATGTAAATATGCGACGGCATGTGGACCAGGTGACCAGCTTTCGGTGCAACCGTACCCAATCGTGCCGCGCTGGGTAATCCTCGCTCAGGATTTGTTGAAGCCTCAACGGCGTGGATGTAGTAGTGATTAGCGCCCGAGTGGTTTGGATTACGACGCAATACCTCTTCAAGCGTGGAGACGATCTCGAGTGTGCCTTCGTTGGGCTTGCCATCGAGTGACCAGAGTTTCCACGGGTGCAAATTCATCATGCTCTCGGCGTAGAGGGTGGCGGCGTCGAGATCGTCCGGATAATTCTTTGCAAGCTCGCCCATCGCGTTTTTGTAGTCGACTCCGAGCTTGGTTTGGTCTGCCTGAACATTGGCAGAGTAACGCTTCGAGAGAGCGCTTATATAAGCTTGATCGTGTTCCGAGGCCTTCGGAGCAAGAGCAACGGCTTTCTGGAGATTTGAATAAGCCTCCAGCAGCGCATTGTTGTCTGCCGGCACGTTGTAATTCGAGCCGAGAGCGAGCGCTACGCCCCAGTAGGCCATAGCCAACTGTGGATCAAGTTGGGCAGCTTGCTTGAACGATCGGACCGCCTCTTCATGATTAAAGGCGTAGATATATTCAAGTCCCTGGTTAAAAAACTTCTGGGCTTCGGGGTTTTTAGTTGAAACCGGGTGGTCGATATTACCGAGCCCTGCTTCAATGGTTACGGGTTTTGAATCTTTAGCTGGAGCGTGGCCATTATGTTGTCCAAATGCCACGACGGGAATGAGCAGCAGAATCACAAAGAACAATTGCTTCATTTGAAACTCCTGCAACGGCATACCATGCCGGAATGGCTGTCACGAATTAGAATCTACAATCCCTAACGCGCAAAAGTTACGGCGAAAAGGCCATCCACAGATTACGCAGATTGTTTTAAGTAATCTGTGTAATCTGTGGATGGGCTAACTTTTCCATCCTGGTGGCGCTTCAGGCCACTCTTTGTCCGGACTGACTGGTTTCGCCTGGTCCGGTCCGAGTCGATCGGGCGCGATTTCGGCGACGATGAAATTCTCCGGTGGCACAGGCGCGCCGGCCAGACGCCGCAAGAGCGCAAGCTGTCCCGCGTGTGTCATTGCGTCTGAGAACGGTCCCTGCAGCAGGCGCTCTTCTGTCATTCCTTCGAGAAGCTCATCACCGTTTCGAAGATGCTGGGCCAGCAGTCCGAGCATCTCGTGAAAGCGCCCGATCTCTTCGTTCAACGACTCGAGTGGCTCAGGCCAGTAGCTACCGCCGACGAAGTTTGTGCGTGCGTAACCAAGTACGCTCGTCATGTGACGAACCAGCTCCGCGGGAGTCCGCACACCTTCACGGGCGCGAAACGAGCCGAAATCTTGCGGCGCATCTCGCAGAGCCTTCTGAGTGCGATATGCGAGTGCTGCCAGGAAATGATTCAGCAGTTTTCTCCTCGCTTCCATTTTTGAGCCACAGATTACACCGATGGGTGTGGATAGGCTACAAATCTTTGCGCATCGGAACCAGTTCGAGTTTCACCGCTTCGGTTAATTGCAGGTCGAAGTTTCCGGTCTCGATGAACCCGCACGACTTGTAAAACTCGATTCCGGGTAGCGTCGCCATCAGTTCGAGAGCACGAAAGCCCTCGGCGCGCGCTTCCGTCTCACAATGATTGAGTAGCGCTCGTGCGATTCCCTTCCGCGCGTGATCCGGGTGAATAAAAAACGCCCGAATCTTGGCCGGCTCTGATGCCGGGTCGAGATAACTGGCATCTCTTGACGTGAACTGATCCCCACCATAAAGAGTCTTTCGCTTACTCCAACCGCCGCAGCCAACAAGCTCGCCGTCGATCTCGACAACGAAGTAAGTGCCATCTTCGATCAGATCGGTGTCGACACCGAAGACAGTCTCAATTGCAGTCTCGATCTGCTGGTCGTTGTAGTGTGCCCGGCTTAGATGCCGTGCCGATTCTGCGATCAGTTGCTGCATCGGATCGCGCTCTTCCATTGTTGCTTTGCGAATGATCACGTTAATCCAAAGCCGTACTTGAAAAGCGGATTGTAATCCTTGTCGCCGACGTTGATGGGAATCTGGTCCATTGAACGCGGCCACGAGAACGATAGTTTCCCCACAAATCTGAAATCGCCAAACAGGACATCGGTTACTCCACGTCCTTCAGTTCCGGGGAGCCATGCCGCTACGAGGGCGTCTGCTTTGTCGACAATCTTATCGATGATAATCGGACGACCTGATATCAACACCACCACCAGCGGCATCCCGGCCTGTTTTATCTTTTCTACTGCCGACACGTCCTCTTCAGAAAGCTCGAGGCTCTCGCGGTCGCCCATCCACTCCGCGTATGGAGTTTCACCGATAACGACGATCCCGAGATCCGCTCCGGACGCGTTGGATCCGTCTTTGGAGTAAGTAATCTTAGTCGACGAAGAGACGGTTTCCTGAATGGCTTTCAGAATCGTTGTGCCGCCAGTGGTTTGTGCGCCGCTCTTGCCTTGCCAACTGATGGTCCAACCACCACATTGGTTTCCGATGTCGTCCGCACTCTTGCCTGCAACATGAATGCGCCTGAGTTTCTTCGAAGCCGGCAACACGCGTTTCTCATTCTTGAGCAACACGAGGGACGCGCGTACACATTCGCGCGCCACGCTGCGATGTGCCGGCGAACCGAAGCGCACGTGCAGCTTTCGATCGGCGAGATGCGATCGACTGGAATCTAGCAGTCCGGTGGCAAACTTGACCCGCAAAATCCTCTTGACCGCATCATCAATACGCGACATCGGAACTCGATTTTCACGAACAAGCTCGAGCAACAGTCCATACAGCTCGCGGTATTTCGTCGACACCATAAACATGTCCATGCCGGCGTTTACCGACGTTTCGATCTGTGTCTTGTAGTCGCCCGGCATCTCGTCGATGGCGTCGTAATCAGAGATCAAAAACCCGTCAAATTTCAACTCGTCCTTGAGAATTTCAGTCAGCAGCCGTTTGCTGCCCGAGCATTTCACTCCATTCCAACTGCTGTACGACGGCATGATCGTGCCGACGCCCGCTTTGATGGCGCTGATGTAACCTGCCAGATGAATGCGACGCAGTTCGGCCTCGCTCAGTATGACGTTGCCGCGATCAAGTATCTGCAAATTGTCTCTTAGCTTCCGCCCGGTACCGTACTTCGTGCCTCCATCGCCGATGAAATGCTTCGCACATGCCAGCAGGCTTAGCGGGTCGCCGAGATCGTTGCCCTGGTATCCACGCACAGCGGCTTCGCCGAGGGTTCGTGCAAGCTCCGGATCTTCTCCAAAGCCCTCGTAGGTTCGGCCCCAACGTTCGTCGCGCGGGACGGTGACGCAGGGCGCGAAAGTCCAGTTGATACCGGTTGCTCTTGTTTCCACCGCGGTAATGCGTGCGGCGCGTTCGACCAGTTGTGGGTTACGTGTACAACCCAAACCGATGTTGTGTGGGAACAGAGTTGCACCTAGGACGTTGCTGTGTCCGTGAACAGCGTCGATACCGTAGAGAATCGGAATGCGTAGCCGCGTGTGCTGCGTGCGCGATTGCAAGCTGTCGTAATGATCGGTCCAGTCGACGACGCCGTTTCCGGTTTTTGGATCGGAACTGCCGCCACTCAGTAATGAACCCAGAAATAACTTCTCGACGTCACTTGGATCTTTAAGACTCGCCTGGTTGGCTTGGATCATCTGGCCCACTTTTTCCTCGAGCGTCATTTGCGACAGCAGACTGTGGACCTTCGCGTCATTTGATTTGAGACTACTGGCGCCTCGGCGCTTTTGCGGCTCACGCATTCGCGCTGACGCGACCATTGATCCGGCAAGAGTAAGCGCCGAAACTTCAAGAAACTTGCGTCTGTTAATTGTCATCCTGCAAATCCTGTTTTATCCAGTTAATCCTGTCTAAAGGCTCATTTCATCAACTGATCGACAATTTCTCGCGCAGCGTTCGGGTGCCCCATCCGCAGTGCATTCGTCTTCATCGACTGAACTCGCCGCGGATCGCTCAGCAGTTTATCGAGCTTGTAAGCCAGCGTCGGCAGGTTGTTGCAGCGGATCGCGACGCCACCTTCGAGCAGGTGATCCGAATTTCTTTCTTCCTGACCCGGAATAGGATTGACGATTACGAACACGAGTCCCTTTGCGAGCGCCTCGGACGTTGTTAGACCACCCGGTTTGCCAAGCACGATGTCCGACGCAGTCATCAGCTCATCCATTTCCTTCGTGTACCCGAACGACTTCAGAAGCACAGTCGCATCCGGTTTCGTTCGCGCGGCGACTTTCGTCAAACGTTTCTTCAACTCTTCGTTGCGACCACAGATCGCAACTACCTGCGCGCGATGCTGCAACGGAAGCAATGAGCTCACCAGCGCATCAACTGAGCCAACTCCGAAACCGCCGGCCGAGAGCAGAATCGTAGTCCGATCAGGAGCGAGTCCGTGCTTTGCTCGCATTTCCTGTTTGTCTTTCTTGATGCCGAAAACAGGATCGATAGGTATTCCACTGACCGTGATCTTTTCCGCCGGTATCCCCAACACTTCGAGGTAGACGCGTGCCTCATCAATGGCAACGAAATAATGTTCGTAATGATGGACCAGCCACATCGCATGGACGTCGAAGTCAGTAACGATAATGACTTGCCTGCTGGCGAGACGCTCCTTCGCCTTCAGCCACGACACGATTTCAGCGGGAAGGAAGTGAGTGCAAACGATGAGATCGGGTTTGTAGTCGCGCAATAACTTTACGAAAGGCCGCGTGTTGAGTTTGTCCAGGGCGAGTCGCCGGCGTTCGTTTTTCCACGGCTTGTCGAGCTTGTCGTAAAACCAGCCCGGCACCTCGGGCATTTTGTTGACCAGATCGATGTAGGCTTTGGAATAGAGATGCCGGAAGAGCTTATTTGTGTAGTTCAGAACGTCGACGTGCAGCACTTCTCTGCTGCCGGCATCTTTCGCCTGGGTGAACGCTTTTTCGATGGCGTCAGCCGCGCGCACGTGCCCCGCGCCTGCTGAGGCTGAAAGGAGGAGAACTTTGTTCAGCATTTTCTGTTTACGGGCGCGTGGGTCGTGCGGGCGCGGCAGCAGGAGCAGCAGCTCCGGCCGGATGCGTCCGATTGTAATCGGCGATGAAGTCTTTAGTGATATCGAGTTGTGATGCTGCGTACACAATCGGCACGCGGTTGGCATCGATTAGCAAAGTGATCCCTTTGGACTGTGCATACGCAGTCAATGCCGTGCCGATGTCTTTCTGCAACGGATCGAGAACGGCAAGTGACTCTTTTTGGTAACTCGCCTGTGCGTCTTCAGCTTTTCGTTTGATGTCCAGCTCGAGACGATCTGCATCTTCAGTTTGCTTTGCCGTCATGCTGGCGTCCTGGACCTGCCGTTTCTTCTGAATATCAGATCTCATCGTGGTGAGTCGATCTCGCATACCGCGAAGCTCATTGCGCAAAGGCGTAAACTTGATTTCGATCTGCTGCATCGCAGCCATCACGCGCGCGATCCCGGCTTTCTCATCACTGAACGCCGACGAATCGATAATCGCCACGGTGGTTGGCGTCGCCGCCGGTCGGGTCTGTGTCTGGGCCAGGATCGTAAACGCCGCGAAAGCTGCTACGGCGACAACTATGCGAAATACTTTCATCTCTTCTGCTCCTTAAAATTAATTGCGACCGTCGGGGATGAATGCCAATTCAGCTTTTCATTACTACTGCAACGTGAATTTACCACCCTTTTCAATCCGTAGCATGTATACGGGAACCTGGGCGTTTCGATTTGTGTCGAGCGTGATCTTTCCAGTCACACCGGGAAAATCCTTTGTCTGTGCGAGTGCATTTCGCACTGCCGCACTGTCCGTCGACTTCGCACGCCTGAACGCGTCAAAGAGCATTCGTGCTGCGTCGTATGCAGTAGCGGCGCCGGCGTCAGGATCGACTCCATATTTCGCGTGATAGTCTGCGACAAACTTTCGGGTCAGTGGATCATCGCTTCCCGCCCAGAAGTGGTTTGCAAAATAAACGCCGTCGAAAGGTTCGCTTCCACCGCTCATCAGATTCGGCGAGTCCCAACCGTCGCTGCCGATCAATACAGCCTTGATGGCTGACTTCTTCACCTCGCGCGCTACGAGCGGTGCTGTCGTATAGAAGCCGGGCGCGAATATTACATCAGGCGCTGCGGTCTTGATGGCTTCCATCTGCGCAGTCAAGTCCGTAGCGTTTGCTTCGTACTTCTGTTGGCTGACGATCTCTCCGCCGAGTTTCTTAAAAGACTCGGCAAAGAATCCGGCTAAAACTACGGCGTAATCGTTTTTGTCGTCGAGAATGATCGCGACTTTCTTCGCTTTGAGCTTATCGCCGGCAAATTTCGCGATTGCTTCGCCTTCAGTCGAGCTGATAAAGCAGGCGCGAAAGATGTAGTCGCCCTGCATCGTCAGTTCGGGCTTAACTGAGGCAGACGAGATCATTACCGTTCGATTTTGCTGAGCAACCGGTGCAGCCATCATGGCTCTCGTGCTCACTGGCTCAGCGATGAGCGCGTGTACTTTGTGTTCTTTGATGAGGTGCTCGACGATACCGGGCACGTCCTGTGTGTTTGACTGATCGTCTTCGATTTCAAGTTCGACTTGTTTGCCGTCGATACCGCCGTTGCGATTCGTTTCTTCAGTCGCGAGCTTGATCGCGTTGGCCGCCGAGATGCCGTAGGCCGACGTCGTTCCCGTTAAGGAAAGAAAGGCGCCGACTTTGATGGTGTTCGATGCCTGTGAACAGGCAGATACAAGTAGGAGCAAACACAGGAGAGTTGCGCAAACTTTTATCATGGGTCGTATTAAAAACAATTTCCCGCAACTACACAAAATACGGGACGCCTCCTTATCCACAGATTACACAGATTGCCATACAGAATCTGTGTAATCTGTGGATAGAATGGGCCGATTTTCTTGGAGTTTTCTCCAGAATTATGGTAGGTTGCACCTGCTTCACACCTCAGTCTTTGGACGTTTGGACCCTTTTTTGGACCTGGAGGAACATAGATGCGAGTCAGAATTATTGTTCTGGTAACAGCTGTTCTGCTTTTCAGTGCGATCATCACAGTCCCCCGAATTATCGAGGCTTCCAAGTCATCAGTCGTAGCTAACCCGCTTCAGGGAAAGAAACAGGACGTGACTGTGGGCGAGTCGATTCGAAACGACACGTCGCAGCCGATCCGCGAGATGAAACAGCAACCAGTGTTCAAGGCGAAGAAAGAGGCGAACGCGAACCCGAAGATTGCACACTTTCACAAAGATGCTCCGGACCGGGTAGTTCAGCAATCAATCGCCGAGACTGCCCTGTCTCTCAACATGCCTGCCACGGACTTGAATTTTAACGGTATGGCGTTTCCGGGTGTCGCATGTAACTGCGCTCCGCCTGACACAAACGGCGAAGTCGGAGCCACGCAGTACGTCCAGATGGTCAACGAAGGTTTTCAGGTCTTTGATAAGACAATCGGCGCCTCGTTGCTAGGGCCATCCGGCATTTCAACAATCTGGAGCGGCTTTGGCGGTGTTTGCGAATCCAATGGCAACGGCGATCCAGTCGTCTTGTACGATCAGCTGGCAGACCGCTGGGTGATCTCGCAGTTTGCCGGTGTTTCAGTGCCAACAGATGAATGCGTGGCCATATCAGCTACCAGTGACGCGACCGGTTCTTATCATCGCTACGATTTCCACCTTGGCTCAAACTTCTTCGACTATCCGCACCTGGCCGTCTGGCCCGACGCCTATTACATGAGCATGAACGTGTTCAATTCAACCGGCACGTCGTTCCTGGGCCCGCAACCTTTTGCTTTCGATCGTTCGAAGATGCTCAACGGCCAACCGGCAACATTTATTACGCCTGGAATCACAGGTGGGCCATTGGAAGAGGTTTATCTGCCTGCCGATCTTGATGGGTCGACACTGCCACCGGCAGGCGCGCCGGCAACGTTTGTGGAGTGGCCTGGTCCAGGTGATTACAAGACATTTCACTTCCACGTCGACTTTGCCACGCCGGGGAATTCAACGTTTACCCAATTCGCGAACCCGGCAGCCGCCGGGTTTACATCGCTGTGTCCAACTACACGATCGTGCGTCCCGCAGAGTGGGACCACATCGCGTTTGGATGGCATCGGAGACCGGCTGATGTTCCGGCTTGCGTACCGCAACTTTGGCACACACGAATCGGTGGTAGGCAACTACACCGTCAGTTCGGGTAGTGTTGCCGGAGTTCGTTGGTTTGAATTACGCAACGTAACGAATGGTCCTGTGTCTGTCTTCCAGGAAAGCACCTACCAGCCTGACAGTACCTGGCGCTGGATGGGTAGCGCTGCAATGGACGGTGATGGAAACCTTGCGATTGGTTACAGCGCGTCGAGCGCCACGATCTTCCCGCAGTTACGTTATGCGGGCCGGCTCGCGAGCGATCCTGTGAACGTGCTGGGCCAGGGCGAGGCGACGCTT
>DATNFX010000311.1:0-5970 GCA_035606195.1 Pyrinomonadaceae bacterium
CGATCTGATTTACAACACCGGTTTTGGCAATGGACCAATGGGAATGGGTTGGGTCGCGTCGGTGCCTTACGTCGAGCGCAATCGCACCTCGCCGTTCCTGCCGCAAGGTGAGATTGAATACTCGTTGTCAGGGGCGGAGACATTAGTGCCCGCGAGCGATGGAGTGTTTGTGCCTTTCATCGGGCAGACTTCACAACAGTTTCGTTTCGACGGCACTCAGTGGACTTCAATAGCCCCGAATCTGGTGACGATGCGATTTGGTTCAACGGCAGCGAGCCGCGTCGAAGGTGTTGTTGACGGGCAGCCTCGAATCGTTCGCTGGTTATTGGACCGCGTCACTTTTCCCGGCGAACGGCAGGTTGATTTTGAGTATGAGACTGACGGCACGCAGCGTTATCTGCGTCGTATTCGCTGGAGTGTTTTCCGGTTGGAGTGGGAATACGAGGACCGGCCCGATGCTTTCTCACAATTTGATGCCGGCTTCGAAGTACGCACGCGCCGCCGTCTCCGACGATTGGCGTTGCACCAGGATCGGCTTACACCCGAAACGTTAACTCGTGAATTTCTTTTCGACTACGTGGCTGCCGATCGCGTCGGCGCATCCCTGCTCCAGCGGATCCGTGTCACTGGTTTTCGTTTTGAAAACGGTGCGTTGCAGCCTGCATCACTCGCGCCGTTGACGTTCAACTATACCGGCTTCTCACCCGACTCACGACAAATTGTCAAATTCGATTCGAACACGATTCCACCGCCGTCGCTCGGCGCAGATGTCACCCTCCTGGATTATCGCGGCACCGCTTTGCCCGGAATACTGCGGATGAACGGAATCGAGGCGACGTTCTGGGAGAATCGTGGTCGCTTGCGTTGGGGACCACCGCAACGTTTGGCGGCGCTCCCGCAGGGTTTGAACCTCGGTGAGGATCAAGTTCGCTTTGCAGATCTCACCGGGAATGGCACGGCGGATTTAGTGGTTGGACGTGCATTGGGTGGGGGCTTCTACCCGCACGATCCCGACGAGGGATTTCAGCGCAAGCAATTCTCCTCACTAACGCCGAGTTTTGATCTCGGCGAAGAGGGAAGCTACCTGCTCGACCTCGACGGTGATCGCGTCGTCGATCTGTTAACGTTCCGAAACGGCACGCCGATGGCTTTTTTCAATCGCCAGGGCGAGCGTTGGGATGGCCCAGTCGCACTGCCTGCAGCCAATCTGCCGAACTTCAATCAACAACAGCCGCGTCTCCGCTTCGCCGATATGAACGGCGACGGCATGGTGGACATGGTGATGCTGCAATCACGGCAGATCACTTACTGGCCCGGCCTGGGTAATGGTCGTTGGGGCGCGCCGCGAGTAATGACGCACACGCCCGAGTTTGATGTACCCAACCCCGACGAGGACATTTATCTCGCTGATCTCGATGGCGACGGCACGGCTGATCTGATCCTCGTAGGAAGTGGCGAGATCCGAATCTTCCTCAATGCGCTGGGCGAGCGTTTTAGTGATCCGATCGTGCTTGAACGTGCGCCGCGCTTAGGTGTCGAACAGTTTTTACTCGCCGATCTGGTGGGTTCCGGCACGCCCGGTTTCATCTGGTGTCTGGATTCTGTCGGTGCAACACCACACGTCTTTTGGTATCTCGATCCGCTCAACGGCGTGAAGCCTTATCTTTTGCAATCGGTTGATAACGGCGCCGGGCTGACGACGACGATCGAGTACACGACTTCCGTCTTCGAGCGCACCGCAGATCTCGACCGTGGTCGTCGCTGGTCGGGTTATCTGCCGTTCCCGGTCCACGTCGTGAAGCGCATGACCGAAAGCGACAGTGTGACGGGCCAGACGCAGGTAACTGAATACCGCTACCACGATGGACATTACGACGGCCGCGCGCGTGAGTACCTCGGATTTGCGGAAGTCGAGTCGATACGGCAGGCAACAGAACACACGGCCTCAGTTTGGCAGCGTTTCTATTTTCACAATCGCGGCACGAGTGCGCGCGATACTGCGTTCATAGCAGGAAAGGGCCAACCACATCGATCGGAACTAATCGATCCGGCGACAGGAGAAGTGTGTCGCGTTGAAGAATCCGTGTGGGAGGCGCGTCCGGTTGCGACGATTTCTCCCGACCGTCACGCGTATCTCGCTCAGGAGCGTTCACGAGAGAGCCGGCGTTTTCAGTCGGGAACAGTCTATGAAAGCGAGCGCATCGACTTTCAATACGATCTCGCGGGCAATGTCACCACAGAACGCCGATCACAGCGATGGAAAGACTCAGCCGGAACGCAACACATTGACGAGCTCGTCATAGATACACTCTACGCGACTCATGCAGTGCATGGTCTCAGCAGTTTTGCGACTCGCATGAAACGCACGGATGGCGGCGGTCGTGTGCTCAAACACTTCACGATTTTTTACGATGGCCCAGCCTTTGTTGGCTTGCCCTTCGGCCAGGTGACCAATGGCTTCAAGAGCCGGCAGACGGAAGTCGCGCTGACCACTGCAGAGATCACCGAATCATACGGCACTGTTGTGCCCGCACTGATTCCTACGCTCTATCGAAGCGAGACTGACCCGGAGCTGGGCGCGGTGTTTGTGAAAGACGTCTTTCGTTATCGCAACGACGCCGCTGGCAATCAGCTCGAAACGCTTGATCTGATCGGACACCGCACCGTGATCGCCTACGATGCTGAGTCGATCCATCCCGTGAGTATTAGTGAAGATGGCGGTCCAGTGCGCGACATG
The DNA here is from genome assembly GCA_035606195.1 of Pyrinomonadaceae bacterium. Lineage (GTDB taxonomy): Bacteria > Acidobacteriota > Blastocatellia > Pyrinomonadales > Pyrinomonadaceae > PSRF01. The sequence goes on from DATNFX010000311.1 coordinate 2,738, forward strand.
ATCTTCGATCCAATCGCGCAGCAGGCAGCACGCATTGCGGATCTCAATAACAATGTACTGGAAACACGTTACGACGGTTTGGGAAATATCGTAGCTGTTTTCCGGCGCGGTGCAGATCCTTCACGGCCAACTGAAACTTACGAATATCGCCGCGACAGTGTGCCGCACCGAACGATCCGGCGCATGCGTTTGTCGCCGGACGATGCTGAGGCGGGAGCGGTGAAGTTTCAGTATCACGACGGCGCGGGCCGTATTTGTCAGGAACGTACACTGAGCGAAGACGGCCGTTGGGCGGTCGGTAAACAGGAAGTACGCTCGCTTTCGGCCCAGGTCCTCCGCGAGCTCGACGCTTATTACTCGACGACTTCAAACTTCGAAGCAACACAGCCGGCGCCGCTTGTCTCACGTTCTTACAGTTACGATTTTGCCGGACGAGTCGTCGAAGAGCGATTGTTTGACGGCGGAACCACACGTTACATCTACGATCGAAACGAAACACGCTTCTACGATCCGTTGCAGGCTGTTGCGCTTGTCGCTGATCCGTCTACGCGTCCCAGCAGAATTAGCCGCGCAAACGCGGGCGGCAAGGTTGTTTCGATTATTGAGATGGACGCAGGTGGTACTTACGAAGAGCGCCGCACCTTCGACGCTCTCGGACGCCTTCAGACGATCCACGATTCGCGTGGCAATGTTGTTCTCGATCGTAAGTTCGATCTGTGGGGCAACTGCATCCGTTGCGACTTGGCTGAAGCTGGTACGAAGACGTCGATCTACGACGCCGCTAACAACGAGGTACTGCGCACCGATGCCGACGGGCGAGCGGTTTACACACCGCGCGATCTGCGCGGGCGCATTACCGAGGTTCGCACCGGTGGTCCATCCGGTCCGATTGAAGAGGCATACAGCTACGACACTGGCCCGGGCGCAAATTTAAGAGGCCGTCTCGCGCGCGTTGCCGGCACGTTTGGAACAGTCGACTACTCGTACTCCGTCGAAGGCGACGCCACTTCGATACGGCGCACGTTTACGGGCAATCCGAATACTTTCGAGGTCCGTTTTGGCTACGACCACCAGCGACGCGTCCGCTTCGTAATTTACCCGGATGGAACACGCGTCGATTACAACTACCATCCGACCGGAATGCTCGCTTCGATTCCCGGTTACATTCAATCCATTACTTATGGTCCAACTGGAAAACGTGAGCGCATAGTTTTTGCAAACGGTTTGGAAACGCGCCATACCATGACGCCCGGCGATTATCTCCTGACTGAGATATTGACACAGGCCGGCGCCGCGGGTCCGAAGTTTCAACACCTGCTCCATCATCTCGATCCGTTGGGAAGAGTTTCCCAGATCGACGATCTGTCGAACGTCGCGGGCAAGATGCGAAACAACCAGACGTTTGAGTACGACGAGCGCAATCGCGTCTCACGTGCGACCGGTCGCGGAGCCGGCGGTGATTACGATTTCCGTTATCGCTATGACGAACTGAGCAACCTGGTTTTCTCGGCGGAGTCGTTTGCCGAGGACATGGACTACGGTCTCCAGACCGGAGATGCGCTTCATCCGAACCGCTTGATCAAAAGAAGAGCTGCGGCAACGGCCGAGTACGAGTACGACAATTCGGGCCGGCTCACCCGCGATCCTGCGCTCGGAACTCTGGGTTACGACGCGCGCGGGCGGCTCGTGCGTGTGGATAAGCCTGACGGCTCGGTGGTTGAGTATCGTTACGATCACAACGATCGTCGCACTGAGAGTCGTGTCACGCGCAATGGCGTGACCACGATCCGTTATGAGTGTGATGGTATTTACCTGATCGAAAGTGATAATGCGACGAAGATTGTGTTTGACGATGATCGCAGGCTCGCGATTGTTCCGCAGTCCGGCGATCCGTTGCTACATCACCTGGACCGCTTGGGCAACGTCAACGTCGTGAGCAACCTCAACACCGGAGCGTTCGTCGGGCATGATGAGTACACGCCGTATGGTCGTCTGTCTGTTTCGATCGTCATTCAGCCGCACTTCCAGTTTCAGGGGGCGCAGTTCAGTGATGGTACTGATGTGGTGTTGTTAGGCGCGCGTCATTACCGTCCGATGCTTGGACGTTTCATTACGCCCGACAAGTATCTGATCGATAACCCCGAGAAGATCGCCGGCATTATTGCGGCCTCGAACCTCTATCTTTACGCACTCGCCAATCCAGTTAACTTCACCGATCCGACGGGACAGTTCGCTTTTCTTCTCGTGCTGCTCATAGCGGTGATTGTCGGCGCAGCGTTAGGCGCGCTCGGTGCAGCGCTCAACGGCGCGTCGACGTGGGACGAATGGTTGTTGTGGATCATAGGCGGAGCTATCGGCGCCGCGCTGACAGTGCTGACGTTTGGAGCGTTCGCCTACATTGCCGGAGCGAGTGCCGCAGTTGTGTCCACCGTTGCGCTTGTAGCACTCGTAGTCTGGAGTGCCGCATCGTTATTGGGTTCGATTTTCACGCCGCTGCTCGACGCCAGTGACAGCAAATTCTTGTGGGGCATTAGTTTCTTTTTGAAGTGGGTTCAATCGCCGATTCTTACGACGGTAGGCCTCATTGCCGCGATAGTTGTTGCGGCTGCTGGTGGAAACGTTGATTTCAGACGCGGGATGTTGTTCATCGAAGTCGGAGCTGGTGGCGGCGCCCTGACGTTAGGCGCAGTTGCATGGACGCAGAGCGGACGTTTCAAGTCCGATGGAACAGTTCCGGACGAGCTCGCTCGGCACGAGTCATATCACAGCCGGACAGTCGCGGCCTTAGGTGAGCTTGGCTTCTACTTCACCTACGTCACAGTGGGTGCAATCTGGGGTGCTGCCCAGGGCGGCTCCTGGAACGACTTGAACACGATGGGCTGTGGCAATCCCTTCGAGAAGACGGCCCACACCTTCACGGGCGACCCCGCCGTCGCGGTGTCCGCGTCCTCGTGTTGAGTAATTTGACAAGACATTCCGAAGCAGAGTAGTGGTTCAGTTTGAAATACGCCGAAGGCGTTCGCTAATTTGAGCCCAGGGTTCGAGCTTGCGAGAACCCTGGGGACAAAGATTAAAAACATTCTAACCCTGTAAGAGTCTGTCGGAAAAATACCTTCGGACTGATCGTCAAAAAATTTCTTGCGCGTATTTGCCTTGTAACGAGTTTTTCGATGACGACGAATGATTTTTCATTCCCTGTTTTTTGCGAATTTTGATTTTCCCGACAGACTCGT
>DATNFX010000312.1:0-9510 GCA_035606195.1 Pyrinomonadaceae bacterium
TCTGGATAATCTTTAACCAACTGTATATCCACGTATCACAGGACTTTAGGGAACCCAGTGAAATTACTGAGGTATTTTGTCTGTTTTTTGGACGTGTTTACCGGGTATCCAAAGGGGCGCTATGTCCGGGCCGCGTCGGACAATGGTCTTCTCGCGCTAAACCCCACGAATAAAGAACTTTCCGAGAAAACAGCACGATCAGAAAGTTGCGGCACAGGGGTTGTAGTGCAATGTGGGCGTCAGACCTAAGTGGGAGTCAGGGCTGACGCGGCAAATCCCCCTCTTCTTTTGGAGCAGAAAACGACAATGATTAACCTGTTATCCGCAGCTACTTCAGTGCCTCAGAATGCCTTCAAGACCACGGAACTGGTCGGCAGTCTGATGCACAAACTCTCCCCAGAGCTGATCAACACCATCAGCGCTCTCGGGGTAGACCAACGATATTCCACTCTCGAAAATTATCCGGACTTTCTTTGCGGCAAACCGCAGCTAGCCACCAGTTCAACTACCGAGCTCGGTGTGGCGGCCACCAAACGCTGTATCCACGAATGGGGAGGTGATCCAAATCGGATAGGCCTACTTGTCGCGGCAACTAACACGCCTGACCAGATGTTGCCGTGTCTGGCTTCCGAGATCATGGGGAAAACGCATGGACTCCTCTCAAGGTCCCTGCGAACTGTCAGTATGCAAGCGCAAGGTTGTTCTGTGTTACTCAAGTCAATCGAAGTTGCTCAGTGGTACCTGGCTGCAAATCCCGGCAAACTCGCAATCGTGGTGATGTCTGAAGCGCACACACCATACGTTGCTCCGTTGCTCCGTGATGAGTATTCCGGTTACCGCGAAATCATCAGACTGAGGAAGGAGCGGAGGCTTGATCCCGATCAATTTGAACAACAAAGGTTGGATACCACCTTCGTAATCCAATCTATGCTTTTCGGGGACGGCGCGGTGGCCCTGCTGGTAGGCAATGAAGAAGGAAAGCCCGCGTTCGGACCAATCTCCCACCTGACCAACGACCAGCCTAACGACATGAATCTGCTCACGATGGTCAGCAACAGCTCACATCCCTTCCTGAAAGGAAGGCCGCAGTACTTCATGCAGCCGAGTGTTCCCACGCGCGGTGCGCATTACGCAGTGACCACTGTCAAGAATGTTCTGCGACATCCCGATTCACCAGTGTCTGATATGGCGGAAGTAGACGATTGCCTGATTCACACTGGCAGCAAGAAGATTCTCGACGGCGTTTGTTCTCAACTCGATCTGAACCCCGATTCAGCAAAAGTTCACGGCTCCTACCAGGTGCTGGAACGTTATGGCAATCTCTCGAGCGCATCGACCGGCTTTATGTTGGCTGAGAAAGACGAATGGTCAGGCCCGACGATGGTGGTTGGATTTGGAGTAGGATTTACTGCCAGCGCCGGAATTATGAACTTCAACTAGGAGACACAGATAAACGCGGATTGGAAAGCTCGATCTTTCCCATCCGCGTTATCTGTGGCAAAGTTCTCTGCTTAGAGTGTTAAGTGTAAAGCCGACTTGGGCGAAGTCGAAAGGCTTCCCGATGATGGCGTCGACCAGATCTTCTTCACCTGGCGGCGGGGTGGTTGTTGGACCATAACCCGTTACCAGAACAATCTTCAGACCAGGCCAGTGTTTTCGAATCACGCGCGCGGTCTCCCAGCCGTCCATTTCAGGCATCGCCAGATCGGTGAATACGAAGTCAAAACCACCTCTCCGCAGTTTTTCGACCGCTTCCTGACCGCTGCCAGCCAGTTCAACCTGGTGATTGACGGCGACCAGCATCTCAGCGAGTGTTTCTCTTACGGGTTCTTCATCATCAACGACGAGAATCTTCAGCGTCAGTTCGTCGCTCAGTTCAGTTGAAAGATCTTGCGACGACGTTTCGGCGGCGACTGACGGCAAGTCGATCGTGAAGTTGGTGCCGGCGCCAGGTTTGGAGACAACGCTGATCGATCCGGAATGTCGTTCGATAATGCTGTAGCTTACGGACAAACCGAGGCCTGTTCCGTGCGCGCCTTTAGTCGAGAAGAACGGCTCGAATATCTTCTGTTGCACGTCGTCAGGCATTCCCATTCCGTTGTCACTGAAATGCAGTTGCAGTCTTTCATCTTTTCGACGGCAGGTTATCAACAATTTTCCGCCACGCGGCATTGCGTCGACAGCATTCACGATCATGTTGACGAAGACTTCGCGCAGTTCAGAAGCACTTCCATACGTGAACTGTCCCTGCTCGGTGTTGAGCCTTACGTCATATTCAAGCCCGCGAATACGCGCTTCGTTTTGCCATCGAGTTCGAGTTATCTCGATTGCGTCGTTGAGTAGTCCGGCGACATCGACGAGCTCAAATTCCTTCACCGCGGATTTGCGCGCGAATGTCTGAATGCGACGTACCGTGGCCGCAGCATCTTCAGCCGCAGTTTGAATAATGTCGAGATTTCGTACCAACGCCGGTTCACCGATCTGGCGTCGCAGCAGTTGTGCGCGACCGAGAATGGCAGCTAGTGAGTTGTTGAAATCGTGAGCGACACCGGATGCGAGCTGACCCAGTGCGCGCAATTTGTCTGCTCGCGCAGCCCGTTCGCGTTCTTCCTTTTGCTCGGTGATGTCGCGCGCAATGCCCAGCACACCGGTAGTTCGTCCCTCAACTACGAGCGGCGAGTTGTCGACGCGCGCGTATCGCAGTTGTCCGTCGTGCGCGAAGTAACGCATTTCGTAAGTTTGCGGCACTCCCTGCAACGCGGCGTCGAGTTTCTCGCGCACGAGGTCGCGGTCGGCTTCGTAGACCATGCTCAGCAACGGACGCCCGATAAAGTTGCTGCGTTGATAACCCAAGCCCTTCAACGTTGCCGTGTTGCACCACTTGAAGTTCCCATCCGTATCGACCGCATAGATCGACTCGCGCGCGCTTTCGAGAATATTCGTGAGCAACGATTGATGTTCACGCGCGACTGCCTGCACCTTACGCAAATCGGAGAGATCGCGTGCGGTACACACCACCGCGACTGCCTGATTGTTTTCCTCAAAGATCGGCTCAACCGAAACCAGCAACGGACGATTGAGACGATTCGGAGTGATCTCGATCGTCACACTGCGACCCGTTTCGAGGGCTTTCTCCACCACACAGGCTTCGTCTTCTTCGCTGGTTCGCAGGATGTCGCAGCACTGCCTGCCGAGTAGCAATCGTGGATGAACGGCTTCCATCGCGGCGCCCGCGCGATTGACCCGCTTCAACTCGCCGGCACGATCGAAGATGAAGATGCCGTCCGACATCGCATCGAAGGTTGTTTCCCACTCGGTCTTTCCACGCGCCACCATTTCGAACAATTCGGCCTGGGCGATACCGATGGCCAGTCGTTCCGCGAGTGCTTCGACAAGCGTGACTTCGTCTTCCGCCCAGAGGCGTTTGCGATCGGTTTGGTGAATGCACAAAACGCCCCGAAACTGTCCTTTCACGATCAGTGGATAGTTGATGGCGGAACGGATATCGAGTCGTTGAGCTTGTTCCCGAACGTACTCGCTCAACGCGTTCGATGAATCGCCATAGTTAACGGCGTCATCGACGATCAGCGGCTCGAGAGAGTTGGAGAGCCGCCGTGCAATCGGATCGTTGTAGTCGATGTCGACGTGTTTGATGCTGCGGACGCCGGGCGCGAGATATTCGTGTTCGATCGGTGGACTTACACCTTCGCTGTCTAACAGGAATAGATGAACTCGCGAAGTATTAAGAGCGCGACCGAGTTCGACGGTGGCGGTACTCAGAACTTCACCCAAACTCAGCGACGCCCGAATAGCCATCGTCAAACGATTCACGAGGGCTTCACGTATTGAAGTAGCCTCAGCTTGCTGATAAAGCTCGGCTTGTCGGATTGCGATTCCGGTTTGATCTGCAATTGCTTTTGCGAGCGCGATGTCGGCTTCATTCCATTGCCTGACTTGCTTTGTCGTCGAAAGGGCGAACGCCGCCGGAACATCATCGCCAACACGGATGGCCACGTACATGATCGACTTCACGTTCGCTTTCGAAAGAATGTTCTGGTAGAGATCGGTTATGCGCTCTTCTTTCGCGGCATCTGCGAAAGGCAAAACACCCGTCGTATCGAGCGCCGCAATCAGTGATTGCAGATGGCTCAGGGCAAAATCGGAGGCCGCCGGTTCAACTCCTGTAGCATGATACTCGGCGACGTTCGTGGCGCACTTTGCGCGGTCGTCACGCATGAACAAAGAACAGCGATCCACCCTCAAATACGAACCCAATTCTTTAACGGCGGTTTGATAGATCTCGCGACTATCGAGCGAACAGCGAATCGCCTGAGAGATGCGATGCGTCATCGCCTCGCGCTGTGCCTGTTGGGCCAGGTACGCCTGACTCTCACGCAACGCTTCTTCGGAATGTTTGCGCTCAGTCAGATCGCGCCCGATTCCCTGTACCCCAACCGGTTTGCCATCGCTAAAGATCAGTCGTGTACTGACTTCGAGACGAACACGACGCCCGTGCTTCGAGATGATATCGATCTCATAAACCGTCGATACTTTTTCACTGGCCTTGTGCGCGATCATCTCGCGCGCGAGTTTCAAATACTCAGGCGCAATGACGTCAGCAACATTCATCAACGCCGCTTCCTCACGTGAGTATTCCGTGATTCGTTCACCGCTGCGATTGAGCGAAGTAAAGTTACCCTGAAGATCGTGCGTGTAGATGATGTCGTTAGCGTTTTCGAAGAGCTCTCGATAACGCTCTTCGCTCTCCCTGATCGACGCCTCAGCACGGCGTTGTTCGGTGATGTCGGTCGCCACGCCGATAACACCCAAAACGTTGTCGCGGTCGTCGGTGAGTGGCGAATAACGCACGTCGTAAACAAGTCCGCTGACATCTACTGCTGACGTAAACGATTCTCCATTCAACGCGCGCCTGATGTTCTCCCCGACTTTCGGGCTGTCGGCGTAAACGTCGAACACTGACTTGCCCACGAGTTCGCCAGGTTCAAGTGAGAGACTCTTCAGTCCTTCGCCTTCGCAGAGTGTGAAGGTACCGTTTTTGTCAGTTGCAAAAAGAATGAGTGGCGCGCTGCCGACGACGGTTCGCAAACGTTTCTCTGCTTTTCGCAGCGCCTCGCGCGCCTGTTTCTTTTCAGTGATGTCTCGGATGACTGACAACACCGCCGATTTGCCTTCAGCAGTGAAAGGCAGGCCTGTCACTTCGACGTCGATCACGGATCCGTCGAGCCTGAGATACTTCTGTTCTGCAAGCGTCGTCGGCACTTGAAATGTTTGAATGTAGTCGATGCCTTCTTTGACGTGGTCAACGTAATCGGGATGGACGACGTCGAGAACTGACCTGCCGATCAGATCTTCGGGTGAGGAGGCGCCCCAAAGTTTCACTGCGGCTGGATTAACGTAAGTGAACTTCCCTTCGTGGTGAACAACGATGGCATCCGGCGACAGTTCGACGAGACTGCGGTAACGTTCTTCACTCTCTTTTAATGCGCCCTCGATGCGATGCCGTTCGACTAACCGAGCGACCTTCACCAGCAGCTCTTCGTTCCGAAACGGCAGGTCGATGTAGTCGTCAGCACCAGCGTGCAAACCCTGAATGCCGCCATCGTCGGAAGGGATGAGGCCGCTGATGAGCATCACGGGGATGTAGGCTGTTCGCGCGTCTTCTTTCAAACGGCGGCAGAGCTCGAGCCCGCCCAACACGGGCATCACGACGTCGCTGACGATGAGATCGGGTTCGAATGAACGCGCGAGCTCGATGGCTTGTGCGCCATCAGAAGCGGTCGCGACCAGGTAACCTTCCAATTCGAGCAGGTCGACAAGCAGATCGAGGACCCTCCGATCGTCATCGACAATCAGGACTCGGCCCCGCTCTGAGGTGCTTGTTCTCATTCAGTCTGTCAGTCGGGCGTATCGAGTAAGAAAACCTCGGGAGGTACAACGGAGATTTGGTGTGGGAGTTTCTTACAGAGCCATATGGCGAACGCGCTGGCCGCTGCAGTATAACAGGTTTGGACATAGATTACACAGATTTAAGACAGATCTGCGCAGATCGTCCGCAAATCTGTCTGATCCGGGGTTATTGAACGCGTTTTCGGGTTGCCGGGGGTGGTTGAGGACCGCCTGTCTTGGCGAAATAGCCCGCGCGGTAGTTCAGTTTGAGCTCTTGCTGCTTCAGAGCCGGGTTTACAACCTGGATCTCGATCTTCCGGTATGACCCATCCCGAGCCTTATTCGTTGGCGAGTATGCCACGAGATATTGTTCGCGGAGATCGCGCTGAATCTGGGTGAAGGCGTCGCGCAAGTCCCGTTCATGCTTGGGGAAATAAGCGCGGCCGCCGGTCTTCTCAGCGATCTTCCGGAGGTCACCTTCATTGACGTTGAACGAATAGCGGTCGCCGATGCCGATGGCATAGATCAGCGCGTCGGATTTCTGGGCGCGATCGATCGCGTCATGCATCTTCATCTGGCTGCTGGTGTCGACACCGTCTGTCAGAAGAATGATGGCGCGACGTGTGTGTTCCGCGGATTGAACCATTAACTCTTCGGACGTCGCCCAGACCGCGTCCCAGATTGCCGTCGAACCTGCCAAACTCTGATTGGTTCCGGAAATGGGAGGCGTTCCGTTAACGACCACTCCGCCGCCGATATATCCCGATGGCGGAACAAACTCCACATGATCGATCGCTCGCCTGAGTCGATCGAGACTTCCGGTGAAGCCCTGTTCGAGAGTTACTTCACCAGTAAACGAAACAACTGAAGCTTCGTCCTTCTGTGGCCGCAGAATATTCTCGAGAAACGCGCGAGCAGCTTCCTTCTCATCGGGCAGAGTGCGTTCTTCGGAGGCGCTTGTGTCTATCAGAATCGCGAGAGAGAGCGGAAGATCTATATTCTGTTGAAACGTGAAAATATCCTGTGGTTGACCGTCTTCAAGTATGCGAATGTCCTCGGCTTTGAGGTCGCTGATGAAGCGTTTGTTTTTGTCGGCCGCAGTGAAGAAGATGTTGGTGAGATTGGTTTCGACTTTGACTACTTCGTCGGAGTCCTGTGGCACTTCCTCGCGATTGCGCGGCGTCGGCGATGGCGATGCATAAGCGGTAGCACTCTGTTGGCTGTTCTCGTTCTTTGCTGACAATGTGCGAGTCGCTATTCCTCCGCACAAGAGCAGAAAAACGAAAACCAACAACACTACTGGACGACTAACTTCCCGATATTGCATCGTACTTCCAAAACTCCTTATTGCGCTACGCTGTCGGCGATCGCTTTGTAACCTCGTTTGGTTCTCACCTTCAGATCGTTGTGTCCATCGGACAGCTTCACGTCGATCTTTCTGAACGACCCGTCGTAACTCTTGTTTGTCGGGTTATAAGTGACAAGGTACTGCGCTCGCAGTTCTTTTGAAATTTTCGTGAACGAGCGTTCGAGGGAGAGCATATCTCCGGTAAAAAAAGCAGTGCCGCCGGTTTCTTCAGCGAGTGTTAGCAGATCCTTGTCCTTTTTATCTGCGACCTGGCCGGCCTCGACACCCGGCACCGTCCCCAGAAAACCGGCTTTGGTTGAAATGGCAAAGATGGTCGTCTCGGTGCGTTGAGCGATGTCGACTGCATCGCGAATATTTGCACGGCTGTAAGTGTCTTCACCGTCGGTGACAATCAGCAACACGCGGCGGCCGGGAACTGAACGCATCTTCTCATCGCAAAACTGCCACACCGCATCGAAGAGCGCGGTTTGCGTCCCCATCTTCTTAACGCCGTATACCGCCTTGTCGAGCAGATCGAGTTTGTCAGTGAAGTCCTGCAGTAAATTGATCTGATCGTCGAACGTTGCAAACAGAACCCGATCCTTCCGCGGCTTTATCACCGTTTGAATAAAGTTCATGGCCGACTCCTGCTGAAACTTCAGTTTGCCGGCAGTTGACGGCGACGTATCCATCAACACTGCGACGTAGAGCGGCGTGGTTTGCGAAAGATCGTCCGAGAAAGTCTCGATTGTTTGCGGAATTCTGTCTTCGAGAATCGTGAAATCGCCTTTTGCGAGTCCGGGTACAAAGTTTCCTTTTTTGTCGGTTACTGTGATAGGCAGACGCACGCGGCGAATCGCGATTTTTTCAATACCCTGCGGATTTTCCGTCGAAGGTGTGGGTGATGGAGACGCCTTTGGCTTCTGCGCAGAAACGGATAACGCGGTCGCGAGACTAATGACAGCTACCGACAAATATTTGAATAAAAATGATGTTATACGTGCTGACATGCTACTTGGATTATGGTTCGGGAGCTGACCGCAGTCTACTGGGACCGGCGTTTCGATGCTTTCGATCCCGAACTTGTTGCCCTTTCCGGGTGATATGCGCCCGCGATCATAAGCTATAGGACGTATATGTCCTATTAGACTTATAAGTCCTATTGAGTTGCAGAGTGCTACAATGCTCTCGAAATTGTTCACGGCCCAACTAAGTCGCGCAAGTAATCGCCTTCATGCCCGACCGCCCCAACAACTCAGACACCGCCGGCACCGATTCACTACCTGAGTACATCGCCCATTATCGCATCTTACGCAGACTGGGCAAGGGTGGCATGGGTGAAGTCTTCCTTGCTGAAGACACGAAACAACACGGCCGCAAGGTCGCTCTCAAGGTGTTACCGCACGAGCTGACGACCTCTGAAAGCCGTCTGCGGCGTTTCAAACAGGAAGCACGCGCGGTTCTCGCGCTCAATCATCCGAACATTCTCACCGTCTTCGAGATCGGCGAGTCGGAAAATAGTTACTACATCGCCACTGAATACATCGATGGTGAAACTCTGCGCCATTGTCTCTGGCGTGGTCCATTGAAGCTCGATGAGTCACTCGGCATCGGTATCCAGATCGCAATGGCGCTCGAAGCTGCGCACGCCGAAGGCATTGTTCACCGCGACATCAAACCTGAAAACATCATGTTGCGGCAGGACAAATTCGTCCGCGACCGCTTCGTGAAAGTGCTGGACTTCGGTCTCGCAAAACTGACGGATCGCGAAAATTCAAGCGCAGATCCGGACGCCGTCACGATTCCAATCACAGTGACTAATCCCGGCGCCATCATGGGAACCACGGGCTATATGTCGCCCGAACAAGCGCTCGGTGAAAATATTGACGAACGTACAGACGTTTTTAGTTTGGGAGTGGTGCTCTATGAAATGGTCGCTGGAGAGCCGCCGTTTAAAGGCAAGACTGACAGTCACACGCGCGTGTCGATCATCGATCACGAGCCGCTGCCGCTCGTGCATCATGTGCCCAACGTGCCGCGCCAGCTCGAGCGAATCGTTGCCAAGGCGCTCGCGAAAGATAGATTCAAACGTTACCAGACGATCACGGATCTAAAACTCGATCTCGAACAGCTCAGAGACGAGCTTCATGTTACCGATAATCCTGAGTTGATTAGAAACACTGCATCGGTCACGCAATCCGAAATACGACCGTCAACGTCGACAGCAGTCCGATCCCAGGTCGAGACTGTCACGG
>DATNFX010000313.1:0-61504 GCA_035606195.1 Pyrinomonadaceae bacterium
CTATATTCTCGACAACTACCTCTCACAACCAACTCGGTTCGTTTCGAACTTGAGCCGATGAGTTACGCTGACGAAGCCGCCGAAGTAAAGCGGCTTTCCGATCGGTTGGACGCGAAGCGCAACTGGCAGACCCAAGAGGAAGTTGGAAAGCTGTTGGCGTATCTTACCGGCGAACCGTCAACTCGCGAGAAGGTGCAGCGTTTCCTGAATCAGGACGAGCGCAGCGGAAACCTCAACGCACAGCTGTGGCACGGATTATTTACTGCCAGCGATCGTCAGTTGGTGCTCAAACTCCTCGAAGCAGGTCTGCGCGATCCGGACACTCCAGTAAGTTCGCAGTTGCTCATCGCAGTAACGCGGCTCCGCAAGTTGGTCACAGACGGCGTGAGGATGGACAAACATGTCGTTCCGAATACTCCGCCAGAAGAAGATCCTCGCGCTCGTGAGATCCGGGATGCTTATGTCGTCGAGTTGTCAGCGGGTCTGGCCAAGCGAAAGGACAAAGCTTTAACGACGACGGCAATAACCATAGCCTCCAATCCGCCGAAAGATCCTCAGGCGGCGAGTGTCGGTTCGCGTGACGCGCGACGCGTCCTCATTCAACAGTTCGAAGCACTACAGCCGATTAGTCAAGAGTGGCTTTTGCGGCAGGACTGGGAGGAACTGCGCGATCGTTCAATGATTCCTGTATTCAAGCGGATGCTATCGACTGGTCCTGGTCCAGCCCAGACGCAGCTGCACCAGGCGGCGCTGAAGTTACTAATTGAGACAGCGCCCGACGAAGCGCGCCCCTTTGTCGTTGCCGAAATACGCGATCCTGGCTCGTTAGTCGATGTGAAGTTGCTGGGCAGCATCGAGACTAAGTCGTTGCCGGAAGCCGACTCAACTCTGCTCGAACAAATTCGTCGTTTTGCCATGCTGCCGGATAATGTCGGCTTTGTTTTTCTGAAACAAAAGACATCGCTGCTGGTGCGTTTTGGGACTGACGGAATCTATCAGGAGCTGATGGACCTTTATCAAACAGTCGGAGCAAAGTTGTATCCGGATTGCCGTGCAGGACTGCTCGCTTATTTTGCAAAGCACAATGAACGAGAAGCTCTTCCGCTAATAGAACAAGCAATATCTGAGTTGAAACCGGACCAGGATCCTGCTGTGCTTCGTGAGTTGACGAAGTTGCATTACTCAGAGGCGATCGCTGGTTTGGTAAAGAAGCTGTTGGCGACAGACGATCGCTCATATGCGAGTACTGCGGCCTATTTGCTTGGGCTGCATGGATCAGCCGATGACAAAGAGGTGCTGGAGGCGCGGTTGAAACGTTGGCAGGAGCAGTGGGGAAACCGAGTGGTAGAAGCCGACGATCAACAGCAGGGCCGAATCGAAACGGAACTCGTCTGGGCTTTGATTCACGGCACGTCGTGGAAACTTCCTCCCGAGCGTCTGCGCGAACTTCAGACGGGTTGCGTCACACAGATGTGCAAACGGAGCAACCCGCTACCGTGAGTCTAGCCTGCGAAGCAGGCAGGAGCATAAAGCCTGGGCGCGAGCCCCAGGGATCAAAGCACAACAGATGTTTGAAGCCCGTGAATGCGAGCGATAGCCCGAAGCGAGACAAAGCCGGTAGGTCTCCAGGTCAAATTTACGCCAACATGCAAAACCGGCCGGGACTTGATGCTGCTCTAAGTCGTTGATTCTATTGGCGGAGCAGGGGGGCTCATTGCGAATTAGACGACCGGGTATAAGGTAAGTATTTGCCGGCGGACCCGAAATGAGTTATTGACAAACCCCATTCTCGTCAACATAATGTCTGCATGATATGCGCATCCCATGCTCATTCCATGCGCATCTAAGGAAGCGTTGGGGGCAAGTGCTTGAGCAATTCCCCCCTGAAAAGGAGGTTAGATATGGAATCACGAGCAGCAACAGATATGGAACCAAAAGTAGCAACAGAATTGAGACGACTCAATATAAACCTGCCGCCACCGGTGTATGAAATCCTGCAAGACTTAGCTACCCAGACAGGCCGGACGATGACAGATGTTGTGCGGACCGGTTTAAGTCTGGCCAAGATTGCGCTTGAGGCCGAAAAGGCGAAGAACAAACTGGCCGTGGTGAGTCAGGATGGAACGATCTTAAAAGATATTGTGCTTGTAAGATAGAACTCGTAGAGAAAGGACCGCAAAAATATTCTCATCACCCGTCAACCAGGGCCCCGTCTGGAGCTCTGAATTCTTGCGGTTTCTCGAGTTTTTAAGTTGACAATGTCCAGCCCTCGGATTAGAGTTCCGCGGTCTCAAATTCAGAACCTGTGAACGGTGTCCTCTCGCCGGCATTTCAGCTTCACCAAGTGGGTTTCCGCGCGAGTCGATTCAGCAGAGAGTCTCCGTTCTGACCGGAACAATTGAACAAGGATTCGAACAAAGAGCTTATCGAGGATTTCGACGGCGAACTCGGGAACGTTACCGTAACCGAAGATGAGCTGCCGCCTGAGTCCGATCCGAATGAAATCACGATCGAGGATCTCGATGCGGCGACGACGGTAGATCCAAACATCTATTAGCGTTGCTTCCTGGACGGATGAGGTGCAACCGATAGATGTAGTCGTAATTGACTTGGACGCGGCGCGGGCTGACGATCCGGCACCAAACCCGGGGCCACCACCTATGAATCCTAACCCTAACCCGCCAGAAGACGTAATTGTACCCGACTTGTCGGCGGCTCGAACTGAATCTGCTCGAGTTATAGTGCAGGAGACGGCTGCGAAAGTCGTCGCTTACATTATCGTTGGGACTTTTGCGGCGACTATTCTTGTAACGCTATTAATTTGTCTAGGTATTGTCTGGAAGAGTGGTGATCCAACTCGTGTAAAGCTTTTCGGCGACGCCGTTCTTCAAGTTTTTGAAGGCGTAGGCAAATTTGTTCCAGCAATCTTCGGTTCTCTTCTTGCCTTCATACTCGGTTACTATTTCAGCAAAGAGCAGAAGAAATAACGTTGGTCTAACTTGAAATCGGACCGCAATCAACTAACCGAGTCGAACCTCTGAGATAATTTTCCTCGTATGAAGCTTATCTTGACGGCCGGAACGTTGCTGTTGTTTTGCGCTTACTTCTTTAATGAGGCACATGCTTGCACGTGTCTCGACTACGGAGTTCCCACCTGCTCACTCTTTGCTGGAGCGGATGCAGTCTTTGTCGGGAAGATAGAGCGGATCACGTCGGCAATGGATGACAATGACGCAAGCGTGCAGCTCGGAGGCGTTGGTTCGATCTCATCGCGCGGCAGCGATTTGATCTGGGTGCACTTTACCCTCGAGCACGCGTTCAAAGGAGTTAGCGGAAAAATCATTAAGGCTCTGACCTACCGCGGCACGTCGTGCGATCTCGGTGTAAAGGAAGGGCAGCGATGGTTGATCTTTGCACATCGTGATAAGCAAACCAGCAACCGGAGCTTCGGAGCTTGCGACGGAAATGGAGCTATCGAGAAAGACTCCCCATTGATCACCGAACTCGAAAAGCTTTCGAGACACAGCGGACCGATTTCAATTCGCGGACGAGTCGCTGAGCAGCGGTTCAACAACGTGAAAGGCGCAAAAGCGGTCATCACGGGCAATGGACTTAACCTTGAGACTGTAACGGACTACGAGGGATCTTACAGTTTTGAGGTGCCCAGGGCGGGCCAATACACGGTCAAAGTCATCGTGCCTTTTAGTGCGAGTTTGATGCGCAGCCGCGACGACCGTCCGATCGATGAAAAGCCCGAGGAAACGCAAACTGTTTTTGAGTATTCTGCGACCGCCTCGCCAGACGCATGCGACTACCAACTTTTCGACACTTTCAAAATCGATCTAAAAGCAACGGCCAGTATTGCCGGAGTGTTTATTCTGGATAATTGGAAATATGTTCCGCGATTCAATCCGAGCGTTTGCCGGCTCATGCCGACCGAGAAGGAAACTCTCAGTGAATGCCGAACGGAATTCGACGGTCTTAATCCGGATGGCACCTTTAGGTTCGAAGGCTTACGTGATGGAACCTACACTATAGTTATGAATGACGATGACTTCCTGGATGGCAACTCGCCCTTCCCGCGTCATTACTACCCGGGCGTTCGAGACTTCTCAAAACCGAGCCCATCGTACTCGGACAGGGCGAAGAAAAAACGCAAATTCGATTCAAAGCCCTGCCGATGATTCCACTCCGAGCTGTATCCGGCCAGGTTTTTCGCAAAGACGGAAACCCATTTTCGGCACCTGCAGGCCCAAAGCCTTTCATAAAGGTATACAGTTATGAAAAAGGAAAGGAGCCAAAGTACTTTTTCATGGATTCGTATATCCTCGATTGGGGCAAAGGGAAGGACGGACGTAAGGTGAAGTTGGTCGACGTCTCACCAGACGGAAAGATCTCACTGAGTCTGTTCGAAGGATCTAGCTACATCGTAGTTGTTGAGACCAATCCGTGGGGGGATAAGGTCGAGTGCGGTATGGCGAAGGTTGATATCAGCTCTCAACCAGCGAATCCGTTGCGAATCGTCATGGACAGGAAAGGGCGATGCGACGAAAAGGCGTTCGCTAAAGAGCTTGATGCGGGGATTAGGAAGTAGGTTGAGAAGAACTGGATAAGAAACTGGACATAGGGTTCAGGCCTGCCATTTGCAATTCTCGAAATTAAGTTCAGCAAAGCAGTATTTCGTTGTGGGGTATTAAAGTGTTGCTGGTTCCTTTTCAACCAGCGGGGCAAGCCCCTCTTCCTGACTTGTTTTATTTTCTGATTCAAGTTCCATTCGACGTTTGCGCAACTGAGAATAGAACAAGTCAGGGGCTTGCCCCGGCTCTAATCGATCCTGCGTGAATCCCTTACGCAACCCGATGGCCCACTACTGGCGGCTCTGCCGTAGCTTCGGGGTCGTACTGGGCGGATGCCTGTGATGTGTCAGTTGCTCATAGCCATATGCGAGCCTTATCAGCGTCGACTCATCCCATGCGCGGCCGAAGAAGGTTAGGCCAGCTGGTAACACGCCGTTGCGCGTGTAGCCCATCGGCACTTGGATAGCGGGGAAGCCCGAGGTCGGTGAAAAAATCTGGCTGTTGTCGCCGTGCGGAGTGTTAAGGTCACCTATGAGCCGCGGCGGGTTGCTCCACGTCGGATAGACAAATGCATCCAGCTTGAGCTTGTCCATCGTTTTAATCACTGCCTCGCCGAAGGCCTTGCGATACGCCATCTCAGACTTACACGCGTCACTATCCGGACCTTGTGGCGTTGATTGTTGCGCCCGTTCCAGTCGCAGTTGTACCGACGGGTGGAAGCGTTGTGATTTGATGATCTCGTCCAGGTTGTGCACCGGCACACGATTACCCTGCGCGGCCAGATATGCGTTGATGTCGTACTTGAATCCCATGCAGACGCCCGCAGTCTGGTCGCGTCGGACCTGACTCAGATCTACAGGTGCCGGATCGATGATCTCGGCGCCCGCCTTCTTCATATCTTCGATTGCTTTCATGAAGACCTTTACGACTTCGGGGTCTGTCGTGCTGCGCTCATACGCCTGACGTAGAACTCCGATGCGCGCCCTCTTTAAACCGTCGCGCTTGAGTGACGTTGCGTAGTTTGGGATCGGGTGGTTGCGACTAGCCGCGGTGACGGGGTCATTCGGGTCTTCGCCGGCTATTACTTGAAAGACCACGACAGCGTCCTCGACCGTGCGCGTGATTGGACCAGCAATGTCCGCAAGCAGGTTGAGTGGCGCCACACCGGCTCGACTCGTCAGCCCCATCGTCGATCGGATCCCCACCAGCGCCTGATGAGACGACGGCCCGCGAATGGAGTTTCCGGTGTCACTGCCAAGGCCGATGACACCAAAGTTTGCAGCGATCGCCGCCGCAGTGCCGCCGCTCGACCCGGCTGTCACGCGATCGAGCGCATGCGGATTGCGCGTGTAGCCAGGAAGGATCGAATTCACCGTCTCGTAAGGACTAAACGCGAACTCGGCCATGTTCGACTTGGCGAGCACAATCGCGCCGGCTTCTTTGATTTTGCGAACCTGAAACGCGTCCTTGTTTGAAATGAATCCCTGGAGTGAGAGCGACCCGTCGGCACTCTGTAGTCCAATCGTTTCGAAGTTATCCTTCACGATCGCGGGTATGCAGTGCAGTGGTCCAACGAAGCCACCTTGCGCAAAGCGGCGATCCAACTCGTCCGCCTCTCTAGTTGCGTTTGGATTGAGCACGACCAGAGAGTTGATGGCAGGACCGCGCTTGTCGTAAGCGTCGATGCGCTTGAGATAAGCCTCGACCAACTGACGGCAAGTCACTTGGTGAGCGCGCATCGCCGCATGAATTTGAGCGATCGTGGTCTCTTCAACCGAGAACGACAGCGTCGCACGCTGCGCGAACACGGGCGTCGACGACGCGCCAATGCAGAGTAGAAAGGACAGTGCTACGTTTCTGAATCCGCGCATTGGATCTGTTAGGGATTTGTTAAGTAGCGTCGTTTGATTTTTTACTCAGTCCGCCTTCGGAACCGGATTCGGCTCCCATGCTCTCGCTCCGAACTTCTCGAAGTTCTCCTACGTTGTACCCCATCCAAACGAGCGGCCACAAATGAAATACGGCCGCCAGTGCCGGCAGCCGTAAATGATTGAAACTAAATGGTGGAGCAGAGGGGGATCGAACCCCTGACCTCCGCATTGCGAATGGCCAAATGGTTCACTGCATCTTTTGACACGCAATGACAGGCAGCGACATACCTTACAATTCTTCAACAGGTTGCAGCCGTAACAGCATTAATTTTTCTTGCATCCTTTGACATCGATTTTCATCGATTTGCAGAGAGTCGAGTGACGAATCGGTGACATTTTTTCAGCTCTGATTCGCAGATCTTCCGCAGTTGGCGCTGATTTGCTTTGTTTCATTCGGGCCTCGTTTCTTCCTAAGTTCAATCGTGATCGCTGTCTCGTAAATAACTAGCCGATCCGCACTGATCGGATTCCGAAAGGACTGCTCGCCGAAGTTGAAGAGCGGGGAATAGGCGTGACTTGAGTCCCACTTCACTCAACAGACATTGAGTGATCTCGTCAATATGCCGGACTGGACCAACACTCAATCTAGAGCGTTCCACCCTCGGGCCAGTTTCGCCAGTGCGTATTCGGGTTGCGGGTGGGTCGATAGGCTGCAGCATCTCCGGTCGTAATACTTTGGGCGAGCATCTGGAAAGTTTCGCAATTACTTGGTAGTTCCCCCGCCGCCAAGTCGGGATGAAACCATTCGTCCAGCGAGATAAGCAATGGCAAATCGTGTTTGTTGCGAGCGGCGATTTCCTCCGGAGAGGCGAGCAATAGGTGTCGCTGCTCAGGTAAGAGACTGCGCATGACAACCACCGGATCGACATTCGGTGGCTCGATGAGTTCAAGACCGCGCTGGGCCAATGCGTCGGCTGAAAGGTCCAAAGCGATGCGGTGACCTCGAATACTCAGTGCCTGGACTTGAGGCCTAACATACCAATCATACTCATCCTCGAAAAGTGGATCATCCGGTAAGGAGTTGATTGGGTATAGGAAGTCCTCGTTCGCTGGTCCAGGTTCACGGTGGAGGTCGTTACCGAAAAGGTGAAGACAGTTTTGAAAGACGTCGCAGCCAGAGACTTTAGGTACGTAGACACCCAATACCTCAACGATTATCAGCCAACGAACTTGGTCTCTGAAAATGGAAAGCCGAACATCTGCCGGATATACGTATCCATTATCCAACATCGGAAATGCGAAATTTTTAGCTGCAAGATCGAACTGGTCGAGGATCAAGTCAGGCGTCATTTTCGGTTGTCCCTTCTCGCGGCCGCTGGAGAGCGCGATTATACCGGTATGCTCGGGTCATAGAAGGCTTTGGCCATTTTGGCGCGAAAGGGTTATTTGCGCCAAAACGAAGCCCAGTTTTGGCGCGAATAGGCTTGGGGTCGTCTTGCTTGACTTTGAAGGGGTTGCCGCATCCGCTGGACGAGTGTAGCAATAAGGGGAATCGTAATCCGTAATACCCTTCTTTATTTGTTTGTTGCAAAACGAAGAACGCGTGTTAATCGTGCCGAGAAAACTACTTCACCACTTATTAATCCTGTGGAGTTAACAAGCATTTAGCGCCTCAAACTCGAAGCTCGCGCATAGGCTAGCTCGCCCGCTGCCTAAATGAATCGAACAATGCAAATTGTTGAAGCAAACAAGGTTGACACTGGTGCCGAGGGCGGGGAGTCTAACACCTTAAAAGTGCTTGGCAATCAGGACAAATGGCAATATTCCTAAAAGGTTTTTAGTGGTTTGCGTATTTTGAACGAATGGGTTCACGTAGTCATGATCATCGGCATCGGGTTCAAATAGAGTAACAGGCGATCCAATTAGTTCGCCCAGTCGGCCTGCCAACAGCGTTGACAGAGTAACCCCAAAAGTCCCATACTCCGCACAACCTCGCCTTGCTTCAGTGGTATCGTTTCAGCCCAGGTCGACAACTCCTATAGTAATTACATGGCCGATAACTCGGCAGGGGTGATCTATGGTTGGGACATCGAAAAAGGTTGATATTGAAAACAAAATTCTCACTGCGCTACCTCATGAAGAGTTAGTGCGCATTCTACCGCACCTCGTAAGTGCTCGCCTCGAAAAGGGGGAAGTGATTTATGTAACCGGGGACAGAATCCGCTATGTCTACTTTCCGAGCAACGGTTTGATTTCATTGCGTTGTGTAAGCTCCTCAGGTTCCACGGTCGAAGTGGCAATGGTAGGTGATGAAGGTATTATTGGATATCCCGTGATTCTAGGTAATTGGTTGATGCCCTACGAGGTCACCGTTCAAATTACTACCGACGTATTAAGGATCAAAGCGGATGACTTCCAGGAAGAGTTCAATAAGAGAGGAGCGCTATACCACCTCACCTTGCGTTATCTTAATTTAATTATTGCGGAAATCTCGCAGTCATCTCTCTGTCATCGTTTTCACACTGTCGAAGAAGGACTCATCCGCTGGTTGCTCATCGCTCACGATCGATTATTCTCGAGTAGCCTTAACGTCACGCACGAGACTATTTCGAACTCTCTGGGTGTGCCGAGGACAGGTGTGACAATGGCTGCAGGTGCGTTACAGCGCGCAGGGATAATTCGTTACACTCGTGGCAAGATTGTTATCCTCGATCGGGCTAGACTGGAGGCCAGCTCATGTGAGTGTTTTCGAATAGTCCACGATGAGCTCAACCGCTTTTCGAAGGAACAAATTCCGTCCTCGATTTCTTAACATGAAAAAACAACATCGTACTTTGTCTAATTTCAGACTCAGTCGACTTCACGACAGACGAGACATCTCATCTGATGTAGAAAGTTCGTGCTCTGACTAAACGGAAGACTCCAAACCCAGAGGATTCCCCTCCCTTACCCCCATTAGTCAAAAAGCAGTTCAAGTAAATAAGTTTCGCTGTTTTTAACTGACGGAGACGAGTCTGTGGGATAGCTTTAGGTTTCATGGCCTGTTTATTCGGGCCCCCCATCACTCTCATGCCTAGATACCGTCACTCGCAAATCAGAAATAAGTCCAGGGCAGGAATGTAAGTAAGGAGGCCAACTCTGATGATTCAGGACGTCAGCGATAGACCAACTTGGTACGCAATCTGCACAAATCCTCAGCAGGAAGACCGAGCTTGCAGTAATCTGCGCGCGTGGGGAGTAGAATGCTTGAACCCCAAAATTAAGGAGTCTCGACGTAATCATTTCACGGGCATCGCCGAAGTCATTTCCAAACCATTGTTCCCGCGTTACATTTTCTCACGCTTCGAACTGAAAGGCGCATTTCACAAGATCAGTTTTACCAGGGGTGTCCATCGTGTGGTAAGTTTCGACGGTCGGCCCACTCCAATTGATGAAGACGTGATCGCGTTGATTCAGTCGCGCGTAGGCAGCGATGGATTCGTCAAGATAGGTGCGAGCTTGAAACCTGGCGATGTGGTGCGAGTCAAAGATGGTCCGTGGAAGGCCCTGACCGGTGTAGTAGAGCGTGAGTTCAAGACAAACGAGAGGATCACGCTCCTATTGCAGTCCATCAAGTATCAGAGTCGCCTGACAATTGAAAGTCATTGGGTTGAGAAGATCAGTTGATTTACGTTAGGCCCTTCAGTCCTTGATTGAAGTAAATGATTTAAGCGTTCCCCATAGTGACCTCCCCGAACAGTGAACGAATATGAGTGAGTCCGCGCGGCTTTATGTCCGCGGTCTCATTCGAACCGGTTTCACCAGGTAATCCCAGTTTCGTAGATTGCACCTCTGGTGCAGAGTGCGGTAGCTCTGCCTGCCCAACCTATCCTAGACAATCAAATTCATATTTTCGACCAGGCGACTTTTGTCAATGAGTACAAACACCCTCGCTATCCGTGAGCGCAACGCTGAAGTGCCGTCTACTTCGCTGACGCTCGTCGAGCTTCTAAGAAACCGAGCGCGGCTCCACGCCGATAGGGCTGCATATATCTTTCTCTCGGATGGAATCACCGAAGAGACCACGCTGACCTGGGGAGATCTCGACCTCCAGGCGCGTGCCATGGGCGCATGGCTGCAATCGCTTACTGCTCGCCGAGAACGAGTACTCTTGCTTTACCCTGCCGGTCTCGAATACATCACCGCTTTCTTCGGGTGCTTGTATGCGGGTGTAATCGCTGTTCCAGCTTATCCGCCAAGGCAAAACCGGAACCTGCGCCGCTTGCACTCGCTGATAATCGACGCGCAGCCGGCTGTCGCTTTAACTACCCGACCAATCTTGTCTCGAGTAATCAATTCATTCGGCAAAAATCCGGAGCTTGCAATGCTTCGCTGGGTTGCGTCTGAAGATAGACCAACCGCAGAACCGGAAAACTGGCAAGCGCCTGAAATCGCCCCGACTGACCTTGCGTTCTTGCAATACACATCAGGATCGACGTCGGCCCCCAAGGGCGTGATGCTGAGTCATAGCAATCTCGTCCAAAACGATCGTTTGATACATAAAGCTTTCGGCCAAACAGAACAGTCAGTCATAGTGAGTTGGCTGCCGCTTTATCACGACATGGGCCTTATCGGCGTCGTTCTTCACGCGTTGTCGGCCGGCGCGCGGTGCATTCTCTTGTCGCCGACGGCGTTTTTGCAGCAGCCCTTTCAGTGGCTTCAGACTATCTCTCGCTATCGTGCCACCACGAGTGGTGGGCCAAACTTTTCCTACGATCTCTGCGTGCGAAAGATTACCGATGAACAACGGGCCACGCTGGATCTGAGCTCGTGGAGTGTTGCCTTCAATGGCGCTGAAACTGTTCGCGCCGAAACGATGGATAGGTTCGCCGCGGCCTTCGCCCCCTGCGGTTTTCGTCGCGAAGCGTTCCGGCCTTGTTACGGATTGGCCGAAGCAACGTTGATTGTGTCTGCTCGCGGCGAGTCCAGAGCTGAAGAGAACCGGCCTCTCGTCAAACACGTTTGCAAAACATCGCTGGAACAAAATCGCGTGATCGAGTTGGGGAAGAAAACTCCAGACGCCCGCACAGTGGTCACGTGTGGTGCGCCGCTGTGCGCTCGGGAAGTGATCATCGCCAATCCCGATACATTGACGGGATGTGCGGCCAATGAGGTGGGTGAGATCTGGGTGTCAAGCCCAAGTGTCGCCGCCGGCTATTGGAACAACACCGAAGAGAGCGCGCGTACATTTCGAGCTGTTCCAAATGGTAGTAAAGCGACGTATCTGCGCACCGGCGACCTGGGCTTTCTTCTTGACGGTGAACTTTTTTTGACCGGTCGCCTCAAAGATTTGATCATCACGCGCGGGCGGAACCTTTACCCTCAGGACATAGAAGGTACTGTTGAGCAGTGCGATCCGTCGCTTCGTCCGGGCTGTGGAGCTGCGTTCTCGGTAACGGTCGAGAGTGAGGAGCGCGTGGTCATAGTCCACGAGATAGAACCTCGGCGCACGGTGGAACTACAGTCTCTCATTACCTCAATACGCCAGGCCATTAGTGAAGAACATGAAGTAGTGGTGTATTCGGTTGCACTCGTCAAAGCTGGAATGGTCCCGAAGACATCCAGTGGCAAAATTCAGCGGAAAGCATGTCGCGAACTGTTTTTAGAAGGCGGACTGGCGCCGATTGCCTATTGGCTGGAGACGCCTTTCGGCCATAAAGAAAACCTGTCCGATTCTCTGCGGCCCGCAGACTCTCTGAACGGAGCAGAGACGCTGAATTGGCTTCGCCTTCAGTTTGCGCAAGTTGTGAACATCAGCGCGGCCGAGATCGACATTCATCAGCCAATCCTGCGCTATGGTTTGGATTCACTGCTGGCGACTGAGTTGACACATCGCATTGAGTCAGAGCTGGGGATAGCAGTTCCGCTTACGAGTTTGTTGGAAAGCCCCACGATTGAGCAACTCGCAGCCAGTATTTGCGGCGAGGCTTTCGTCCGGGATAACGAAGAGCTGGTGGGACCTACACCTCTGACGAACACATCCTCAGAATATCCACTCTCATTCGGACAACAGTCACTCTGGTTTCAGCACCGCATGGCGCCGGACAGCGCCGCCTACAATCTCGCCAGTGCGTTGCGTCTCCGAGGACCTCTGAATGCGGTAGCTCTGGAGCGCGCCTTTGCATCTCTGGTGCAACGTCACGCGATGCTCAGGACCACCTTCTCTCAAAATAGCCTCGCTCCGCGCCAGCAAATACACGAAGAAATGCCCGTTTGCTTCGAGTTCGCTGACGCCTCATCGTGGAGCGAAGCCGCTGTACGCGAGTATTTGTTAAAGGAAGCGGAAGGGCCTTTCGACTTGTCCGCAGGACCACTGCTACGGGTGAACCTGCTGAAGCGAGCTGACGATGAACACGTGTTGCTCGTCGCCGTTCATCACATCATCGTCGACTTCTGGTCCCTGTCAGTTTTGATGAAGGAACTGGGTGTGCTCTACGAAGCGCACCGGAATGGTATGGATGCCAACCTGCCACCTTTGCAGTTGCAATACACGGATTACGTGCGCCACGAGATGGAAGATCTCGAAGGGCCGCGCGGTAAGAGACTGTTGGAGTATTGGCAGCAACAGCTTGGTGGAGTGTTGCCGTTATTGAATCTCCAAACCGACTGGCCAAGACCCTCGCTGCAAACATTTCGCGGCTCTTCACAGAGTTTCAAGGTTAGCGCCGGCCTTACACACAAACTCAAAGAGCTTGGTCGAGAAACTGGCACAACTCTGTACATGGTCCTGCTCGCGGCGTTTCAGCTGTTGCTCCATCGATACACGCAACAGAAGGAATTCCTGATCGGCTCACCGGTTGCGGGTCGTAACTCAGCGGCGCTCGCGTCTGTGATGGGATATTTCGTTAATCCTCTGGTTCTGCGAGCTGACATCTCCGGCGATCCCTCATTCATCGATTTGCTCGCGCGTGTGCGAGACACGGTGCTGAGCGCGCTGGCCCACCAGGATTGTCCCTTTGCTTTGCTTGTGGAACACCTCGAGCCAACACGTGACCCCAGCCGAAGTGCTCTGTTTCAACACATGTTTGTTATGCAGCAGTCCGCTATTGCGGGGGTGGGAGGACTATCGGAACAACTCGGCGAACTAGCCATGGAGCCAATCGCTTTGGATCGGCATGTTTCGATCTTCGATTTGAGGCTTGAGGTCGCACAAGCGGAAAAAACGCTGATCGGCTCGATGGAATACAACAGTGATTTGTTCGAGGCGACGACGATCGAACGCATGCTGGGCCACTTTGAAACGTTGCTACAGAGCATTGTCGCGAACCCGGAAAAATGTGTTTCCAAACAAGCACTCCTCACGCCTGCCGAGAATCAACAGTTGCTCGCTGAATGGAACGATACAACGGTGGATCGACCAGATAAGGCGCTGCATCAGCTCATTGAGGCCCAGGTCGCGCGGACGCACAATCTCGTCGCGGTGATCTTTGAAGATCAAAAGGTAACTTATGCTGAACTCGATCAACGGGCAAACGCGCTTGCCGCTGAATTGCGGCGGCGCGGGGTTGGACCAGACGTAATCGTCGCCATATGCATGGAGCGTTCAATCGAACTGGTGGTCGCTCTCCTTGGAGTATTGAAGGCCGGGGGGGCCTATTTGCCTCTCGATCCGGATTATCCACGCGACCGGCTTCACTTCATGATTGAAGACTCGCGGCCCCCCGTGCTGCTGACGCAGAAACACGTGCGGCACAACCTGCCGAATTTCGCGGCATGTCAAACGCTGTGTGTCGACGACGAAGTCTTCCCCGCAGCTCAAATAAACTCGGAAGTGACTGCCTCCAACCTGGCATACGTCATCTACACTTCGGGCTCTACGGGCTGGCCCAAAGGCGCGATGAACACGCACGCGGGTATCGTCAATCGTTTGCTGTGGATGCAGGAACAGTACGAATTGACCTCCACCGACTGTGTGCTCCAGAAAACGCCTTTCAGTTTTGATGTTTCGGTGTGGGAGTTTTTCTGGCCGCTGCTGACGGGCGCAAGGATGGTCCTGGCCAGGCCCGGTGGGCACCAGGATCCCGCTTACCTCGCGGAGTTGATCGAGCGCGAGCATGTCACGACGATTCACTTCGTGCCGTCGATGTTGCAGATGTTTCTGGCAAACGCTGACGCGAGCCGCTGCGACAGCTTGAAACGAGTGATCTGTAGTGGCGAGGCGTTGTCAAATGAACTGCAAGAGCGTTTCCACGCACGGCTCGGCGCGGAACTCCACAACCTCTATGGCCCAACCGAAGCATCGGTAGATGTCACCTACTGGAAATGTGAGAGAGATGCGCGGCGGGCGGTAGTACCTATCGGACGGCCAATAGCCAACCTCGAGATCTTTTTGCTCGATGCGCTCGGCCATCCGGTTCCTGCCGGCGTTGTGGGTGAATTACACATAGGCGGCGTTGGGCTGGGCCGTGGTTATTTCAATCGTCCTGAGTTGACCGCAGAACGTTTCCGACCGCACCCGTTTTCCAGCAAACCGGGAACTCAACTCTATCGCACAGGCGATCTCGGGCGCTATCGACCAGATGGTCAAATCGAGTTTCTGGGGAGGGTGGATCAGCAAGTTAAGCTGCGGGGCTTTCGCGTCGAGCTGGGCGAGGTTGAAGAGGCGCTCAGGGCGCACACTGCAGTGCGCGATTGTGTGGTAACAACAGCCGAAATCCTGCCCGGAGACATGAGGCTCGTCGCGTACGTGGTCCATGAAGGTAACGCCAGCGCAAACTCGGAAGAACTGCGGCGTCATTTGAGAGTAAGACTGCCGGAATACATGGTGCCGTCATATTTCGTGGCGCTCGAAACAATACCCCTTCTGCCAAATGCCAAGGTTGATCGTCGCAACCTGCCGCCGCCATCCGACCTGAGACTCGAGTTAACAAAAGAATTCGTTGCGCCTCGGAATCAGATCGAGAAGCAGTTGGCGGCGATCTGGGTTGAGGTCCTGGGCCTGGGGCAAGTGGGAGTTGATGACAACTTCTTCGAACTCGGCGGGCACTCGTTGCTGGCGATGCAGATAGTGGCTCGCATTAACCAGTTGTACCTGATCGATTTTCCACTGCGCAGGATGTTCGAAACTCCCACGGTCGCAGGAATCGCGCAATATCTTTCGGCGATGCGCCGCGCGGATGCGAAGCAGGAACAGCAACCGAGCAAACGCGCGCCGCGCCAGGTTGACTTACAACTCTCGTTTGCACAGGAGCGACTATGGTTTCTTGATCAGCTTGATCCTGTTAACTCAGCCTATAACATGCCAATCGTTCTTCGCATCCGCGGGCGACTAGACCTCGCTGTGTTGGAGCGTAGCGTGCAGGAAATCATCCGCCGCCATGAGATCTTGCGCGTGAGCCTCACCAACGTGAAGGGAAAGCCGGTGCAGGTGATTGCGCCGTTCGAAGAGTGGCGGTTGCGTGTGTTTGATCTGTTTGGTACCGCCAAATCGGACCGTTGGAATGAAGTGATTCGTTATGCGACGAAAGAAGCACAACGACCTTTCGATCTCACGCAAGGCCCACTGCTGCGCGCTGCCGCCTGGCAGATTGACGTGAATGACTATCTTCTTGTGCTCGTGATGCACCACATCGTCAGCGATGGCTGGTCGTTGGGAGTGTTCGCTAACGAATTGAAGACTCTCTACAAGGCCTATAGCGATGGCCGGCCTTCGCCGTTGCCCGATTTGTCGATTCATTACTCCGACTTCGTTCACTGGCAGCGTGAACGCCTTGCGAGTGAAGCAGCAGCCGAGCAACTTGATTACTGGAAGCGTCAACTTGCAGGACGTCTGCCGGCGCTCGTGTTGCCGGGCGAACATTTGCGCCGGCCGGCGCCGTCGGTCCAGGTTGCCGCCGAATCTTGCGCGCTTCAGTCACAATTGATCCAGAGGCTCAAAGAATTCAGTTGCGCGAGTGGGGTCACTCCGTTCATGACTCTGCTGGCAGTCTTTCAGATCCTGCTGCAACGTTACACCGGGCTTGATGATGTTCTCGTAGGCACTCCGGTCGCCGGCCGCACGCGCGTCGAGACCGAAACCCTGATCGGATTGTTCACGAACACACTCGTTCTTCGTACCGATCTTTCGGGTAATCCGACGTTCCTTGAATTGCTCGGTAAAGTGCGCGAAACGACACTCGAAGCGCACGCGCACCAAGACGTTCCGTTTGAAATGCTCGTGGAGGTGTTACAACCGGAACGAGACTTAACCCGCACGCCTCTTTTTCAGGTGATGATTGTGTTTGATCCACCTCTGCCGGAGGTCGATCTTCCTGGGTTGCAACTGGAACAGGTCGAACTGCCTGCCGCCGCACCCAAATTCGATTTGATTCTCTTTCTGAAGGAACGGGACGGTGAACTGATCGCGCGCTTTGAATATGACACCACACGTCTCGATCAAAAAACCGTGCAGCGTTTGGCGAGGCATTTCCAGACTCTGCTGGTGAACGCGCTCGCGCACGCAGAAACGCACATCTCGGATCTCGAGCTAATGACCAAAACCGAGGCGCAGCGTCTCCGCAACGATTGGAACGATACGTACAAACAGTACCCGCGAGAGGTTTGCTTGCATCAGCTATTCGAAGCACAGGCGGCGCGTACACCGGAGCTCGTTGCTTTAGTTGCCGGCCGCGAATGCTTGAGCTACCGCGAGTTGAATCAGCGTGCTAATCGGCTGGCCCATCATCTTCGCGCGCTGGGTGCCGGCCCGGAGTCTTTGGTGGGCGTGCTGCTAAATCGCTCAACTTCGCTTGTGGTGGCGTTGCTTGGAGTGCTCAAAGCTGGAGCCGCGTATGTTCCACTCGATCCGGACTACCCGCGCGAGCGACTGCGTTTGATGATCGACGCAAACATCAATGTGTTGGTCACGCAGGAGAACCTGAAATACAACTTGCCACCATACAACGCCAGCGTCACTTGTCTGGATGCAGAGTGGGGAAGTATTGCGCTCGAGAGCGGCGACGATCCCGTGTGTTTGAACACACTTTCACAGCTCGCCTATCTGATCTACACCTCCGGTTCCACTGGTAAACCCAAAGCTGCGGCTATTGAGCACCGTAATGTCGTCACGCTCATGCATTGGGCGCGCGAGCTGTTTACCACGATCGAGCTCGGGGGTGTGCTGGCTTCGACGTCCGTCTGCTTCGATCTATCAGTGTTCGAGATCTTCGTTCCTCTGTGTTGGGGCGGCAAGGTGATACTCGCTGCGAATGCGCTTGAGTTACCAACGCTCAACGCAGCGAGTGAAGTGACACTAATCAATACCGTGCCGTCGGCCATGACCGAACTGATCAGGATAAGCGGTGTTCCCAAATCTGTGCGGACGGTAAATCTCGCCGGCGAGGCGCTCCATCATTCGCTGGTGCAGCGGATTTACGAATTGGAAGGCGTGGAGCGAGTGCTAAACCTTTACGGCCCTTCAGAAGATACAACTTACTCGACCGGGGCGACGATCGACAGATGTGACTCTCAAGCGCCCACGATAGGCCGGCCAATTGCCAACACGCAGGCTTACATACTCGATATTCATCAGAAGGCACTGCCGATCGGCGTCGCCGGCGAGCTTTACGTCGCGGGCGATGGACTTGCTCGCGGTTATTTCAATAGACCTGATCTCACGGCGGAAAAGTTCATTCCAAATCCGTTCGCAGGCGCACCGGGCATGCGCATGTACCGCACTGGCGATCTCGCACGCTATTTGTCAGACGGGCAAATCGAGTTTCTTGGACGCAGCGATCATCAGGTGAAGCTACGCGGCTTTCGTATCGAACTCGGTGAGATTGAGACGATGCTTCGCGAACACCCTGAGATACGCGACGCGGTAGTTATCATGCGTCAACAGAATGAAGATCAAGTCCTTGTGGCGTACGTGGTGAATGAGAGCGAGCAAGCGGTGACGCCGAAGAAGTTAAAAGCATATCTTTCCAAACGTCTTCCAAAGCACATGGTACCGGCGTTCATCGTACCCCTCGCGGCACTGCCATTAACTCCGAACGGCAAGGTCGATCGCCGTGCTTTGCCTTCACTTGAAACCAGCGATGAGGTTCAGGAAGACGCGATTGTCTTGCCGCGCACAGATATTGAATCGAGGCTGACGGGCCTGTGGTCACAATTGCTAAAACGGCGACAGATCGGAGTCCACGACGACTTCTTCGCGCACGGTGGGCACTCACTACTCGCCGTTCAACTCGTCTCACGCATTCGTGATGAGTTTCAGGTTGACCTGCCACTGCGCAGTGTCTTCGAGACAGCGACGATCGCTGAGCTTGCGAGGCTTGTCGAAAATGCATCGCTGTTTTCCTCGCCGATTCCCAAAATTCAGCGGTCGAAGCCGGCGCCGCTATCGTTCGCTCAGCAGCGGCTCTGGTTTCTGGATCGACTGGCGCCTGGAAGTTCCGCGTACAACATCTTCGGCGGTATACGTTTACGCGGCGAACTGGACCAGACGGCATTTGCGCAATCCCTGAACGCCATCGTCGAAAGACACGAGATTCTGCGCACGGCGTTCACCACAGTTGACTGGCAGCCTGCGCAGGTCGTCTCCGCGGCGCAACCGGTCTCGCTCAGTTTCATAGATCTGCCTGGCGCGACCGAAGACGAGCGGGAGACGAAACTGCGAACACTGGCGAATGACGAACTGAGTCGTCCTTTCAATCTGTCCGATGGGCCTTTACTGCGCTTGATTCTCCTGCGACTTAATGAAGAAGAACACGTGGCGCTGGTGACAATGCACCACATCGTCGCCGATGGATGGTCCCTGAACATCTTTGTGAAGGAGTTCGCCGAGTTTTATCGAGCGTTCCACACCGGTCAACCCGCGCAGCTCGCGACATTGCCGATTCAATATGCCGACTATGCTCACTGGCAGCGCGCATGGTTTGATGACGAGAGGCGGGAAATTCAGCTCGATTACTGGCTTCGCACGTTGACAGGCACACTGCCTGTGCTCGAGCTTCCAGTGGACCACGCTCGTCCATCTGAGCCGACTTTGCGGGGCGAGAAACTGGTTCATAAGTTTTCCGCTGAACTTTCCGAAAAGCTGCGCGAACTCAGTCGTCGCGAAGGCGCGACGCTCTTCATGGTCCTGCTGGCCGCGTTCAAAACGCTGCTATACCGATACACGAACCAGGACGATTTGATCGTCGGCACCGCGGTGGCCGGGCGTAATCGATCCGAGCTCGAGGGTCTCATCGGGATCTTCATCAACATGCTCGTATTGCGAACAAACGTCTCGGGGAATCCGACATTCGTTGAGTTGCTGCGGCGCGTGCGCGAAGTGATGCTCGAGGCTTACGCACACCAGGACGTGCCGTTTGAGCGACTCGTCGAGAAGTTACAGCCCAATCGCACACTGGCCCGCTCGCCGTTCTTTCAGGTTGCCTTTGGGCTGCAGCACGAGCGGATCCAAAATCTAGCTTTACCGCGACTCGAGCTGAGTCCTGTCAGCTTCGACACGGATCTGGCGAGGTACGACCTGACGTTGTGGGTCTTTGAAAACGAAAGCGAATTGGAAGCGTCCTGGACGTTCAGCAAGGACCTCTTCCGGCCGGAAACGATCGGGCTTATGAACCTGCGCTTTCAGACGCTGCTGCTCAGTGTCGTCAAAGAGCCCGAGCTACGGCTTAGTGAATTGGAAATGCATTCCGACGAAGAGCGAAGACACGTCGCGATTCGCGAGCGTGAGTCGGAAGCATTGAGTGTAAGTAAGTTACTTTCCGTCAAACGGCGGGCCGTCAGAGTAGGGCAGTGAATTAGGATTCTCCGGGCAAGAGCTGCAGAGAAGAAATTCGAATATGAGTAGTCCGGCTCAATTCAAACGGGCGCGCAATGCTGTCCGGTTGATGTCGTCATCACTCGTCAGGCCCTACTACCTTGACGATGAGCGGAGAATGCCGCTGGTGATTGAACCCTCCTCGACCGACCTCGATCTCGTTTCATGGGCCAGCGATCGCCGCCAGTTCATTGCGGACGAGTTATCACGTCACGGTGCGTTGTTGCTGCGCGGTTTCAGCATCCGCTCTGTGCAGCAGTTTGAGCAGTTTATTGACGTGACATCGGGTGGCGCGCTGCCGTACAGTGAACGCTCATCTCCACGCAGCCAGGTCAGTGGCAACATTTTTACGTCGACTGACTATCCCGCATCGGAAAAGATATTTCTGCACAATGAGCAGTCATATAACCTCCAGTTTCCTCTGAAGATTTATTTCTTTTGCCTCTTGCCCGCGGAAGTCGGGGGCGAAACGCCCGTGGCCGATACGCGACAACTTCTCGCTTCGATCCGGCCCGATATTCGCCGCCGCTTTTCAGAACAGGGCTACCTGTACGTTAGAAATTTCGGCAACGGCTTTGGGCTGTCATGGCAGGAGACCTTCCAAACGAGCAGCAAAACTGAAGTTGAGCAGTATTGTCGACAGCACCAGATCGGGTGCCAGTGGTTGGCCGGCAACCGATTAAGAACGTCGCAGCGACGCGACGCGATCGCCACACACCCGCGGACGGGAGAACAAGCGTGGTTCAATCATGCGACCTTTTTCCACGTCTCGACTCTGGAACCGGTAATCCGTGAACGCGTGCTGGCGGAGTTTCCGGAAGTCGCTCTCCCAAACAACACCTACTACGGTGACGGCTCGCGTATTGAAGCTGAAACGATGGACCACCTTCAAGGCGTTTACCTGCAACACAAGATCCCCTTCACGTGGCAACAGTTTGATGTGCTGATGCTCGACAATATGCTCGCCGCGCACGGACGTGAAGCGTTCAAGGGACAGCGAAAAGTCGTAACCGGCATGGCCGATCCTAATCTCTGGAAAGATTGTAAAGCGAAAGACTGAAAACTATGAGCGGGAGTTTCGTAGCCGTCAGACGCAAGACGGTAAGGTTGAGTAGCGCGGAACTGGTAACGACCGGTTACCTCTCGGCTGGCGCCAGGAATCTTCCTTTAGTGATCCAGCCAAAGGTTGAGGGAGTTGACCTCATCGGTTGGACTGAATCGCAGCGCGCTCTTATCGAATCAGAGTTGTTGGGACATGGCGCCATCCTGTTTCGCGATTTCGGCGTCGAGTCTGAGACGCACTTCGAAAAGTTCGCCCGCACGCTCACTCCGGAATTGATCGACTATCTGGAGCGCGCCGCGGCACGACGCGAGGTCGCCCCGAACATTTTTACCTCGACCGAATATCCGGCCGACCAGGCAATCCCGCTGCATCATGAGATGTCGTACTCGCACAACTGGCCCGGCAAGATTTACTTCTACTGCGCGCAACCAGCGTTAAGTGGAGGGGCAACTCCGATATCGAACGACCGCGTAGTGATCAACCGCATCGACCCGGCGATCAAAGAGCAGTTCAGACGGAAGAAGGTCATGTACGTCCGAAACTTCGGTGTGGGACTCGACCTTTCATGGCAGGAAGCTTTTCAGACTACTGATCGCGCCGTCGTGGAAAGATACTGCGCCGGCGTGCACATGACGTGCGAGTGGCGCGACGGGGATCGACTGCGAACGCGATCTGTGCGGCAGACGTTCGCGACTCATCCTGTTACTGGCGAGATTGTCTGGTTCAATCACGCACACATGTTCCACATCTCAAACGTGGAGCATTCGGCCCGCGAGGCTTTGCTGGCCCACTTCCGTGAAGACGAACTGCCGCGAAATGCGTTCTACGGTGATGGTTCACCGATTGAAAGCTCAGTGCTCAGCGAGATTAGAGAAGTTTACGCTGAGGCGGCCGTACGTTTTTGCTGGGAGGAAGGCGACGTGCTTTTACTCGACAACTTCCTTACCTCACATGGTCGTGAGGCCTTCACCGGGCCTCGCCGGATCCTGGTTGCAATGGCCGATCTCTTTACCCCGAGCACGGTCTAACCACAAAAGCCACATAACTCACATTAATTGAAGATCTAATCGGAAGGACAAGAGACACGTGACAGAACAAGTCGTGGAGGGGTTCGAACTCTCGAGGCAACAACGGCGCATATGGTCTATGCAAGATAACGGCGACGCCTTTCAATCGCAGTGCGCGATCCTGCTCGAAGGCGCTTTGAATAAACGGGCGCTGCGTCAAGCCCTGCAAATAGCCATCGCGAGTCACGAAATTTTGCGCACTTCGTTCCGCTCGTTGTCCGGCATGAAGTTTCCCATCCAGGTGATTAGCGAAGATGCAGATGCACCAGCTCTAAATGAGTGTGATCTGAACTGCGAACTCGAAGAACTCCTGTTGGAAGAACTTCGTACGCCTTTCGATCTGGATGCCCCCTCTCTGATTCGCTGCAAGCTACTGAATCTTTCGCAGGACAGGCATGTATTGATTTTGGGGCAGCCGGCGTTGTGCGCCGACGCCGAATCGCTCGTTCAGTTGTTTATCAAGCTGGGCCGCTTCTACGCATCATCTGTAACGGGCAAGGCCATTGTTGAGGAGCCCGTGCAGTTTGTGGACTTTTCAGAGTGGCAACGCGAACTGCAGACCTCCGCGGATGCGGCAGCCCAGAGAGAGTACTGGAGCCGGCAGATCACGACGGCAAACCCGGATTCACTGGTGCTTCCGACGGAAAGTAGTGAACGAACGGAAAATTTTGCGCCACGCCCGTTTAATTTCGAGATCCCCCGGGACATATCACAAAGCAGCGAAGCTCTCGCGCTTGCGCTTGATGCGTCAATCGAGACGCTGTTGTCGTCATGCTTACAAATCCTGCTGTGGCGTCTCACCGGACAGTCAGAAATTGTGACGGGCCATTTTTCGAATGGCCGGCGGATCTCACACCTGCGTGAATGTCTCGGCCCGGCCGGCGATTATTTACCTCTTGCTGGTCGCTTCGATCGAAAGCTCCGATTCTCCGAGGTGGTGAAGCGCAACCATGAGGCAGTAAAAGCAAATCGCATCCACGAAGAATACTTCTCGCAAACAGACGAGAGCCAACTTCCTTTGCTCGCGAAGTTCGATTTCATGGAATGGCCCAAACCATCGCTGGCTGCTGACGTGCGTTTCTCTCTCCTCAGAGTTTATAGCACCGCCGATCGGTACAAAGTGAGACTTTCCGTGACGCGCCGGGATTCGACGCTAATGGCCGTGCTTCACCACGACGAGGCTTTGTATACATCGGAGTTCGCCGAACGCTTCGCGGGTCAATTCACAGCTCTCATGCAAAGCGCATTGGCGCAGCCGGATTCGTCGATTGCCGATCTTGATGTGCTCGGCGAAGAGGAACGCCGGTTGGTGATCGATCAGTGGAACGATACCGCCATCGAATGCCGCCGGGACGTCTGCTGGCACGAGTTGTTTGA
This sequence comes from Pyrinomonadaceae bacterium, assembly GCA_035606195.1. GTDB lineage: Bacteria > Acidobacteriota > Blastocatellia > Pyrinomonadales > Pyrinomonadaceae > PSRF01. Next base: position 23,742 of record DATNFX010000313.1, read on the forward strand.
GGAGCAGGTGGAACGCACACCTGGCGCGACCGCGGCGATCTTTCGCGAAGAAGAAATCAGCTTTACTGAACTGAACGCGCGCGCAAATCAGTTGGCCCATTACCTGCGATACTTGGGGGTCGGCCCGGAAACCAAAGTGGCGCTTTGCGTTGAGCGCAGCGTCGAGCTGATAGTGGGACTGCTCGCGATCCTCAAAGCCGGTGGCGCGTACGTGCCGCTGGACATTGCACAGCCGCCGCAGCGGCTCGCGAGGATGTTTAAAGATGCAAATGTAAGTGTGGTACTCACGCAGAGCGAGTTCGCGGAATCCCTCCCGCCACATAACGCAGCCGTCGTTTGCCTCGACGACAGCGCAGCGCTATTGGCAGACGAGAGCACCGATAACCTTGTCGCGACGGCGACTGCTGAAAATCTCGCTTATATCATCTACACATCGGGCTCAACGGGCACACCGAAGGGTGTGATGGTCGCTCATAGCTCCGTGGTGAACCTGGTGTTGGCATTGCGGCGCACGGTCTATGCGTCCTCGTCAACGTCTCTACGCGTCGGAGTGAATGCGCAAATCACGTTCGACGCATCAGTCAAGCAGTTAATACAACTGCTGTTCGGTCATACGCTGGTGTTCATCCCGCAGGAAGTGCGACTGACCGGCGACGCGTTGCTGGCATACACGGCGGAGAAGCAGGTGAACGCACTCGATTGCACGCCTGCGCAACTGCAATTGATGCTGGCTGAGGAGCGGCAGTTCAAATCTTTCCCCTCGTTGATGCTGGTCGGCGGTGAAGCGATCGACCACGATCTCTGGCATCGCATTGCCGCACAAACCGAACTCAGTTGCTACAACCTTTATGGACCAACGGAATGCACCGTGGATACCACTATCGCGCGCGTCGAAGGCGAAACGCCAACGATCGGACGCCCGATCGACAACGTGCGGGTCTACCTGCTCGACGAGCAGCTACGTCCGGCGCCCATCGGTGTGCGCGGTGAGATCTGCGTCGCAGGCGACGGGTTGTCGCGCGGTTATCTGCATCGACCAGACAAAACTGCGGAGAAGTTCGTCCCCGATGCATTCTCGAATATCTCCGGCGCGCGGTTGTATCGCACCGGCGACATGGCGCGGTTCCGATCTGACGGCCAGTTGGAATTTTTAGGCCGGGTAGACCATCAGGTGAAGCTGCGCGGTGTGAGAATCGAGCTCGGAGAAATCGAAGCTGCAATAAAACAAAACCACGCAGTGCGCGATGCCGTCGTACAAATGCATGAGGACGCGCCGGGTTGCGCTCGGCTCGTCGCGTACGTCGCAGTGCACCGCCGGCACTTGCCTGTGGTGAGTGGCCGCGCACGATATCAATTGCCAAACGGCATGGCCATTCTGCATCAGAACAAGAACGAGACCGATTACCTCTACCATGAGATTTTTGAGCACCGGACCTACCTCAAGCATGGCATTGAATTATCCGGGGAAGCCTGCGTCTTCGACGTCGGAGCAAACATCGGGCTCTTCACTTTGTTTGTTCTCGAACACTGCTCCAACGCGCGGATTTATGCCTTCGAGCCCATCCAACCGATCTTCGAAACGCTGAAGATCAATGTCGATCTTTACGGCGGGAAGGTGAGGCTCTTTCCCTTCGGTCTTTCCGCGAAAGCCGGTGTGGCCGCGTTTACGTTCTACCCGCATTACTCGATGATGTCTGGGTTAAGCGACTACGCGCTCGCTCGCAACGACGTCGAGGTGGTGAAGCGATACTTACTGAACCAACAACGCGAGGGCACAGAAGGGGCCGACTTCCTGTTGCAGCATGCAGAGGAGTTTTTGCCTGAACGCTTCGTGGGCCACACGCACCAATCTCAACTCCAAACACTTTCAGAAGTTATCCGTGCGGAGAAAATTGACCGCATCGATCTGCTGAAGATCGACGTCCAGCGCGCCGAACTTGACGTGCTCAATGGAATCGATGACAGCGATTGGGACAAGATTCAGCAAGTCGTGTTGGAGGCCCACCAGGAAGAAGGTGAGACCACGCATCGACGCCTGGATCAAATCTCTAGCCTGCTCGAGCGTCATGGATTCAAGGTAACGGCGGAACAGGACGATCTCTTGAGCGGAACCGATCGCCACAACGTCTACGCGAAACGAAGCGGCAGCCAAAAAAATACATACGTTAGTATCGATCGCGACACGGCTCAACCATCACGCCTCGTTCCGCTCGTTTCGGCGACCGATCTTCGCCATTCACTGCAACCCCTTTTGCCCGAGTACATGATTCCGTCTGCGTTTGTCCTGCTCGAAGAGTTGCCACTGACACGCAACGGAAAGATAGATCGTGCAGCGTGCGCGGCTTTGGATGTCCGGCTTACACCGGAAAACACGGCCTACGTCGCTCCACAGAACGAGATGGAAAAGATCGTCGCCCGCATCTGGCAGGAAGCACTCGGGGTCGAGCGGGTCGGGGCGCACGACAACTTTTTCGAGTTGGGTGGCCATTCACTACTGCTGGCCCACGTTCATAACAGGCTCGTAACCACTCTCGACAGGCAAATCTCCATGGTCGAGATGTTTCAGCACCCGACTGTCAGCACTTTGGCCCAACGCCTGAGTCAGCATGGACCACGCCCGCGTTCACTGCAAGCCGCGCACGAACGAGCGGCCCGTCAAAAGGAAGCAATGGAGCACCAGAAGATGATGATGAGGAAGGCAGGCACGGCTGTATGAGTAACAACGACGTGATCGGAGCAACGCAAGGCATCGCTATCGTCGGCCTGGCCGGCCGGTTTCCGCGTGCCGGGACGGTCGCGGAGTTTTGGCGAAATCTCGTTGCAGGCACGAAGACCATTTCGTTCTTTAACGACGAGGAGTTGCGTGGGGAAGGAATTGCAAAGCACGTCATCGCCGATCCTTCTTACGTAAAGGCCAAGGGAATGCTCGAGGACATCGAGTGGTTCGACGCCCCGTTCTTTGGCATCACACCCAAGGAAGCCGAGCTGATGGATCCGCAACAGCGCCTTTTTCTTGAGTGTTGCTGGACCGCGCTTGAGGTTGCAGGCTACGACGCGGAACAGTTCGCCGGCGCGATCGGGCTGTTTGCCGGCGCCAGCATCAACAGCTATCTGCTGCTGAATCTCTTATCAAATACGGGCCTGATCGATCGGACCGGCATACTTCAGTCGTCAATTCCGAATCGCACCGATCATCTGACCACCAGGTCAGCCTACAAGCTGAATCTGAAAGGCCCTGCGGTTACGGTCCAAACGGCTTGTTCGACGTCGCTGGTCGCGGTGCATCTTGCTTGTCAAAGCTTGTCCAGTTACCAGTCAGACATTGCGCTAGCGGGCGGAGTTACGATCAGCGTTCCCGGTAAGTCGGGTTACTACTATCAGGAGGGCGGCGTGCTTTCGCCCGATGGTTACTGTCGTCCTTTCGATCACAAAGCGAAGGGCACTGTTGTCGGCAATGGAGTTGGAGTAGTCGTTCTCAAACGGCTTGTGGATGCGCTTGCTGATGGCGACTCGATTCACGCAGTAATCAAAGGTTCGGCGATCAATAACGACGGCTCGCTGAAGGTCGGCTACACGGCGCCAAGTCTCGAGGGCCAATTAGAAGTGATCGCCACGGCACAGGCGGTGGCGGCCATCAGTCCTGACACAGTCTCCTATGTTGAGGCACACGGGACCGGTACTGCGCTCGGAGATCCGATCGAGATCGCGGCGCTCACCGAAGTTTTCCGCGCGAGCACGGACCGCAAAAACTTCTGTGCAATCGGATCGGTAAAGGCAAACATCGGACATCTCGACGTAGCTGCCGGTATTGCGGGCCTGATCAAGACAACACTCGCGCTTGAACACGGCGTGATCCCGCCAGTGCTGAATTTTGAGCAGCCAAATCTGCAGATAGATCTCGCGACCAGTCCTTTTTACATCAACCCTGCGCCAGTTGAGTGGAAGAGTAACGGCAAACCGAGACGCGCGGGCGTCAGTTCATTCGGCATCGGCGGCACAAATGCGCATGTCGTGCTTGAAGAAGCGCCGGCACGCGCCAAATCTGTTGCGTCACGTCCGAGTCAGTTGCTGTTGCTCTCCGCCGCGACCTCTTCGGCGCTGGAAACTGCAACCGCGAATCTCAGTACGTACCTTGAAAAGAACACCACTGTAGATCTTGCGGACGTTGCCCACACGCTTGCGCTTGGGCGCAAAGCTTTTCGTCATCGCCGCGTGCTTGCGGCCCAGGATGTGGGAGATGCAGTCCAGGCGCTAAATGCGCTTGATCCGCGGCGCGTCATGACCGCGTTGCAGGAACCACGAAACCGTCCGGTGATGTTCATGTTTCCGGGCCAGGGGGCGCAGTTCGTCAACATGGGGCGCGAGCTTTACGAAACAGAAGTTACCTTCCGCGCCGAAGTCGATTGTTGCGTTGAGCAACTGCGGCCGCACCTTGGACTCGATCTGCGCGAGATTCTCTATCCGAAAGCCGGCGCGCTTGCATGGAGTGCAGAACAGTTGCGACAGACTGCGATCACGCAACCGGCACTTTTCGTCACGGAATATGCGCTCACGAAATTGTTCATGGAGTGGGGCGTACATCCTGCCGGAATGATCGGTCATAGCATCGGCGAGTTTGTCGCCGCCTGTCTCGCCGGGGTGCTTTCGTTGCCCGATGCCATTGCTCTCGTAGCAAGCAGAGGCCGCCTGATGCAATCGGCTGAAAAAGGCGAGATGCTAATTGTGCCACTACCTGAAAGCGATCTTCAGGCGCTGCTTGGTCCGGACCTCTCAATCGCGTCCGTAAATGCTCCTTCACTTTGCGTAGTCGCTGGTCCAACAACTGCGATCGCCCGCCTGGACGAGACGTTGAGGGCCCAGGACGTGTCGTGTCGTCGCCTGGAAACTTCCCACGCGTTTCACTCGCAAATGATGGATCCGATTCTCGACGCGTTCCGGTCTGAAGTCGATCGAGCGAAGCTCAAGGCTCCCACAATCCCTTATGTTTCCAACCTGACGGGTACCTGGATCCGCGCCGAAGAGGCCACTGATCCGAACTATTGGGTAAGACAATTAAGGCAGACGGTGCGTTTCGGCGAAGGCGTGCTGCGGTTGTTCGAACAGCCTGATTCGATCCTCCTTGAAGTTGGACCAGGGAAGATGCTGATGACGATCGCGCGCTGGCATCCCGCAAAAACTGCCGGGCAGACAGTTTTAACTTCGCTGTCCGCTCCGAATGAACCCGCCTCGGATCTGATCGCGCTGCAAAACAGTTTGGGCAAACTTTGGCTCGCCGGCGTGAATATCAGTTGGCGCGACTTTTATGCGCACGAGCGGCGGCAGCGTATCTCCCTGCCAACTTATCCGTTTGAGCGTCGTCGTTACTGGATCGACCCTGCGAACCAAAACACGGCGTCGGCCGCTGAGTTTAACCTGCGGAAAAAATCTCATATCAGCGAGTGGTTTTACGTTCCCGGCTGGAAGAGTTCGGCGTTACCGGCACGTCTGGAATCAATCGCTGCGGATAAAAAAGACTCCGCATGGGTGTTGCTTGTCGACGAGTGCGGCATGGGCCAACGTCTCGCAGAGAAACTCAAGACCGCTGGTTGCGAAGTGATAACCGTGCCCGCCGGCGATCAATTCGCCGCGCGTGGTGAGAGAGAATTCGTAATCGCGCCGTCGTCCCGGCAAGACTTCGAACTGCTCCTGCAAAAACTCGATGAGCGCGGAACTCAGCCGGCGGGGTTCGTCCATCTTTGGAATGTGACGCCCGCGTTCGATTCGCTCGACGACGTCGAGCAAGCGATTGACTGCGGCCGGCGCGGCTTTTACTCCCTGCTTTCACTTGCACAAGCACTCGGAAATCAAAACGAGTCGAATCCGACCGAAGTAATAGTGGTGACCAATGATTTGCACCGCGTTACGGGCGACGAGACGTTATGTTCTGACAAGGCCACAGTCCTTGGCCCGTGTCGCGTCATTCCACAGGAGTACAAACATGTCACCTGTCGCAGTGTCGATGTCACGTTGGACCATAACCAGGATCGGCTGGCCGAGTTGCTCGCGATTGAACTCTTAGCAAGACCGCCTGATAACACGATTGCCTACCGCAATCAGCAACGATGGGTACAAACATTCGAGCCATACCCGTTGCCGAAACCCGCTCACGAGGGCACACGGCTACGACAAAAAGGTGTGTACCTCGTCACGGGTGGTCTCGGCGGTATGGGTCTGGTTTTTGCCGAGCACTTTGCGAAAACGATGGGTGCCCGACTCGCGCTCGTTGGCCGTTCGGCTTTTCCCGCGCGCGAACGCTGGCGGCGCTGGCTTGGCACTCACGACGAACACGACGAAGTCTCCCAAAAAATTCGCCGAATACAGGAGTTAGAAACATACGGCGCGCGGGTGGAGGTCTTTAGTGCTGACGTAACCGATCTCGAGCAGATGAGAGCCGTGGTTGCGCAGGTCAATGAGCAGTTTGGACCAATCAATGGAGTCATTCACGCGGCCGGTGTTCCCGGCGGCGGCATGATCCAGCTCAAGACCGCGGAAAAAGCGGCGGCGATTCTCGCGCCGAAAGTTGAAGGCACACGAGTACTCGGCCAACTGTTCCAAAAGGCCGAACTGGATTTTCTTTTTCTCTGTTCGTCAAGAAGCTCCACTCTCGGTGGATATGGTCAGATCGATTATTGCGCTGCCAACAACTTCCTCGACGCTTTCGCGCATTACTACACTGCGAAGACCGGGACGTTTACTGTCGCAGCTGCCTGGGACGGCTGGCAGGAAGTGGGAATGCTGGTCAAAACAGCGTCGCAATACGGCGTCGCAAAACTATCGAAGCAGAGCACCAATCATCCATTACTGGCCCAACGAATTGCCCAGCCGGACGGCCGCGAAACTTACATTACTCGGTTCGGCGTAGCGGACAGTTGGATACTTGAAGAGCACCGTATCGGCGGGAGAGCCGTGTTGCCCGGCGTCACTTATCTGGAGATGGCGCGCGCCGCCTTCGAGCAACTCAGTGGTGTCGCGGGACCAATCGAGTTGCGCGACGTATTTTTCGTCACGCCCATGAGTCTCGCTGATGACGAGAAGAGAGACGTGCGTCTTGTGCTCGAGCGAAAAGGTGAAGGTTACAAATTCCTGGCGTCGAGTAAAGCGTCGGGCAACGGCGACACGGAGCTGGATTGGCAGGACCACGCCGTCGGTGAAGTCGGACTGGCAGACTCCAGAGCGCCGCGTCAGCACGATCTACAGGAAATCATCAGGCGCTGCAACAAGCAGGAGTTTCTCGTCAGTGACGACGAACGCGATCCGGACCTCGGACCACGTTGGCAGAACATCAGGAAAGTCTATCTCGGCGAGCGCGAGATGGTCGTCATCTTCGAGCTGAACGAAGTTTTCGCGGCTGACCTGGACCAATTAAAGCTCCATCCTTCACTCCTCGATCGAGCGGCCGGCACGGGAATGCTCTACATGGAGCTCGAAGGCATCTACCTCCCGATGTCTTACAAACGACTGCGCGTCGAACGTCCTCTGCCGCGACGGATCTTCGCGCACATCAGGGAGTCTGAAGACAATTATTCCAAACGAGAGACGATTACATTTGACGTTTTCATCATGGACGAGAACGGCAATGAGCTGGTCGAGATTGCAGAGTTTAGCGAGAAGCGAATCAACGACTTGACCCAGCAGGTGCGCGCGATGGGCGATAAGAACGCCAGCGTTAACCTCAGTGAAACGGTGGCTGCCGCTGCCGGAAACATTTACGAAGAAAGTCTTCGTGAAGGAATCACGTCGCGCGAAGGTGTTGACGTTCTGACGCGCATTCTTGATGGTGCGACCGTTCCTCACGTGATTGTTTCGACAAAGGACCTCGCAGCTTCGATAGCCGAAGCCAATGCGTTCGTCGAAACGAAAGTCTCGGCGGAGATCGCCAGGCTCCAGGTCGCACGCCCGTCGCACCCACGGCCGGATTTGCAAGCCGACTATGCGCCGCCCCGTAACGAAGTCGAAGCGATGCTTGCGGGCATCATGCAGGAAGCGCTCGGCGTGGATCGTGTCGGTATCAACGACAACTTCTTTGAGCTGGGCGGCGATTCGGTCCTCAGCATTCAAATTATCGCCCGCGTGAATCGCGCCGGATGGCGCATAACGCCGCAGCAGCTCTTCCAACACCAAACGATAGCTGAACTTGCCACCGTCACTGTCAAAACGGACGAGCCGGCCGCGCCGCCCGACGCCACTCCGCCGAAAGGAGTGCCCACCGGTTTCGGAGTAGCGGGCCTTGCAGGACGAAAGCTCAACAAGCTGTCGCGACTGCTGGAAGAGGAAGATGATTTCGACGATCAAGAAGAAGACGGATCGGTTGCTGAACCGTTCACGCAAGTCATTTCTGTTCCGGGTAACGGCTCAGGATCGATCCCAACGAGGAAAATCGATTTCAGTCTCTTCTATTTTGCCGCCGACAACAGCAAATCGGGCGCGGACAAATATCGACTCTATCTTGAGGGGGCAAAGTTTGCCGACGAGAACAACTTCGAGGCAGTGTGGACACCGGAACGTCATTTTCACGAAAGCGGCGGACTCTACCCAAATCCTTCTGTCTTGAGTGCCGCGCTCGCCGCGGTCACGAAACGGATCAAGCTGCGCGCCGGAAGTGTGGTGTTACCACTGCACCACTCGATACGCGTCGCGGAGGAGTGGTCCGTCGTCGACAACCTTTCGAACGGACGCGTCGGAGTGTCGTTTACGTCGGGTTGGATTCCAAACGACTTCGCATTTTTCCCCGAACGCTTCGCCAACAAACGCGAGGAAATGCTGCACGGAATCCGGGAAGTACAACAACTCTGGCGCGGCGAGACGATTGCCGCAATCGACGGTGCAGGGAAGAGTCGAGAACTCAGAATTTTGCCGCGACCAATTCAACCTGAGTTGCCGATCTGGCTTACGTGCAGCGGAGATCCACAAATGTTCGTCAAGGCGGGTGAGTTAGGACTCAACGTTTTGACCGCGCTGCTCTCTCAATCGGTGGAAGAGGTAGCGAGCAAGATAAAACTCTATCGCGATGCCCGGGCCCGCCACGCACACGATCCTGATACCGGCCGTGTCACGCTAATGCTTCACACCTTCGTGGGAAAGGAAGAGCAGACCGTCGTGGATATCACGCGTGGTCCTTTGAGCGAGTACCTCAACGCGCATGTGGGTTTGATCGAAACGATGACACAGAGTCTCGACATCAAGCTCGACATTAATAAGGAGCAATATCTCGACTCGCTCATCGATTTCGCTCTTGAGCGCTATTACCACATTGCCTCTTTGATCGGCACGCCGCAGAAATGCCTGCCCCTGGTTAACCGGCTCCGCGATATCGGCGTGGACGAGCTGGCTTGCTTCATCGATTTCGGTGTCCAGGTAGACGCGGTGCTCGATGCGTTGAGGCCTTTGCATGAGCTCAAGGAGCTCAGTGAAACAGCCGTCCCTAAGCAGAATTCGCAGCTTGCGCGATCGGAATCTGCGTAAATTTTCACGGGGTTCTGGGTAGTGCCTCAATTTCAATTGTTCTCTTTGCAACCTCTGTGTTCTCTGTGCCTCTGTGGTCATAGGAATGCACGATACAACAACCACAAGACACAGAGAGCACAGAGGTTGCAAAGAGAAGTTCAGCAAGAGACTTAAAGGGTAAATCAGGTTTCGAACAATGAAAATGAAGAACGTCGAAGATATCTATCCGCTTTCGCCGATGCAGGAAGGAATTCTCTTCCACACGCGACACGATCCGGCGTTTGCGATGTACTTCGAAATTATCACCGGCACAATGCACGGTGAGGTGGATCTCAGTGCGTTCGCACGCGCCTGGCAGTCGGTGGTAGACCGCCACGCGGTATTGCGAACGGCTTTCGTCTGGGAAGGACTAGACGAGCCCATCCAGGTGGTACGAAGGCGCGCGAAGTTGACCGTGACTAATCACGACTGGCGATCTTTGACCATCGACGAACAGTCGAATGCGCTCGCGGAACTGTTTGCGGCTGAACGTGCGCTTGGTTTTGATCTCTCCAAAGCCCCATTGATGCGCGTTGCCCTCATTCAGACTGGCGCCGGCTCTTACCGTTTTGTTTGGACTTACTATCACGGTCTGGTCGATGGTTGGTCAGGCTCGCTTGTTTTCAACGACGTTCTTCTCTTCTACGAAGCGTTGACTAACGGCGTCGAGATCAACTTACCGGCCGCCCCTTCTTTTCGCAGCTACATTGATTGGGTCCGCAGCCATGACTTCGCTGAAGCCCGCGAGTACTGGCGGCGCACGTTGAGAGGATTCAAGGCCGCGACGCCCATAGATTTTGTAAGCCCGCATGAGACCAGCTCCTCGGATAGGACAACGAGTTATCGCGAACGGGAGTTTAACCTAAACGCAGAAACAACCGCCCGCCTGCTGCGACTGTCACGTCAGGAGCGGTTGACGTTGAACACAATCTGCCAGGGCGCGTGGGCCATTTTGCTGCATCGCTACAGCGGCCAGCGAGACGTCGTGTTTGGTGTGACCGTGTCGGGTCGTCCGCCGGAGCTCGAACACATCGAAACGATGATCGGCATGCTCATCAATACGCTGCCCGCGCGTATTGAAGTGACGCCCGATGCGAAGTTAGTCCCCTGGCTCAAGGACATTCAGGCGCGGCAGTGGGAAATGCGGCAGTACGAATACAGTCCGCTGGTTGAAGTCCAGGGTTTGAGCGATGTGCCTCGCACCAATCCACTGTTCGATTCGATCGTCTCTTTTGAAAACCATCCGATCGATCATTCGCTCTTGAAGAGGAATGACCGCGCTCAGGTGCGCGACGTGGTCCACTATCACACCGCCACCGGTTACCCAATCAATATCATCATCGAACCCGGCGCCGAGCTGTCGGTAAAACTGCTGTACGACTTTGGCCGAATTGACGATGCCAGAGTGGATCGCATCCTGGGCCATCTCGGACATTTGCTGACGGACATTGCCGCCGATCCGGATCGAATAATTTCGAAATTCGCAGTACTTACGCCTCACGAACAACAAGAACTGCTCGTCGAGTGGAATATGACGGCAGCGGAATACCGCCGCGACGTTTGTTTGCACGAGTTGTTTGAGGAGCAGGTGGAACGCGCGCCTGAGAGGCCCGCAGTTGTCTTTCGTGACCGGCAATTGAGCTTTTCAGAATTGAACGCGCAGGCCAATCAGCTCGCCCGTTACCTGCGGCGACTGGGTGTGGGCCCGGAAGTCAGAGTCGCTGTGTGCATGGAACGTTCGGTGGAAATGGTCCTGGGAATGATCGCCACTCTGAAAGCCGGCGGCGTTTATGTGCCGCTCGATCCGTCACAGCCTACACAACGCCTGAAGTTCTTGTTTGGCGATGCAAATGTTCGCGTCGTACTGACGCAGAAAGCGCTCACGGAACTGCTGCCGGCGTGTGATTCAGAAATCGTTTGCCTGGACGAATGCCTGACACAACCCGAGTACACGACAAATCTGCCGGTCAGCACGACAGCGGAAAGTCTCGCTTACGTGATTTACACGTCAGGCTCAACGGGTACGCCGAAAGGCGTGATGGTCCAGCATCGCTCCGCAGTCAATCTGGTAGGCGCGTTACAACAAGAAATCTACCAGGATCAGAACGATGCGTTGCGCGTGGGCCTGAATGCACAGGTGATATTCGACGCGTCAATCAAGCAACTGTTGCAACTTCTTTCCGGCCATACGTTGGTAGTGGTTCCCGAAGAAATACGGGCGAATCCGGATGAGTTACTGGGCCACGTCGCTGAGCAGCAGTTGGACGTGCTTGATTGCACACCATCACAACTGCAACTGCTTTTAACTTCGAAATCGTGGCGTGAGAGGCGACCAAAGTTGATGCTAATTGGCGGCGAATCGTTGCGCAGCCATCTCTGGGACCGTCTTGCCGCGGAACAGGGTACAGAGTTCTACAACGTCTATGGTCCAACCGAGTGTACGGTTGATGCCGCGATCGGTCACATCCGTACCGCCGGTGAGCCGCCCAACATCGGACGCCCGATAAACAATACGAGAATCTATCTGCTCGACGATCGACAACAGCCGGCGCCGTTGGGAGTGCGTGGTGAGATCTGTGTCGCCGGTGAGTGTCTCGCGCGCGGCTATCTGAATGGGCCGGAGTCAACGGCGGAGAAGTTCATCCCTGAACCGTTTTCGGGAGCGGCAGGCGCGCGAATGTATCGCACTGGCGATGTGGGCCGCTATCTCGAAGACGGGCGTTTGCAGTTTGTAGGACGCGCCGACCACCAGGTGAAGGTACGTGGCGTGCGCATCGAGCTGGGCGAGATTGAGACCGCTCTTAGACAACACCACGGCGTGCGCGACGCGGTGGTCCAGGCCCACGGCGAGTCTTCGGAAGATCGACGCCTGGTTGCTTATGTTGTGCCGGAGCGTACCCGAAGTTTGCCGCTCGTAGCAAAATCCAATGGAGACGATCTCTTAGCCGGCAAACAAGTATCGAAACTCCCGAACGGCATGGTCATAGCGGGCCACGGCAGTCTGCAGGCGAGTGGCGTGTATCGCGAGATCTTCGAAGACAGGATCTACATGAAGCACGGCATTCGCCTGGACGAAAACGCCTGTGTCTTCGATGTAGGCGCAAACATCGGTCTCTTCACGTTGTTTGTAAAGCAACAGTCGCCAGGCGCTCGCGTTTACTCTTTTGAACCGCTGCCGCCGAACTTCGAAGCGTTGCAGACGAACGTAAAGTTCTATGGCCTCGACGTCGAGCTTTTTGAGTGTGGACTTTCGAGCCGGCGTGAGACGGCGACTTTCACTTTTTATCCCCATGCAGCGGCGATGTCGGGCAAGGGTAGCCGCGTCGATGAAGACAAGGCCGCGGCCCGCGCGAACGTGGGCAGTTGGCTTAAGACCTTTGAGCACAATTCTCAGACGCCGGGTCAGTACGATCTCGATAGTTTTGTCGAACACTACCTGATTGGCGAGTCGTATACCTGCCAGCTCCGCACCCTTTCCGAGGTCATTCGTGAAAACGAAATTGAGCGTATCGATCTGTTGAAGCTCGACGTAGAACGAAGCGAGTTTGACGTGGTTTTGGGAATTGAGGACGAGGATTGGAAGAAGATCAGACAGTTTGTGATCGAAGTCCATTCCGATGGGCTGCTGGAGCAGATCACAGCGCTCTTGCGCACACGCGGATTCACGTTTGTAGTGGAGAAGAGTGCGATCGTGGAAACGACCAGCCAGGACATCGTTCGGGGTTACATGCTTTATGCGTGGGACCCGGAGCAGCGGGCCGCTAGCAATGGTAATGGCGCGAATCCTGCACCCGAGGTCCCCGAATTGTCGCCGGACGATTTGCGAAATTTCCTGCGGGAACATCTGCCGATCCAGATGATCCCGTCGGCGTTTGTTTTGCTGAAAGAGCTGCCGTTAATGGCCAGCGGCAAAGTTGACCGCTGCGCACTACCTGCGCCGGATGGCCCAATAATCCTGACGGACGAACACGTCGCGCCGCGAACTCCCGTTGAAGAGATCGTCGCGGGAATCTGCGCCTCGGTCCTGCGCCTCGATGACATCAGTGTGACCGGCAACTTTTTCGATCTCGGCGGTCATTCACTCCTGGCGGCGCAGGTGATTTCTCGCGTACGTGAGACATTTCATATCGAACTGAGTCTCCGCAATCTGTTCCTGAAGCCGACGGTCGAGGGGCTTGCAGAGAACATCGAAAGATCGCTGAAGGCCGGCGAACAGGTAGCGGTCGGGACTATCGCGCGAGTTTCCCGTGCGGTCGACCTGCCACTTTCCTTCTCGCAGCAGCGGATCTGGTTCCTGGACCAGATGGCCGGCGGCACGCCTTACTACAACATTATTTCGCGCGTGCGTCTGCAGGGAGAATTGAATCTCGACGCACTGCAAAGGGCGTTCGCGGAGATCGTCCGGCGTCATGAGATTCTCCGCACGACGTTTGCAAACTTTAGAGGTCGCCCAACGCAGATCGTCAGTCCGTGGACGCCGTCAACGTTGGAGATCGAAGAGATTGCGGGCGAAACGGACGAGGAACGAGCAGAAAATGCTCGTTTGCTTGCACGGCAAGAGGCCATGGAGCCGTTTGATTTGAGCAGCGGCCCGCTGTTACGCGTTCGCATTCTGCGTCTTAGCGACGCAGAGCACCTCGCTATTCTCAAGCTGCACCACGTGATCTCGGACGGATGGTCCACCAGTGTGCTCGTGAATGAGCTCTCGACGCTTTACTCGGCTTTCTTGCAGGACCAACCGTCGCCGCTGGCTGAGTTGCCGTTTCAATATAGCGATTACGCAGTTTGGCAACGCGGATGGTTGCAGGGCGAAGTGCTCGAAACGCAACTGAACTACTGGCGCCGGCAACTCAAGGACGCTCCGGCATTGCTCGAGCTGCCCACAGACAAGCCACGCCCTGCGATTCAAACTTTCAACGGCGCTCCCGAGCACTTCGAGATTGGACCAGAGCTGGCGGCGCGACTGCGTGGACTCTCCCGGGACGAAGGCGCAACGCTCTTCATGACATTGCTGGCGGCGTTTACGACGCTGCTCTATCGCTACTCCAATCAAAACGACATCGTAATTGGCACCGACATCGCCAACCGCACGCGCGCTGACATCGAAAACCTGATCGGTTTCTTCGCAAACATGGTGCTGTTGCGCAGCAACGTGTCTGATAATCCGACTTTTGCGGAACTGCTGGGCCGGATTCGCGAAACTGCTCTCGGCGCTTATGCGCATCAGGATCTGCCTTTCGAAAAACTGGTTGAGGAACTGCAGCCGGAACGCAGCCTGAGCCACGCGCCGTTCTTCAATGTGGTTTTCGTTCTGCAGAACACGCCGCGGAACGCGCTTGAGCTGCCCGGCCTCAAAGTCACGCCCGAACCGTTTGAGAGCAACTTCACGCGCTTCGATCTCGAGTTTCATCTCTGGGAAAGCGAAGAGCGGCTGAGCGGATTTCTCATTTCAAACACCGATCTGTTCGAACCTGACACGATACGACGGTTACTCAACCACTTCACTAATTTGCTCGAAGGAATTGTCGCTGATCCGGATCGCCGGATTGCCAGCTTGCCCTTGCTCTCAGTGGACGAGCGCTGTCGCTTCTTGACGACTGCGAACAACACAACCGCCGATTACCCGCGAAACGGACTCATTGCGCAACACTTTGAGTCACAGTGTGCGCGAACACCGGAGGCCACAGCACTGATTTTCGGCGAACGCGAGATGACTTACCACGAACTCAATCGCCGTGCTAATCAGCTGGCGCACCATCTCAAGTCGCTTGGCGTCGGGCCGGAGATCCCGGTCGCGCTCTGCATTGAACGTTCGTTTGAAATGGTCGTCGCGCTGCTGGCGATTATCAAAGCAGGTGGTTACTACGTGCCGCTGGATCCTGAATATCCGATCGGCGGGTTGGAGTTCATATTTAACGACCTGGCGATCCCCGTCGTGGTAACGCAAGAGTCGCTGTTGGGCGTGCTGCCTGCGCACTGGTCGCACGTGTTGAGTTTGGATACCGATTGGGACGCCATCGCTCGGAAGAGTGATGAGAATCTCCGCCTTGAGGGAATAGCCGAGCACCTTGCCTATGTGATGTACACGTCAGGTTCGACGGGCCAGCCGAAAGGTGTCGCGGTCACGCACCGCGGCGTTTTGCGTCTCGTAAAAGAAACCAACTATGCAAGCTTCGGAAGCGACGAAGTATTTTTGCAATTGGCGCCAATCACATTCGACGCTTCAACGTTCGAAGTATGGGGCAGTCTGCTTAACGGCGGGCGGCTTGTGATCTTTCCTCCGAAAGCGCCTGCATTGGAAGAAGTGGGCGCAGCGTTGCGACGTCATGGTGTGACAACTTTATGGCTCACAGCCGGCCTGTTTCACCTGATGGTGGATCAACGGCCCGATGATTTGCGCGAGTTGCGTCAACTCCTTGCGGGTGGCGATATATTGTCGGCTGCGCACGTGCAAAAAGTGCTGAGAAGTTTTCCCGGTCGCTTGATAAATGGCTATGGACCAACTGAAAACACCACCTTCACGTGCTGTTATCCAATGATGAGGGGGGAGGAGTCTCGCGACGTGGTTCCCATTGGTCGCCCGATCTCAAACACGCAAGTCTATTTGCTGAATCGAGATCTCGAGCCGGTACCTCCCGGAGTAGCAGCCGAGCTTTACACTGGCGGCGACGGCCTGGCGCGTGGCTACCATTATCGACCAGAGCTAACGGCCGAGCGTTTCATTCCGCATCCCTGCGGCAAACCCGGTGAACGGCTCTATCGCACTGGTGATCTGGCGCGTTACCTGCCGGACGGCCGGATAGAGTTTGCCGGCCGGTTGGACCATCAGGTCAAGGTACGCGGCTTCCGCATTGAGCTGGAAGAGATCGAGGGTGTGTTGGCAGCACATCCGGCCGTGCGGCAATGTGTAGTCCTCGCGCGTGCAGATGCCGGACTTGAAAAGCAGTTGGTCGCATACGTCGTGCTCGAAGACGAGCGAGAGTTGATCGCGACCGGCATGCGAAGTTACCTCGGCCAGCACCTGCCGGATTACATGGTTCCTTCGCAGCTCGTCATACTTGATTCTTTTCCGCTAACGGCGAACGGCAAAGTCGACCGGCAGGCGCTGCCTGCGCCCGGCGAAGTGCGAGACAAGGTGAAGGAGGAGTATGTTCCGGCGCGCACTCCCGCGGAGAAGGCACTCGTCGAAATTTGGCAGGACGTGCTGGGAGTCGAGCGTGTCAGTGTTAACGACAATTTCTTCGATCTCGGCGGAGATTCAATTCGCAGTATTCAAGTACACGCAAGGGCGGAGGAGCATGGCTATCAGGTTTCGGTGCGGGAGATCCTCCAGCTTCAGACAATTGCCGAACTGGCGCGTGTCGCTGAAAGAACTGATTCCGGTGTGGCTGAATCCTGCAAGAGCGATGCGTTCGGCCTGGTCGGCATCGATGATCGCCACAGGCTGCCTGAAAGTATCGAAGACGCGTATCCACTCTCGTTCCTTCAGCGCGGAATGTTGTATCACACGAATTTGAGTGGAGAGTTGGCGCTCTATCATGTGATCTTCAGTTGCGTCGTTCGTGGTTCACTCGAAATCGAGGCGCTAAAGGGAGTGCTGCAACGTGTGACGGAGCAGCATCCGATTTTACGTACCTCCTTCGATCTACACAGTTACAGCGAACCGCTACAACTCGTACACGATCGCGTGACCGTGCCGTTTGAGGTGGTGGATTTAGCGTATTTGGCGGCGACCGATCGGAAACAGGCGTTCGCCGAGTGGCAGGAAGAAGAGAAGAGGCGTGGTTTTGATTGGTCTTCACCGCCCATCATGCGTCTAAGGCTCTTTGTCCACGGCGAAACCGAGTTTCGCATCGCGCTCAGTTTTCACCATGCGATTCTCGATGGGTGGAGTTTGAGTTCGATGTTGTCAGAGCTCTTCTCGCTCTATCAGGAACTCCGTGATAGGGAGGAGCCTGCGACTAGCTTCAGAGACTTCATTGCTCTCGAACAGCAAGCGTTGCATTCGGAGGAAAACCAGCGCTACTGGTCGGAAAAACTATCAACTCTGCCATTCACTATGTTGCCGCCGCGGGAAGGATCCGCGCCACCTGACGCAAGCAGAAATATTTTGCAGGTGCGTTTTGATAGTGAGTTAGCCGGTGGTTTGAAATCGTTTGCGCGTCGCGCTGGAGTGCCACTCAAGTCAGTGCTGCTGGCGGCGCACTGCAAGATACTTGGGGTGCTTACCGGGCAGCCCGAGGTCACAACAGGTCTTGTCTCCAACGGTCGCCCTGAAGCGGGCGGTGGAGATCGAGCGCTCGGCCTGTTTTTGAACACGGTTCCATTCTCAACGCGGATCCAGGACAAGTCGTGGCTCGATCTGGCCCAGGCCGTCGCTGCTGAGGAGAATGAGCTTTCAGCATTTCGCCGCTATCCGCTCGCGGAACTGCAAAGAGCACGTGGCGGTGAACCGCTTTTTGAGGCGACATTCAATTACACACACTTCCACATTCTCGAAAACGTGCATGAAAGCAATGACTTCAAGGTCGTCGATGCCGAAGTGTTTAGCCAGATCAACTTTCCATTCAGCGCCGGGTTCGATCTAAACAATTCGGAACTGGTGTTGATACTCGAACACGATCTCTCGCGGATAAGCCTCCAACAGATCGACGAGATCAAGAACTACTATGCCGGGGCGCTGCACGCGATCGTCTCGAATCCAGCCGGCAAGGACAATTCCTGGGCGCTCGTTGAAGCCGAGCGTCGCCGGCTGCTGGTCCAGTGGAACGAGACAAGCGCTGATTACCCTCGCGAAGTTTGTTTGTATGAATTGATCGAGGCGCAGGTAGAGCGTACGCCCGCTGCGGTGGCCCTCATTTCAGGTGACGAGCAAACGAGCTATCGCGAATTGAATGAACGCGCGAACCAGTTCGCGCACTATCTCGAGTCATTGGGCGCAGGGCCGGACGTCCTCGTTGGCGTCATGCTGAATCGTTCAGTCGATATGATCGTGGCGCTGCTCGCGGTGTTAAAGGCGGGTGCAGCATATGTACCGCTCGATCCGGCCTACCCGCGCGAACGTTTGCGCTTCATGATCGAAGACGCAGGAGTGTCGATTTTGCTGACCGAACAGGCCCTGGTTGACAGGTTGCCCGAGAATGGGCCAAAGCGAGTACTTATCGATACGGACAAGACAGCGATTCAACCACACAGCCGAATGAGCCCGTTAAGTGGCGTGAGCGCCGGCAACCTCGTCTACATAATCTATACCTCCGGGACAACGGGGCGACCGAAAGGTGTAATGTTGGACCACCGCGAAGTCGTGAATTGTGTGCTGTGGATGCAAAGCACCTACGCATTAACGCCGCAAGACTCCATGCTGTGTAAGACAACACTCAACTTCGATCCGTCGATTTGGGAGATCTTTTGGCCGTTGCTGACCGGCGGTCGGGTAGTACTGACCCGGTCAGAGGACCAGCACGACAGCGCTGCCCTTTTGCAAATAATTATCGATCGTCACGTGACCATCGCGTATTTTGTGCCTGCGATGCTGAGGCTCTTTCTGTCTGAGGACGGCGTCGCACAAGCGAGGTCTCTGCGAAAAGTGATCTGCGGCGGGGAGTCTTTGCCTCACGATCTGGTGAAGTTGTTTTATCAACGCCTGCCGCAGGCGACACTGCATCACTCGTACGGACCGACGGAAACGGCCATTGCGTCTGTAGAGACGATCTGCGCGCCGGATTCCCCGTACGGAGTGACGCCGATAGGCCGTCCGCTGGCAAACACCGAGTTATATGTGTTGGATCAGCAGATGCAACCCGTTCCGCGCGGCGTGATTGGAGAACTGTTTATTGGTGGAGAGGGATTAGGTCGCGGTTATCTCAAGCGACCGGACCTGACGGCTGAAAGGTTTGTGCCGGATCCTTTCGGACCCAGACCGCATGGCCGCCTGTATCGCACCGGCGACATGGTCCGCTACCTGCCATGCGGGAACCTCGAGTTTCACGGGCGCCGTGACGAGCAGGTGAAATTGCGCGGCCTTCGCATCGAGCTGGGAGAGATTCAAGCCGCTATCACAGTCGAGCAGGACGTGGAGACGGCGCTTGTTACGTTGCGTCACGATCATTCGGGAGGGAGCAGTCTGATCGCCTATGTTGTTCCGAAACCCGGCTCTGAGTTAGTCGTTGCCGAACTCCGGCAAAGAGTTGCGCAACGTCTGCCCGCCGCGATGGTCCCCACGGCATTCATGATTATCGAGACGCTTCCGCTGTTGCCGAACGGCAAGGTGGATCGCGCGGCGCTACCGAATCCGGAGTTTGAAGTTGCGAATGACTACCTCGTTCCGCGCGACGCCGTAGAAGAATTGATCGCGGGTATTTGGGCTGAGCTTCTCGATCTCGAGCGCGTCGGCGTACACGACGACTTTTTCACGATAGGTGGACACTCTTTAATCGCCACGCAAGTGATGGCGAGACTATTTGACGTGTTCCACGTCGACCTCGGTCTGCGCAGTTTGTTTGAGACACCGACGGTCGCCGCGCTCGCACAAAGAATTAACTGCGCTATGCGCGAAGGAAGGTTGAGCCAGCCGTTCGAAATTGGACCGTGGCCGCGGCCGCAGCCGCTGCCTCTGTCGTTTGCGCAGCAGCGACTCTGGTTCCTGGAACAATTGGGATCGCCCGGGGCCGCTTATCACATTCC
This sequence comes from Pyrinomonadaceae bacterium, assembly GCA_035606195.1. Lineage (GTDB taxonomy): Bacteria > Acidobacteriota > Blastocatellia > Pyrinomonadales > Pyrinomonadaceae > PSRF01. Next base: position 43,947 of record DATNFX010000313.1, read on the forward strand.
AGTCATCTTCCGCATTCGCGGCCGGCTCGACGTCGAGGTGCTTGCACGAGTTGTGAACGAGATCATGCAGCGTCACGAGTCGCTGCGCACAAGTTTCCACGTCGTTGACGGTGCCCCTGTGCAGGTGATCAACCGTTATCAAGAAGTGTCGCTACCACTTATCGACTTGAGCGACCTGCCAGAAGAGCAACGAGAAGCTGACGCAGTGTTGCTTTCGAGCCAGCAGTCACAACTGAGGTTTGACTTGTCTGCTGGTCCGCTTATGCGCGTTTGTCTGCTGCGGTTGAATCAACAGGAGCATGTGCTGCAACTCACGCTGCATCATTTGATCGCTGACGGTTGGTCAGTGGCCGTACTGGCCCGCGAGACTCGCGCGCTGTACGAAGCAGTCTGTCAGGATCAGCCGTCGCCTCTGCCTGCGCTCGAGATACAGTACGCCGACTTCGCTTTGTGGCAACGCGAGTGGTTACAGGGCGATCTGCTTGCTGGACAGATCGACTATTGGCGCCGGCAACTGGCCGGCGCGCCCCCGGCGCTCGAACTCCCCACGGACCAGACGCGTCCGGCACTGCAGAGCTTCCGAGGCTCGCAAATCGGGTTCACACTGGCGCGCGCATTAACACAAGAGTTGCACAGCTTGAGCCGGCGTGAGGGCACGACAATCTTTATGACGTTGCTAGCCGCGTACGCTGTGCTGCTGTCGCGTTATGCAAATCAGGCGGACGTCGTGGTGGGCACTCCAATCGCAAATCGCAGGCAAACTGAACTCGAAGGCCTCATCGGATTCTTCGCCAACACACTTGCCCTTCGCGTTAAGGTACATCCGGAGCTCACGTTCCGCGCGTTGCTGCGCAACGTTCGTGAAGTGACTCTCGGGGCTTATGCTAATCAGGACGTGCCGTTCGAAAGACTCGTTGAAGAGTTACGCCCGGCTCGCGAACTGAATCGAAACCCGTTCTTCCAGGTGACGTTTGGGGTGCAGAACATTCCGCACGCGCAACTAAATCTACCGGGGCTCGAAATCGGGGTGCAGGAGTTCGTTACGGGTGCGACAAGATTTGATCTCGAATGTTTTCTACGCGAGGAAGACGGCGAGTTACGCGGCAATTTTACCTACAGCACGGATCTGTTCGAACAACAAACGATCGAGAGCATGCTGCGTCACTTCGAGCGACTGCTGGAACTCGTGGTCGCTGATCCAAAACAGCAGCTTTGCGAGATTCAGCTATTGACGCCTGAGGAAGAGCAACAATTGATTCGGCGGCGTGATGCTCAGTTGAAGCGCGGCGGTAATCAGGTTGAGGCCGCAGACAAGGGACCGCCACAAGCACCCGCATCGACCGCGGCGACAGAGTTAGTCGCTGAGATCTGGGCTGAAGTGCTGGGCCTCGAACGCGTTGGTTTGCACCAGGACTTCTTCGAGCTCGGAGGCCATTCGCTGCTCGCAACACGAGTCGTTTCGCGTCTGCGCGAAGCGTACAAACTAGAGGTGCCGCTCCGCCGGCTGTTCGAATTGCCAACCGTGTTTGAGCTCGCGACACACATCGACAGTCTGCTTCGTGACGGCAAGGATCTGGCCCAACCACCTATTCGGCGTCAGGCACAAGATGGTCCGCGGCCACTCTCGTTTGCGCAGCAGCGTCTGTGGTTCTGGGAGCAACTGGAACCAAACACTCCAACTTATAACCTCACGTCAGCGTTTCGACTCGAAGGAGATCTCGATCGCGCCGTCCTCGAGCGGACGCTGAACGAGATCGTGCGCCGGCACGAGATTCTGCGGACCTCGTTTATGGCAGTTGACGGTGAACCGGTACAGGTCGTGGCTCCGCGCAAGACTCTTCGTGTGAACCTCTTAGACATCGGTTGGTTGCCGGCGGAAGAGCGCGAAGCTGAGGCGCGGCGTTTGACAGCAGAGGAAGCGTCGCGCCCGTTTGCCTTAAATAAAGCTCCGCTGCTGCGTGTGAAGCTGCTGCGCCTGAGTCCGCAGGAACACGTCGCACTGGTCGTGATGCACCACATCATTTCCGACGGCTGGTCGATGGGAGTTCTTATCGACGAGGTAACGGCCTTGTACGAAGCTTTTCGTTCAAATCAGCCATCACCGTTGCCGGATTTGCCAGTGCAGTATGCCGACTTCGCTGAGTGGCAACTCGAGCTGTTACGCACGGAGAGCGAAGTCCTCGAGTCGCAGCTCAACTATTGGGCCGAAAAACTCCGCGAGGCGCCAAACCTGGAACTGCCTACCGATCGGCCACGACCGCGTGTCTACAATCCGCGTGGGGCGATCATTCCTTTCAAGCTGTCAGCAGAATTGTTGCAGGAGCTGAAGACGTTAAACCGTCGAGAACACGTGACTCTGTTCATGACTCTGCTCGCCGCGTTCAACATCCTGCTCCGCTCACGCGCTCGACAGGACGACATCGTTGTTGGCGCGGATATCGCTAATCGAACGCGTGTGGAAACGGAAGGCCTGATCGGGTTCTTCGTGAACATGTTGGTGCTGCGAACAGATCTCAGCGGCGACCCGACGTTCGGCGAGTTGCTGCAAAGAGTACGCGAAGTCACGCTTGGCGCTTACGCGCACCAGGATGTGCCGTTCGCCAAACTCGTAAGTCAATTGCAAGTAAAGCGCGACTTGAGTCGCAACCCGCTTTTCCAGGTTGTGTTTGTGTTGCAAAACGCTTCTATGAAAACGCTGGAGCTGCCTGGGTTGAAGCTGAGTCCGTTCGAGTTTGGAATGACGAACGCGCCCTTCGACATTGTCCTATCGCTCAACGAGACTCCGGACGGATTGCTTGGCTCCATTACTTACAACACAGAACTTTTCGACGAGCAGACAGCGCGGCGACTGTTAGACGATTACGAGAATATGCTCGAACGCCTGGTAAAAGATCCAGCTCAACGGATCTCAAGTCTCGAGCTTTTTCGCCCGCGTGAGTTGGGCCAACATGCGTGAACAGCTATCGGTTGAAATAGGACCTCATAAGGACCAATAAAGCATAAAAGATCCGAAATTATTTTAGAAAAACCACAATGATGGAGAATTGGTTTGTCTGATTTCAGACTCAGTCCGATTCACGACAGACAGCAACGTCTCAGGTTGGGTAGAAAGGGGCGGCTCTGACTAATAGATGTTCTATCCGAGGACTCGCTCCGACCTCCCCAGTAGAGAGAAAGCCCTGAGCAACTACGTAGTACCTATGTTGTTGTGTGGACACTTCATGCTTACGAGCTCTCGGTAATTAGAACAAGCCTGCGGACGACTTGTCCGAGTAGGCATCCACACATTTTGTCTTCTCATTTAAGATGCCACTTGGCTTCGGATGCGGTAGCTGTGCCGGCCACTTGCAATTGCAGATTTCGCACAAAATAAAATCGGAGGGAAAAAGATGGACCGAGATGACGCAGAAGATCAAACAATCTATAAAGTTGTGCTCAACCACGAAGAGCAGTACTCGATTTGGCCTGCCGATCGCGAGAATGCACTCGGTTGGTTTGACGCCGGTAAAACCGGTATGAAGGCCGAATGTCTGGAGTACATCAAAGAGGTCTGGACTGACATGAGACCTCTGAGCCTGCGCAAGCATATGGAGGAAGCTGCCGCAAAGCAGTCGAGCGCGTAGCCCGGCATGAACTCCTGAGCTCGATCGTTTACGCTGCGCCTACCCGCACCCACCTGAGTTGTTTAAGTTCCACAACGGTAAAGACAATGAAAAAGTTTGCCAATGTTGCGGCTTCGCCTGCTCCTGTGAGCGCTAATAGTTTCAAAGACGAAACGAAGATCCGGCATCTGCTTTCGATCCACGACTGCACGCCGGGTCAGTTACGAAAGCTCGTCGAAACGGCAGTCGCTTTCGCGGCCGGAGAGGAGATTGGTCACTCTTCTCTGAGCGGGAGCACGGTTGGCATCTATTTTCGTCGTGCCTCTACGCGCACGCGGACGTCATTCTCAGTGGCCGCGCATCGCCTCGGGGCGAAAACAATTCACTATGGACCATCCGATCTACAACTCACAACCGGCGAAACTGTTGAGGACACCACCAGGGTGTTGTCCGGTTTTCTTAAAGCACTCGTTATTCGTACCAACGACTCAGTTTCTGAAATGGAGCTCTTTGCAACGCAGCACAGGATGCCCGTTATCAATGCCATGAGTGAGAACGAGCATCCCACGCAGGCGATTGCGGATCTGGCGGCGATGCGAGAGACGTTGGGCCGGCTCGAAGACGTTCACGTGCTTTATCTGGGCGAGGGAAACAACACGGCAGCGTCATTAGCGTTTGGCATTGCGATGTTTGCAGGAATGAGACTTACGCTGGTGACTCCTGCCGGTTATGGATTGGCTGACGCTCAACTTGAGACCGCAAAAATAATGGCACGCAAGACCGGAGCTGAGATCGAACAGCACCACCGGATCGATCGGTTACCGCGTAACGTTGACGTCGTCTACACCACGAGATGGCAGACGATGGGAGTGCCTAAGGCGGACCCCGATTGGAAGGCGAAGTTCAGACCTTACAGCGTGACCCTGGAGCTCATGGCGAACGTCTCAAAACCTTCAGGCACGATCTTTCTTCACGACTTGCCGGCCGTGCGCGGAGACGAAGTAACGAACGAAGTCCTTGATGGACCGCAAAGCAAGGCTTTCCGGCAAGCTGAATACAAACTGTTTGGAGCGATGGCAACGCTCTGCTGGTGTGTTGGTGACCTCTGAACCGGATCTTCTCTGAGGCTTGCACCAGAGAATAAGCACCTTCATGCAATCGAACCCAAAGCTAAAGGAGCCGCTCTCGATGTCAATCACTGACGAGCAGTTGCGCGAGTATGGAGACCGCGGTCTTCTGTTTCTGCCCGGTTATTTCTCCGCTGCCGAAGTTGACATTATGAAAGCGGAGCTTCCTCACCTCTTCGCCGCCACCTCATTGGGAAAAGTCATGGAAGACGGAGGCCGTGACGTGCGTTCCGTATATGGAGCACAGTTCACTAGTAAGACTTTCCAACGGCTAACAAGGCATGCGCGAATCGCAGAGCCGATCATGAAAATTCTCGACAGCCAGGTGTACGTCTACCAGTTTAAGATCAACGCCAAGGCAGCGTTCGGTGGTGATATTTGGGAGTGGCACCAGGATTACATCTACTGGCAGAAAGAGGATGGCATGCCGTCAGCTCGTGCCTCCAACGTCATAATTTTTCTCGATGACGTGAATGAATTCAACGGACCTTTGTTCTTCATCCCCGGCTCACACAAGGAAGGCGTGATTGAAACGCCGGTCTGTGACCCCGGGCCAGAAGTCAGCAACGAGAACAACCCGGGCTGGCTCTCTTCCCGGCTCAAGTACGCTCTTGATCGGGGGACGGTCGCGCAACGAATCGCCACCTACGGCATTATCGCACCCAAGGGTCCCGCGGGTTCAATGCTCTTTACACATCCGAATATCATTCATTGCTCGCCTAGTAACATGTCTCCTTTTGATCGCGTCGTCGCGATCATCACCTACAACAGCGTCGAGAATATTCCCACTCAAACCAATCAGCGACCGGAGTTCCTGTCCAGTCGCGACTTGACACCCGTTGTGCCGTTGCCTGAAGACAGTTGGGCCAAAGCGGCGTACTGAGCACGATCAGATAACGAGATGATGGAACAATCGGCTGCAGCTACCGCTGAGGCTTGCGAACCTGTTTCGGCGGACTCAGCGAACACACCGGCGCATTTGATCAGGCTTGACGAAACGTGGGCGCTGTGGCGTTGGGTCGGTCTCAGAGGTGCGGGGTTTCCGATTGCTCAGCTCTCAAAACTAGCCGCGCCGGAGACAGCCAAGGCGGCGGACGCAATTCTGGAAGCAGAAAGCGCAGGCAACAACGGACGCGAACAACCAGCACCGCTCTGGTCCGATTTCAAGGCAAACTTCAAAGCGGAAGCTTTGCTAATTTCGCAGGCAATCAAGGATGCGGCGACGTCGAAAACTTTTCGTGAGGCAATCATTTGGCAGAACCGAAACGCATTACACGGCAGCATTGAAGCTTTGCTCCGCATGCCGGAGCAGCGCGACGTCGGAGTGAGAGACCGGCGGCGGCGCGAAGAGGCGGTCGCCAGTTACGTCCAGCGTTATTGTGCGAAGAATGACACCATTGGCTTTTTCGGACCCGTCGGCTGGGCCGAGCTTGCTTCAACGGGAGATTTGATTCAAGCGCAACCCGGTGAGACGCTGCTGGCGCAACGTGATGTGTACTTCGAAGTCTGGTGTATTGACAAGTTGGCCCAGGTGCTCGCGGCAAATGGTACGTCTCGCGAGTGGATTGCGCCACGCCGCGCTTCTTACATCGATCTCGCGGGAACTCGCCTGTATTTACCGTCGCGTGGAGCGATCAATCTGCCGCTCAACGAGGCTGCTGCACTAAGAGCATGTGACGGTTGCCGAACTGCTAAAGAGATCGCGAAAGTGCTCGTCGCCAATCCTCTGATTGGAATCAAAAGTGCGGCAGAAGCATACGCCCTACTTGAGAAGCTTGAGCAACGGGCATGGATTGTCTGGAAGTTCGAAGTTCCGATGGAACTATTTCCAGAACGGACTCTGCGTCGAGGCCTTGAGCAAATTGCCGACGACGCAAAGCGGGAACTTTCATTAGCCGCACTCACCGAGCTTGAGTTGGCCCGTGATTGCGTTGCGAGAGCGGCTGGCGACGATCAAGAGTTAGACGCGGCGATTGGAAATCTGGAAGAAACGTTTACGCGATTGACCGGCTCGGCCTCGACGCGATCGCCAGGAGAGATGTATGCGGCGAGGACGCTGGTTTACGAGGATTGCCGCCGTGATCTAGATCTCGAGCTCGGCCCACAAGTCACGGCTTCTTTGGCGCCGTCTCTTTGCCTGCTTCTGACGAGCGCAAGGTGGTTTAGTTACCAGATCGCCAACATCGCGAGAGGTTGGTTTAATAAGTTGTACGCCGAAATCTCCGCACGCACGCGATCGCGGACGATTGACTTCACAACTTTCTGGTATCAAATCTCGCCACTAGTGTTGACCGATCAACGCGCACCGCTCAACGTGGTACTGCTCGAAGTCCAGAAGAAGTGGGACCAAATACTCTCTTTGCCGGCTGGAACAAGCCGCGTCGAATATACGAGCGAAGAGCTTCGCGAAGCAGTCGCTACGGCGTTCGACTCACCACGCGCCGGATGGGAAGCGGCGATCTATCACAGTCCGGACATCATGATCGCAGCGGAAAGCATCGACGCAATTCGGCGCGGTGATTATCAGTTCGTTTTGGGCGAGATACACGCAACGGTCAACACTATAGGCACCCATGTTTTTGTCGAGCATCATCCGCAGCCCCGAGAGTTCTTGCGCAATTTCGTTTTGGATCGGGCTGAACCGAAGGCAGTGCCGCTCGTACCTAAGGTGGTTTGGCCGTCGCAGTCTTCACGTCTGATGCCGGTTTATTCTCCGCATGACTATATTATTGAGTTTGTGCCCGAACCTGCCGACGTGCCTCACTCGCAGATAGTCCAGTTCGGTTCGCTGGTCGTTGAGGATCAGGGCAAGGGGCCGATGGTCCGCACCCGCGATGGAAGGTTGCAGTTCGATCCGTTGGACCTACTCACTGTTACACCAACTCTGAGCGTCGGAAACGATTTCAAGCTGCTTGCCCGGGTGAAACACCGGCCGAGAATTACGATCGATCGGCTGGTGGTCGAGCGCGAGACATGGTGTTTCCAAGCTGCGGAAATCGAGTTCGCCGAGGAAAAAGACGAAGCCTCGCGATTTCTGGCAGCGCGACGTTGGGCCCGTGAGCAAGGCATGCCGCGATTTGTTTTTATAAAATCGCCGATTGAAGTCAAACCGGTATTCGTGGATTTTGACAGTCCTGTCTACCTCAACATCCTGAGTAAAATGGTGCGCAAAGGCCTCAGGAATGATTGTTCGGACTTCGTCTTCACGGAGATGCTTCCGACTCCGGGGCAATGTTGGTTGCCTGACGCAAATGGTCAAAAGTATGCGAGCGAGTTGAGGTTTATTGCGGTGGATCTAGGTTATTAGGAGAGCAGACATGGCCCAGTCGTCGGTATCAGTAAAAGCCGGTCCGGTGGTGTCCGCCAAGCCGTTCGATAGCGCCGCACTTTTTAATGTCCTTAGCTTGCTGTTCGTCGTCTTTGTAGTGTTTGTCGCTGTACACCTGCAAAAGGCGCCGGCAGCGGTACCACAAAGCGCTCCGCTGGATGTTTTCTCTTCGGGCCGTGCAATGAATGATCTCAAGGTCATTGCTGCTGGTCCACGTCCTATCGGAACAGCTCAACAGGCGGCAGTAAGACAGCATATCGTTCAGCGCTTGAGCAGCCTGGGTCTCGAGCCGCAGGTGCAAACGACCACCGCCGTTAATAGCGCCTACAGTCAGGCCGGAACAGTAAACAACATCGTTGCGAGAATAAAAGGCTCGAATGGCGCCAAAGCGTTGGTGCTGTCAACGCACTACGACTCTGTGCCGTACGGTCCCGGCGCGAACGACGCGGGCACTGCCGTTGCCGCCTTACTCGAAACCGCGCGCGCGTTGAAAACCGGTGGGCTGCTAAAGAACGACCTGATCTTCCTGTTTACCGATGGTGAGGAAACTGGACTTCTGGGCGCGCAGGCTTTCGCGAGCGAGCACCCCTGGGCCAAAGACGTTGGTTTGGTTTTGAACTTCGAGGCGCGCGGCAACACGGGTCCTTCAATAATGTTCGAGAGCAGTAATAATAATGCCTGGCTAATCGACGGTTTGGACCAGGCGGCGCCCGCTCCAATATCCAACTCTCTGGCGAATGAAGTCTACCGGCTCTTGCCCAACGATACGGATCTGACAGTATTCAAAAAGGCGGGCTGGGCGGGTCTGAACTTTGCTTACATCGATGGCCTGACACATTATCATACGCGCCTCGATGACCTCGGAAACACAGATGAGCGTAGTTTGCAGCATCAAGGTTCTTACGCGCTCGCACTCGCGCGATATTTTGGCAATGTCGACCTGACGCGCGGCGGTCAGGGCAATGCTGTGTACTTCAATATCCTCGGCACTGCGTTGCTTCATTACTCTTATGCATGGAACATCCCGCTGGCCATCTTCACTCTGCTAATCACGATCGCGGTTTTAACTATCGGAATTCGTAAAGGTGAGCTAACGCTGCGAGGTATTGCGTGGGGGACACTGACCTTCGTAGTCGCACTTGCCGTGAGCTGGTTCGTCGTGACGGGTTTGTGGTGGTTGATAAACCTGGTGGCGAATTGGACTGGTTCGATATTTCAGAACAGAGCCTCTCGCAGTGAGTACTATTTTTTAAGTTTCGTGGCGCTGTCCGCGGCACTGTTTGCGGGCATGATCCAATGGTTACGAAAGAAAACTGCGGATGCAAACCTGTTCGCGGGAGTTTTGGTTTTATATGCGTTACTGCTGTTACCCGCGACGTTGTTCCTCCCGGGCGTGAGTTATCTTTTTGTCTGGCCGCTGCTGGGTGCAGCCGTGTCGCTACTAATCGCCTTCGTGACTACTGACAAGGAAAGCGAATCACCACAACGACTTGGCATTCTCACGCTCGGCGCGCTGCCTGGTCTGCTCCTCCTTGCTCCAACAGTCTACTTCTTGTATACCGCTCTGGTTTTGAGTATGCCGGCGGTATTGATTGTCCTGGCGGTGTTAGCGCTTGGTTTGTTGGCGCCCGCTCTGGCGCTGCCGGCAGTTTCAAAGCGATGGCTATTGCCGGTCGGTCTCGCAATCGCCGGCGTGGTGTTGCTGGCTATCGCTGGTTTGAACTCCAACTTCGACCACGACCAACCGCAAAAATCAGATCTCTTTTATGCCATGAACGCCGGCACCGGCAAAGCCATTTGGGCCAGTGCGGACGTCCGGCTAAACGACTGGACCCGGCAATTCCTCGCGCAGGGAAACAGAGGAGACGTCAATCAATTCTTTCCCTCGCGCAATCGCTCGTTTCTACAAAGCGAGGCGCCTGCGATCCAGGAACCAGCGCCTGGCCTGCAAGTGCTGAAAGATGAAAACGGTTCTGACGTTCGCCGAGTGCAGTTAAAAATTACCTCGCCGCGTCAGGCCCCGAGCCTTGTAGTCTTTGTCGATGCCGACGTGCTGAAGGCAACAGTCAACGGCAGAGAAATTACGACTCCAGCCTCTCTGCGTGTTGGATCTGGTAGCGGTTGGTCCATGCAGTACAGCGGGACGCCTGTCGAAGGCTTTGATCTAGCGCTTGAGTTAAAACCATCGCAGCCGCTCAAGATCACGATAGTTGACCGCACCGATGGCTTGCCACAGTCATTAATTGGGAATTTCAAGTCACGCCCTGCTGACTTGGCGCCGTCTTCAAACCCATTCAGTGATGCGACTTTCATAAGCCGCTATTTCACACTCTGAGAGGCTTTGCACAAAAATTACGGTCTTAGCCTGCGAAGCAGGCGGAAGCATAAAGCCTGGGGCGTAAGCCCCAAGGTCAAAGCGAAACAGATTTTCAAGCCCGCGAATGCGGGCGACAGAGCAAGCGCAGTCAAAATGGGACCGAATTTTGTTGCCCATGAGCTGCCGCCCATTTCATGGGCTCGCAAATTTAATTTTAATCCTCCTCCTGGGGCTTGCGCCCCAGGCTTTATGCTTCCGCCTGCTTCGCAGGCAAGGTCCACTTTTTGTGCAAAGCCACTCTGAGACAGCTCTCGTATCTTAACCTCGCAGAGAAAAGCGCGTAGGCCGACCAGCTAAGCGAAACCCATGACAGTCAGTGTAAGCCCGGTCTCCGAAGAGAGGACACGGAATAGCATCGCTCGTAATCTGGTTGAACTCCTGATCTCGAGAGCGCAGGAGCAGCCGGATCGCGTGGCCTATACGTTTGTCGCGCAGGATGGCGCCGAAGAGCTCAGCGTCACCTACGAGGAGCTCGATCAAAAAGCCAGAAAGATCGCAGCAGCGATTCGGACGCGGGAACTCAGCGGCGCGCACGTTTTGTTGGTTTATCCATTTGGACTCGAATACGTCGCAGCCTTCTTCGGCTGTTTGTATGCCGGTGCGGTCGCAGTGCCTGCGTATCCGCCTCGTTCGAACCGCAACGTGACGCGGTTGAGATCGATCATCGTCGACGCGCAAGCGCGACTAATCCTCACCACAGAGACGTTGCGCAGCAGGCTCGAAAGTCTCTTGGGTGAAGAGTGCGATCTCGAGTGTTTGATCACGCCAGGCATTGACGATCGACTCGCTGAGGATTGGACGCCTGATCCAATCGATGGCGATAGCGTGTGTCTTCTTCAGTACACGTCTGGCTCAACTTCGATACCGCGCGGCGTGCTGGTGACGCACAGTAACCTTTTGCACAATGAAGCACTGATTGCCGAAGCGTTCGAGCAGCGGCCTGAGTCAGTGATTGTGAGCTGGTTGCCGCTTTACCACGATATGGGGCTGATTGGGGGCGTGTTGCAGCCACTCTATCTGGGTGCGCGCTGCATACTTTTCTCGCCGTTGAGTTTCCTGCAACGTCCTTCCTTGTGGCTTGAACTGATCACGCGCTATCGCGCAACGACGAGCGGTGGGCCAAATTTCGCCTACGATTTATGTTTGCGAAAGATTCCGGCGGAAGCGCGCGCGACGTTTGATCTTCGCAGTTGGCAGGTCGCGTTCAATGGCGCTGAACCCGTGCGGCAGGAAACGCTCGAACGATTTGCTGAAGCATTTGCGCCCGCGGGATTCCGGCAGGAGGTTTTCTTCCCTTGTTATGGCCTCGCAGAGGCGACTTTGCTTGTTTCCGGAGGCAAGGCGAAAGACGCCGCACCGGTTATCAAGCCATTGCAGAGCAGTGAACTCGAACGAAACCGGGTCGTCGAGGGAAGGCCTGACGAAGGACTGCGATATCTCGCCAGTTGTGGCATCCATGCGCGCGGACAAAAGGTTGTTGTGGTCAATCCCGAAACTCTGTTTGAGTGCCCGCGCGGGGAAATTGGCGAAGTGTGGGTGGCTGGGCCAAGTGTAGCGCTCGGTTATTGGAACCAGCCCGATCTGACGGCACAGACTTTCCGCGCTTATCTCTCCGGCACTGGCGCAGGACCTTTCTTACGCACTGGAGATCTCGGCTTTGTCGATGATGGAGAACTATTCATCACGGGCCGGCTAAAGGATCTCGTCATCGTTCGCGGTCTGAACTACTACCCACAGGACATCGAACTGGTGGCCGAGCATTGCCATCCGTCATTGCGTGCCGGTTGCGGCGCTGCGTTCACCGCTGACGTTGAAGGCGCCGAAGAGTTGGTTGTTGTGTACGAGGTGGATCGCCGTCGCACGGTCGAGATTGACAAAGTGCTCGTGGCAATTCACGAAGCGATTGCAGAAGAACTGGAGCTACAGGTTTCGACTGTTCTCCTGACAACGACTGGTTCGATACCAAAGACCTCGAGCGGGAAGATTCAACGAAGTCTTTGCCGCGAAATGTTTTTGGCGGGCGAGTTGAAGACAGTGGGTGCGTGGAGTGCGCGTTCGGGGCCCGGCGCCGTCGCTGGTGCTGACGATGTTGAGTCGATCGAGGAGTGGCTGATAAAGCAACTGGCGCAGAGACTCGGTGTAGAACGATCGAGCATCGACGTCGAGCAGCCGATCGTGCGCTACGGGATTGATTCACTGGCGGCAGTAGAGTTGGCCCACCTGATCGAGAGCCGCTTTGGGATCGTCGTGCCCATGGTTCGCTTTCTCCAGGATTCTTCTGTTCGTGAGTTGGCTACCTTTGCGCGGTCACAGCCGGAGGGGCCCGAGTTCTCCGCCGAGGATTTTCAACATTCAGAACAGCCGTTGTCTTCCGGGCAGCAATCTCTCTGGTTCATGCAAAAGCTGGCGCCGGAAAGCACGGCCTACAACCTGGCCCGCGCGTTCCGAGTGAGGTCTCGGCTGGACCAGGAGGCGTTGCGGCGAGCGTTGAAAAAGTTAGTTGCTCGCCACGCTGCGCTTCGTACTACGTTCCACGAATCGCATGGCCGGCCGGTGCAAAGGATTCATGAGTTCGCGGAGATCTCTTTCCACGAGCTTGACGCCTTATCGATGAGCGAACTTGCTTTTCAAGAGCGACTCACTGAAGAAACTAAAAAGCCGTTCAATCTCGAAACCGGGCCGCTGCTGCACGTGACTCTCTTTCGGAGAGCGCATGACGAGCACGTCCTGCTAATCGTAATTCATCACATCGTCTCTGATTTTTGGTCGTTCGCGCTTGTCATGAAAGAGCTGAGCGCGCTATATGCGGCAGAGGTAAATGGTCAGGTTGCTAAGCTCGATCCGCTGCACGGGCAGTACGCGGAGTACGTAGCATCGCAGACCGATTTTATTGTTAACGGCAGGGGCCGATGTTGCGAGGAGTACTGGCAGCAGCAGCTCTCGGGCGAGTTGCCTCGGCTCAATCTACCTGGCGCTAATCCACGCCCGGCATTCAAGACGTTCGCCGGCCGATCGGCACTTTTAAAGTTCGACGCGGATTTTGGAGCACGCGTCAAAGCTCTCAGTAAAGAGTACGGCGCGACTCCGTACATGATCTTACTGGCGGGCTTCTACACGTTGCTGCACCGGCTCACGGGTGAGCACGATTTGATCGTTGGCACACTTACTTCGGGGAGAAGTCGTCCGCAGTTTGCCGGCAACGTTGGTTATTTTGTTAATCCGCTACCGCTGCGGGCCGATCTCAGTGGTCAGCCAACGTTCGCCGGCGTAATGCAACGCATGCGCGCGCTTGTATTGTCTGCATTTGAGCACCAGGACTGGCCCTTTCCGCAACTCGTCAACCAGGTACAACCACAACGCGATCCGGCGCGGTCGCCGATCTTCGACGTTGTGTTCGTGCTTCAGAAAACGCAATTGTTGGACGATCAGGATCTCTCTGCTTTTGCACTCGAACAGCCCGGAGCGCAATTGGAATTGAATGGATTGCGGCTTGAAACCGTGCCGCTGGAGAGTTGCACTGCTCAGTTCGATCTCATGCTTCTGATGGCGGAAACAGAGGCGGGAATAGTTGGGCGACTGGAGTACAACTCCGATCTCTACGAGCCGGAAGTAATCGAACGAATGCGAGCGCAGTACGAGCGGTTGCTGCGTGAAGCAGTTAGTGCGCCCTCGCACCGTGTGTCGCAGTTGCCCTTGCTCGGTGAGGCGGAGAAACAGCAGTTACTGGTGAATTGGAACCCGGGTGGAGCAGCACCCAATCAAGGACGCACGCTGAACGAAATGTTTTGGGCGCAGGCGCAACGAACACCTGAGGCGGTGGCGGTGCGTGGCCGGAATGGCGAGGGACTGAGTTATGCCGCTCTCGAAACGCAAGCTCGCGTGGTAGCTGAGTATCTGCGGCGGCAGGGGATTGGACCAGAGCAGTTAGTGGGAGTTTGTCTGCAACGCACGCCACAGTTGCTGGTTGGATTGCTGGGAATTCTGGAAGCCGGAGCCGCGTACGTCCCGTTAGATCCGCATTATCCGAGTGAACGGCTGCGTTGGATGCTGGCCGACGCGGGAGCGAAATGGGTGTTGACTGAAGAAGCACTCATGGAAACAGTCCGCGCTATTGGCAGTGAAAGTGAAAGCATCAATCTGGATGCACTGTTGTCGGGATTGCCTGAACCGGCAGCCGAAGGTGCGAGCGGAGTCGCGCCGGCGAATCTCGCATATGTGCTTTACACGTCTGGATCCACGGGCAGGCCGAAGGGAGTCATGCTGACGCATGAGAGTGCAGTCGCGTTGCTGGGCTGGGCCCATGAGCAGTATGACGCAGCAGAGTTGAGCGCGGTGCTGGCGAGCACGTCAATCTGTTTCGACTTGTCTATCTTCGAACTGTTTGTGCCGCTGACGTGTGGCGGGACAGTCGTGCTGGTTGAAAACGTGCTGGAGCTGGGCGAGCTGAGGGGACGCGATGAGGTGCGATTAATCAACACGGTGCCTTCGGCGATGAAGGAGTTGTTGCGATTGCACGGGGCGTCGGGGAGTGTTCAAGTTGTGAATCTTGCTGGTGAAACGCTCGACGGCGGGCTGGTTGGAGAAATCTACGAACAGTTGCCGCATGTGAAAGCTGTTTGGAACCTGTATGGGCCAACAGAGGACACCACCTACTCGACGGGAGGAGTAGTTGAGCGCGGGACCGCAAGGCCGAATATCGGCCGAGTGCTGGCTGGAGAACGGCTCTACATTGTCGATGCGCAGCAGCAGTTGAGGCCGATTGGCGCCACCGGGGAAGTGGTGTTGGGCGGCGTTGGGCTGGCGCGGGGTTATTTAGGCCGGCCGGAGATGACAGCGGAGCGGTTTGTACCCGACGGCATCAGTGGCGAGGCCGGAGCGCGTTTGTATCGCACGGGAGATCTCGGGCGGTATCAGCGCGATGGCGCAGTCGAGTTTCTGGGGCGAATGGACCAGCAAATGAAACTGCGTGGATTTCGAATTGAGTTGGAGGAGATAGAGTCGGCCTTGCTGGGCCACGATTGGGTGAGTGAAGCCGCGGTCGTTGCGCAAACAGTGATCAAAGAGCAACGGCTGGTGGCCTATGTGGCGCTGACTGGAGCGGTTGATCGGAGCGTGAGTGAAGTGACGGAGGAGTTGCAAGGCCATCTTTCCGGGCTGTTGCCGGAGTTCATGTTGCCCGCGGCGTTGCTGGTGTTGCCTGCACTGCCGCGCACACCCAACGGAAAGTTGGATCGAAAACAGTTACCGCCGGTCACGGAGTGGGGGGCGCCGCATACGCCTGACGCCAGCCTGCCCTTGAACCCCGTTGAGCAGTTGGTGGCGGAAATCTGGAGCGAGGTGTTGGGTCGCAGTGTAGTCGGTGCGGAGGACAACTTCTTCGCACTGGGTGGCCATTCGTTACTGGCAACTCAGGTGCTGTCGCGTTTGCGAGAAACCTTTGCCGTCGATCTTCCACTGCGAGTGATGTTTGAAGCACCGGTGCTCTCGGCGCTGGCGCGGACTGTTCAAGAACGGCTCAATGGCGAGCAGGCTTCGCGCAAGTCTGCCGAAACGGTCAAGCGAGCGAGCCGCGATCTCTATCGCGTGAAATTGACCGGAACAGAGCAATTGACATTGCCCGAGAGCGTGAAGCGTTTCTTGTGAAGAAGTCTTTCAAGAGACTCAATCGGTCAAAGCTGAGTAACCTCAATGAGTTTGATGGAAGCTGATCTGACGGAGAGGGAAGTCCACGTCTTTCCTACCTCCCTGGCCCAGCAGCGACTCTGGTTTCTAAATCAATTAGAACCGGACAGCGTGGCCTACAATATTAGTTTCGCCATTCGAATCGCCGGCGACCTCAAGGTGCATGCGCTTGAAAAAAGCCTGCGCGCCCTCGTAAACCGCCACGAGATTCTGCGGACCACGTTTTGCGCTGTTGAGGGACGACCGGTGCAGGTCGTTGCTCCTCACGCCGAATTGATCCTGCCGATTATCGATATCAGCGGCTGGCCGAAAGCTGTACGCGAAGATCGCGCGCGGGGATTGGCGCGCGACGAGGCGCAGCGACTGTTCGATCTTGCTCGTGGTCCACTGCTTCGTACCACGCTGCTGCGATTAGCGGAAGCTGAGTGCATCTTGTTGCTCAGTATGCATCACATCGTCGCCGACGGATGGTCTATGAACGTCTTCGTCAATGAGACGGCCGCACTCTACGATAGTTTCAGACGAGACGAATCGTCGCCGCTCGCAGAGTTGCCGCTTCAGTATTCCGACTATTCGATCTGGCAGCGAGAGTGGCTCGAGAGCGGGGCAGCCGAATCTCAACTTTCATACTGGCGGCAGCATTTGAACAGTAGACCGGCGCTACTCGACCTGCAGTTCGATCATCCACGCACCGCGGTTGAATCCTCTCCGGGACTCAAGCAGTCGATTGTTCTGGATGCGGAACTTACCGAACGTCTGCGGAGATTGAGCCGGCAGGAACACGTCACGATCTTCATGACGCTGCTCGCCGCGTTCCAAACGTTGCTTTACCGCTACACGAACCAGGTAGATATCAGCGTTGGATCTACCATCGCCGGTCGCGATCGGAAAGAAATTGAGGGCCTCATCGGCTGCTTCCTCAATACGCTCGTGCTACGGACAGATCTTTCCGGCGATCCGACTTTCCGCGAACTGCTGCATCGCGTGCGTGAAGTGGCGCTCGCGGCTTATGCGAACCAGGACGTGCCGGTCGAGATGTTGTTGGATGAACTTCGGCCTGAGCGGCATCTCAATCTCAATCCACTCTTCCAGGTGATGTTCATTCTCCAGAACACGCCACACACTCAGTTACAACTCGCGGACGTCACGCTTAGCCTGCTGCCGAATGACTACAGCACGCCGAAGTTTGATCTGACACTTGATCTGACCGAAAGGCCTCAAGACATTTCTGGTTTCATCGAGTACCGGACGGAGCTGTTCGAGACAGAGAGCATCGCCCGCTTTGCGCAACAGTTCCGGACGCTGCTGGGGGCGATTGTAGAGTGTCCTGAGAGGCGGGTGTCGCAGCTGCGGCTGCTGACGGCAGCGGAGGAGCAGCAGTTGCTGGTGGAGTTTGCTTCGTCAGGGAAGAGCGCGGGCGGTTCCTCCGGTCTTTGTTTGCA